>DBYI01000032.1:207-20380 GCA_002310115.1 Ruminococcus flavefaciens
AGGAAGTCAATGACCTCCTGTGCGATAAAGCGCCTCGGCTCAGCAACGATAGTTCTGCGGAATTCTTCAAGCTTTTCCTTTGTAAGGTCTCTGCCGAAAACTACTCCGTAGCCACCTGCTTCCGCAACGTCCTTGATGACCAGTTTTTCGAGATTGTCCATGACGTACTTCATGTCATCATCGTAAAACGGTAGATATGTGGGAGCGTTTTTCAGTATGGGGTCTTCTCCAAGATAGTATTTTATCATCTTTGGCACAAAGTAGTAAATGCCTTTGTCGTCGGCAACTCCGTTGCCTATAGCGTTGATGATACCCACGTTGCCGCTTCGGTATACCTCCATGAGATTCGGTATTCCTATGAGGGACTCGGGCAGGAAGTTCAGCGGGTCGAGGTACTCATCCGCGATACGTCTGTACAATACTCCTATCCTCGTTTTGCCGCCGGAATATGTGCGGTGATAGAGGATATTGTCCTCAACAAAGAGTTCGTCGTTCTGCACGAGCACAGAGTCTGTGTGCTCCGCAAGATAAGAATGCTCAAAATATGCGGCATTGTATCTTCCCGGAGTAAGTATCGCCCGTATACCGCCGCAGTTGGAGTACTCCATTGTTTCCTTCAGAAGCTTTGCATAGTTGCGGTTATCGACTATCTCGTTCTCGGAAAATGCATTCGAAGCGGCTATTCTTGTGAGCTCTCTTGCAATCAGCGGATATGAAGCTCCCGACGGTATTCTGAGATTATCCTCTAAAATATACCATTCGCCGTCCTTAGCCTGAACAAGGTCAATGCCAGAAATATGGCTGTATATCTTGTTCTTAGGCGTTATGCCTTCGCACTGTGCGAGATAGCCCTTTGATATGTAGATGAAGTTCTCGGGGATTATGCCGTCCTTTACGATCTTTTTATCGTGATAAATATCAAAAAGGAACTCGTTCAGGGCGTTTACACGTTGAACAAGTCCCTTTTCAATGCTCTTGAAATCTGCCGATGCTATCACTCGCGGGATAGGATCGAAAGGAAAGAATTGCTCATTAAAAACACCGTTTTTGTATATTCCGAATTTTACGCCGTAGCGTCTGAGAAGCTCGTTTATCTCGGTTGCGTTGCCAACTGCCTTTGTAAACTGCTCGATATTCTGCTGTGTCATTGTTATCACTCCATTCTTACGCAAATAATAAAGGCGCTTATCCATGCGGATAAGCGCCTTTGCTTGCTTTATTACACTTTCATAATACCATATAAGTTATGGCTTGTCAATAGTTTGACAGATATTTTTTTCATAGCCTTTCTTATGAAAAACAATTATTACTCATACATTGAATTCAGACGTTTTCCTACTTCTATAAGAAACGTTTCAGTATCAACTGTCTGTTTCGTTCTAAGCTTAGATATAGATGCAAGATCACCTGTCATTATACCATCGCTTATTGTTTGTAGTATAGCTTTTTCTAGATTTCCGGCATATTCACAAAGTTCGGGAATTGTATCCAGTTCACCTCGCTTTCTGAGCGCGCCTGTCCATGCAAAAATAGTTGCCACGGGGTTGGTTGATGTTTTCTCGCCTTTGAGATACCTGTAATAATGCCTCTGTACAGTTCCGTGGGCAGCTTCGTATTCATATTTACCGTCAGGCGACACAAGTACAGATGTCATCATTGCAAGGCTTCCGTAAGCAGTAGCGACCATATCAGACATTACATCTCCATCATAGTTTTTGCAAGCCCAAATAAAGCCGCCTTCGGAGCGAATAACTCTTGCAACAGCATCATCGATAAGAGCATAGAAATACTCTATTCCTACTGCTTCAAACCGTGCTTTGTATTCTTTTATATATATTTCTGCAAAAATATCTTTAAAGCGATGATCATATTTCTTGGAAATAGTGTCCTTAGTGGCAAACCATAAGTCCTGCTTTGTATCAAGAGCATAATTGAAACATGAACGTGCAAAGCCTTCTATAGACTTGTCCTTGTTGTGAAGTCCCTGAATTATTCCATCGCTGTCCGAAAAATCATATATCATTTCAAATGCTTCATTGCCGTTTTTATCGGTAACTTTAAGTTCTGCCTTGCTGCCCTTTTCGACCTGCATTTCGGTATTTTTATATACATCACCGTAAGCATGACGGGCAATAGTGATAGGCTTTGTCCATGTGGGGATATACGGCGTTACGCCGTCAACAAGTATTGGAGCACGGAAGACAGTTCCGTCAAGTATGGCTCTTATTGTACCGTTAGGCGACTTCCACATCTCTTTCAGCTCATATTCTTCCATTCTTGCAGCATTTGGCGTTATAGTCGCACATTTTACTGCAACTCCGTATTTCTTTGTTGCCTCTGCCGATTCAACGGTCACCTTATCATCCGTCTGATTTCTGTACTCCAGTCCGAGGTCGTAATATTCGGATTTCAGATCGATATAGGGAAGAATAAGAATATCCTTTATCATCTTCCATATCACACGTGTCATTTCATCTCCGTCCATTTCTACCAATGGTGTTTTCATTTTGATTTTTTCCATATTTATCAGCCTTTCGTGTTTATATTAACAGAACTATCTGTTATCCATATCAATATATGGTTTCTCTTTGTTTATCGATTTGTATGCGGGACGCATTATACGTCTTCCACTGTTTATCTCCTCAAATCTGTGAGCGCACCAGCCTGCCATTCTCGAAACGGCAAACAGCGGCGTAAACAAATCAGTGGGTATTCTCAGCATTTTATAGACAAATCCGCTGTACATATCAATATTTGCACACATTGCCTTTCCCGACTTTTTAACGTCCCCGAATACTTGAGGTGTAAGCCTTTCAATGGATTCAATGAGACGGAATTCCTTTTCAAACTCTGTGCCTTCTGCCATAAGTCCAGCATATTTTTTGAGTATCACAGCACGGGGATCAGAAAGCGTATAAACAGCGTGTCCCATACCGTAGATAAGTCCGCTTCCGTCACCGATTTCTTTGCGTAGAATCTTTCTCAGTACATCGGCAACTTCATCATCATTCTCCCAGTTTTTTACATTTGCCTTGATAAGTTCCTGCATTTCCAGTGCTTTATGGTTTGCACCGCCGTGACGGGGACCTTTCAGTGAACCTATTGACGCTGAATATGCGGAATACGGATCTGTTCCCGATGAAGTAAGCACACGGCAGGTAAATGTCGAGTTGTTGCCTCCGCCGTGTTCAGCGTGCAGCATAAGCATAAGGTCAAGCAGTTTCGCTTCATCGTGAGTGAACTTTCTGTCGGTGCGTATAGTTGAAAGTATATTCTCAGCCGTTGATTGTCCCTTAATCAGCGGATGCATTATCATTGATTTATTGTAATAGCATCTTCTTTTAGTCTCATATGCACATACCATAATTACGGGCATTTTGGCAATAAGAGATACGGCTGTATCAACTTCATGCTGAGGCGTTCTTGATTCGGGTGCTTCATCATAGGAATACAAAGAAAGTACAGCTCTTGACATCTTGTTCATAATATCAGGTGACGGTGCTTTCAATATCATATCTTCAAAGAAATCCTGCGGCAGTTCACGTTCATCGGATAATGTATTTCTGAATTCATCAAGTTCACTTCTGTTTGGAAGCCGTCCTGTGAGAAGAAGAAATACTATTTCCTCATAGCCGAATCTGTCCTCGGATTCCGCCTTTTCTATAAGATCATTTATACTGTATCCACGAAATATCAGTTTTCCCTCGGTAGGCTTTTTCTCACCGTCGTCAACAACATAACCATGAACATTACAAATATTGGTAACTCCTGCCATAACGCCTGTTCCGTCGGGATTCCTGAGTCCTCGTTTTACACTGTATTTATCGAAATATTCGGCAGGAATGTTATTACCTTCCGAAAAAGCCGAATACATCACATCTTTTGTATTCATCGCAGCACCACCTAAAAGAAAAAGGCACTCATCCATGCGGATAAGCGCCTTTGCTTATTTTATTACATTCTCATAATAACATATAAGTAATGGCTTGTCAATAGTCTGACAAAGCTTTGCGTGTCAAAAATTCCCATGCGACCTGCATATTTTTTTGAGCTTTTTTACAGTGGCGTTTCCGCCGCCGTCATTGATGTAAACGTCGTATTTGCCGCGGATACTGCCGAATGTGACTGCCTTTTCCGCACCTGTATACTCTTTCAGCCTTGTCATCATATTCTCCTTTGAAGCGTTTGGAGAGAAAACTTTCAGATACATATAGCCCTCGTATTCGGAGTCTGAAAGGCTTATCCTTGCACTTGCGCCCAGCTTCTGACGAAGTTTTCTTTCAAGCAGAAAGATGTCTATCTTTTCGGCAAGGACAGTGATATACAGGATACGCTCATTCATGTCTTTACGACGGTATCTCGAGCTGATATAGTTCCTATAGGGCGAATGCCTGTGGGTGTCAAACAGGTCCTTTTCCGCGGAATTGCGAAGATCTCCATAGTATATCAGCAGAGTAGTATCAAGCATAGTATTCACAAAGCAGTGCAGTCTGCACTCTGCTATCATTTTTTCGGCTTCTTCCGAAACACTGTTTGAAAGATAAGCCATTTCAAGGTACTGCTTTTCCTTTGGGTCATATATCGCCGCACCGTCCATAACAATCACGGGAAGCTTTAATTCCGTACCGTTCATTATAGACATAAGCTCCGCTGGAGTACGGGTAGTTGAGACAGTGAATTTCACACCGCTGCGGATAAGCCTGTTCAGCTCCACCTTGCTGTAAATTGAAGACGGAGAGATAAGCACATCGTCAATGCCGCTGACGTAGAGAGTGGTTTTATCAGTTCTGACAGGCAGGCGAAAATCATTTACAGTTACTCCTATGATTATTCCTATAAATGTATCTATCACTCTGTTGAGCACGAACAGATACGGGTCAGCGTCAAATGAATGAGTAAGCGCGATGCTCAGGAAAACAACACAGGAGAAAAACGAAGCATTGCGTTTATCCATAACAACAGTTGTATATATCACAGGGATTATGACAAAGCTTGCAGAGATATATACAAATACTGGGATAACCAGATCAAGCCCGCGGAACAGCAGCAGAAATAAAAGTCCGTAAACTGCTCCTGTAAGTGTTCCCACAGAGCGCTGCAATGCGTTGTTTTTGGTGGTGTCGGAATAAGGCTGTATGCACCATAATGCCGCCAGCGCTCCGTAGAATGGTATGCCGTTTTCCACAGGCAGAAACGTTCTTACGAAGTACACAACCATGCACAGCCCGACTGCTATTGATGATTTTACTATTCTTGCCCCTATGGGCGGAAATGTCAGTTTCAAAGTACTCACTCCAGTAAAAAAGCGCCTATCCATTACGGATAAGCGCCTTTGCTTATATTCGTTCACAGCTCCTTCGCAAAGCAGACCGCACCGTCGAGCCTGTCATAGGGCGGATAGTTCGCTATCCTCAGATAGCCGAGCTTTTCATACAGCGAGACTGCCTCCCGCATTGCTTCCCTCGTCTGGAGTACAGTTCTGCGGAAGCCCGACTGCCTTGCCTTTTCTTCTATCATATTCATCATATTTTCAGCAATATGTTGTCTGCGGTATTCAGGCTCGACCCATACACGCTTTATTTCTGCATCTGTATCCGAGTATTTTTTCAGTCCTGCACAGCCAACAGCTGTATCATCAATATAGGCCATAAGTACACTGCCTATGCTTTTAGATAAATTGTAGGGGATAAAGCCCGTTCGGTTCTGAACTCCGCCTACAAGGCTGCTGTAATATTCCTCAGTCGATAAATAGAATCTCTGAAAATCCTTGTTGCTGCCGTCAGTCCAAATATATCTTATCTGCTCCATTTTATCACTCCTAAAACAAAAACGGTGCTGAATAAACAGCACCGTTGCTTTACATTCAAATTATATCACGGTCATTCACTTCTGTCAAGTCTTTTCTTGACAAGCAGGATTAGGCGAGTATTCAGAAAATGGATTACAAGCTATGCTAAGCAAATATTTAGAGTTGGAAACTGATGATTTAGTTAATGTTTGGGAATATATAACAGAGAAGCCAAATGAATATTATTCATTAATATGCATAAGTGATACTGTGAAAAAGCGATGCTTGTACGCTGAAAAAATATGAGTAGCGTACAAATAGCGTACAAACTCATTTTTTAGAAAAAAGAAAGCCCACAAACGGCTATTCTAAGCCGTCTGTGGGATTGCGTAATGTGTGTCTTTTACAAAATAGATATTTTTTTCAAGTCAAATTTTTTGAGATTTCTGAGGTTGGAGTGTCATAACCTCTCGGGATTTAAGTTTTAAACCAAAATTTAAATTAGGTTTTTAAAGTAAGCACCTTGAAAAANNAAGGTGTTTTTTATTTTGGTTTATCACTCTCCAACCTTTCAACAAATTCCACAGGTCAATAAAATGAACTGTCGCAAAATTTGCACCAGTTCATTTTTTGCTGGGTTTTATAATTTCAAAAAACTATTGCTTTCTTTAACCAGAAGTAAAAATCTTACTTCTGGTTAATTCCATATTATAGAAGAATAAGGTATAATAAGTTCATGACGCCCTTCTCTAAAGTTAGTAGACATGAACCCCCTTAAGAGTGACTTTTTTCAATTCTTTTCCGCTAAAGTCAAACTCAAATTCCATAGACAAATCACTTTCTTCGCCATCAGCCCAAAAATCTGCAACAGCAATAGTTTTATAACCATCGATTGCTTCAAATGATGTGCCATCAAAAAAATCTGAGATCTCACATTCACATAGTTCATCAGGATAATCGTTTATTTCACATTCAATTTCTTCTTTTGTACAATCAACTTCAACCGTGTTATATAATTCCTCCCATTTTTTATTAAGTATAAGAACACTAACCTGATACATTATGTTTGTCATAATTCTTATCTGATGCCCATACATAACAATATTACCTCCGATTCTTTGGAACTCTTGTAATAGTATCAAGATCAATACCAAGCATATATTCATGAGATTTTAAATGGTTTGAACTTTTATTAAGTGCCTTCCCATCCATCGAGATTTGGTGTCAGGTCAAATCAACGTTATATGCGATCTTCTAACGTTTCTATTACCCAATCAAGTATATCTCCGAAATCAAGATTTCTGCATATCTCGCCATGATCAACATACATTATCTCATCTGTTTCGGCATAAAAGCAAACACTTACGCCCCATCCTCCGAGTTCACCGATAACTACACATTCATCAGGAACATCACATGCTTTTTTATCATTATCTGTGATAAAATCCTTGGGTTCATAAAAAATAGCACTTCCTCTGTCGATTTCTGAGCTTTTTGAAAACCTGAGCCAATCTTTGTAGGACTCGGGTATTTTTATACCGTGTTCGCTCTCCCACGCTTTAATTTCATCTTCTGAGATATGATCATCGAATTTAAAAGCCCTCTCACCAATGTCCTCTATCCGTTGTCTGCTTAATTCAATGATAGTTTCAATGCGTTCAGTAAGATTGTTATTTGGTATTTCCGGAATATACATAAAATCATCCTTTATTATTGTTCTAAGTAATCATATTTCTTCTAAACCTAAAGACTTTAAGTAAGCGTATGTTCCGTCATAGTATTCAGGAATTCTTGTGGTATCTTCCCAGAATCCGCCAACAGTTTTATTTGCATTTCCCTCGGGAACGCAGATAACCAGACCTTTTCTTGCACGGGTAAGCAGAACACGATAGGCATTAAGCATGTATTTTCTACGCTCCTGCATACTTTCGCTGTCGCCGTTCTGTTCATTCCATTTTGTCTGTCCGTTGAACTTATAAAAATGCCATTCGCCTTTTTCATAACGCATATCTGCATCCCACAGCAGACACGCATAATCAAGCTCCAGTCCCTGAACCTGTATCTCGGTTGCAGCATCCTCCAGATAGTTGGAAGAACGTGTATCTGAAATGCTGATTTCAAGAGTTCACTTCCCGTAACACCGGAGTTTTTCAGAAAATATATCTATGAAAATTGAAAAAATTTTTCGACCCTGAGAATGCAAAAAAATCCCCGAAAAATCGGGGATTTTTTGTGAAATATCTATTTTGTAAAATAGACAAAGTGACCCGTACGGGAATTGAAAGTCTTGGAACGCTTTTCGGCACTTTTAGTAACATTCAGAATTTGCCGAATTTACGCCAAATAACAGCAATTTACCAAAATCCGTTTTTGCCGTTTTTTTCTAACTTTTTGTACCAATAGCGGACAAATAGCGGACAAAAAACACTTGATATACCCTTGTACTATAAGAAAAAACAGATTGAAAAAGAAATGAATAGCGTACAAATTAATGAAAAATCATGAGATAATACTTTAATTTAACAAAAATTTCGTTATGCTTGCTTTTTCAATCGAAATATGTTATATTTTATAAAATAGGATAGGTGATATCTATGGATAAAAATGAGATAATTTTATATGAGACTTCTGACCATTCTGTGAAGCTCAATGTAAATACTGACGGTGATACAGTTTGGCTTTCAATGGATCAGCTTACAGACCTTTTTGAACGTGATAAATCCACTATTTCAAGGCATATCAGAAATGTTTTCAAAGAAGGAGAGCTTGAACGAGCGGCAACTGTTGCAAAATTTGCAACAGTTCAAACTGAAGGTGATCGTGAGATTACCCGTTACATTGAATATTACAATCTTGATGTTATTATATCAGTTGGCTATCGTGTAAAGTCTCAGCGTGGCGTTGAGTTCCGTAAATGGGCAAACAAGATACTGAAAGATTACATAATCAATGGCTATGCCGTTAATAATAAGCGTATAGAACAGATTGGTGAGGTTATACGCATTATGAAACGCGCAGAAAAACAGCTTGAAGTGGGACAAGTCCTGTCGGTTATAGAGAAGTTCAATGCAGCACTTGATCTGCTTGACGATTACGATCATCAGACCATGAAAAAGCCAACCGGAAGCAAAGCAGTTTATGTACTTGACTATGAGGAATGTCGTAAGGTAATCAGTGAGATGAAATTTGCTTCTGATAGTGAGCTTTTCGGCAACGAGAAGGACGACTCTTTCAAGGGAAGTATCGCTAACATCTATCAGGAATTTGGCGGCGTGGAGATATATCCGTCTCTTGAGGAAAAAGCGGCAAATTTGCTGTATTTTGTAACAAAGAACCATTCATTCTCAGACGGTAACAAGCGTATCGCCGCAGCAATGTTCCTGTACTTCCTCGATAAGAACAATGCGCTGTTCCTTGATGATGCCAAGACAGAAAAGACTATTGCTGATCAAACGCTTGCGGCTCTCACTATTATGATTGCTGAGTCTCAGCCCTCGGAAAAAGAAATGATGATAAATGTTATCATGAATTGTATGGTTAAATAATCGCTTAGTAGCTGTATCTTAGGGTACAGCTGTTTTGTTTATTATATCACAGTCCGAGAGATTTCACAATTCCAATCCGATAGATTTTTAAAACTCAATCCGATACATTTCACAAGAAAACTTTTAATGTAACATGAAAGCGCCATGATGATGTTAGGATATATCTGGTTTTGCTATATTATCCGATCATGCTTACGGATATAATTTTTGAATATCGAGGAAGTAGCGATAATCTAACTGTTCTTAAAAAATAAAGGTGTTTTTCTATTGATTCTGTTCGTAATTCGCACATTTCCATATTTTTTTCTTTCCTAAATAAAAATTATCAGCTGTATCTTAAAAAAGTTACAGCTGATTTTTTTCTCTCCAATCAGAGAGGGATTTTTGAAATAAGAAAGATTGAAAAACGTATTGTATTTTAATTTATATACTACAAGTATTATAAAATCTCGAAATCATATTTCAAAGTCAAAGAATATATACAGCGTGGAAATAAAACTGTTAAAAAACAGGAAACAAAAAATTCACATTTAGTTGTAACAAATAACAAAAACAGTTGCTGAGATTTGTTGCGGTTTACAAAAACTTTCTCCTTATCGATTTTATATAAGGGTATATATTGACAAAAAATATTTATAAAGTTATAATAAAGCATGTAATAACGACATAAATATTATGTTGAAAATAGATATAAGTTAATTAAGATACTTATATCCGAGAATTTCAGACTTGAAGAGAGGTGAAGCTTTTGAAAACGAAGAATAAGAACAGGATATGGTCATTTATATTGTCAGCTATGCTGAGCATCGAGCAGATCGCCTTTGCAATGCCTATGATTTCAAAAGCTGATACATCTTCATCGGCATATTCTAAAGACGAAGTTGATTTTCCGACTATCGCATCTTCAGATGATATATCTGCAAAGTTAGTGCATGATGATACACTTGTGGATAACGGTGATGGCACATTTACATTTACCTCCAAAATAACTGCTGATTATTCATTCTCAGATATCAGCATGAGTCGACTAAAGAGTACCGATGGCGAGTATCCTTTGGACAAAGCAGGAAAATATCTGATAGAGCTTTGGGGCGGCGACGGAGGCGACGGAAGTGAATTCTTCCCGATGAGCTTTAAAGCTGGTAAAGGCGGAGCCGGCGGATTTGTTTACGGAATGCTTGACGTTTCAACAACAGATGCCGGTACGAAAAAGCTTGTATATGAAATAGGCAGTAAAGGTGAAAGCGAAACACGAAGTGTAACGGGCGGTGGTACTGCCGGTATCGGCGGAGGCGCCGGTGATGTCGCTATCTTCTCAGTTGGTGCAGGCGGCGGTTATTCTGCTGTTTATCTCGTTGATAATGGCGTTACTATTGGACAAGATGTTCCTAACGTTTCTAATTTGAGAGATGATCCAAGTAAAGTCCTGATGATTGCAGGCGGCGGAGGCGGCGGCGGCGCAGGAGCTTCACTGCACAGCCTTAACTTCCTTAGCACTATCTTCGGAGGCGAAGGAAAAGCCAACGGCGGTGACGGCGGATATTTCGAAAGCGAAATCAATGCTACACCGTCAATAGGCAAATTTGATAAAACTAATACAGATAACGCTGCGTTCAGTAATTACATCGGAAAATACTATGCAGGCGAAAACGGTTCTACATCCGGTACTAAAAGTGCTTACGTCGGACAGGGCGGTACTGACAGACCGGGTGAGATAGTTAAGAGCTTCATAGGATTTATCGAGGCATCATCTTATCCGAATGATTGGCAGAGGATTTTCCACCCTGATGCTAAGCGCGGTATAGGTGGCAGAGGTAACTTCCGCGGCGGCGGCGGCGGCGCAGGTTTTGCAGGCGGCAGCGGCGGATTGCAGAATGAACCTCTGGAAGCAAGAAATATCGGCGGAGGCGGCGGTGGTTCATCTTACGTTGCAGCAGGAGCAAGTGATGGCGGTATCGCTGGATTTACTCCATTTGCTAATATTAGTACTGAACAGCAGTCGTATTTCGTTGATAAAGATAAAAATACAAACGCAGCGACAGGCGGAGCGGTAGTAATCAGATATCTGCCTACCAGCGCTGATTATAGTTATCTTGAAAATGTAACTATCGAAGGAACTATTTCTGATTACTTCGATATTACCGGAACTTATATAAATAGTAAATCAACCGGTAACACGTCCGGTCCAATTACTGCTGATGCGAATAACAAGATAAGCGTAAGCGGTTCGATTGCACCGAAAACCGATGGTCTTGAAAAAGGTCAGGCGCAGGACACATTGACTATAAGCCTTAAGCTTAAGCCGAAGGACGGCTTTGCAGGCGGAAACAACGTGCCGATATTTAGGAGTAATACATTCAAATGCTTTTCGGCAACGAATCCAGAGGATAATAAGTGTGATATCGTTTACAGCAGTGCAGCCGGAGAAAATGTTACGAACGTAAATGTTAAGTATAATGTTAAGTTTGAACCTAATAACAACCTTACAAAAAAGGAAAACGAAACATATACCGAAGAAAATCTTTTTGTAAGTGGCAGGACAGAGTATAGCAGCACCGATCCGATGCAGGCATACATTAGCAGTATCAGCTATAAGGTCGATAATGTTGCATACACAGGCACTAACTCATTTACTGTAAGTGCTGCTGATGTAAGCAATAAGAAGAAAACTCATACGCTTACTGCAATAGTAACATCTAAAGATGCCACCGAGGCGGAGGTCGGTTCGGCTGGAACCGGAATCATTAACAAAACAGCTACTGTCAAATGTATAGCTGAGGGCTCGACCACTGTAGACGGATTTACAGTTAAGTCGGCTAAGAATCTCTCATATGACAAAACCTCTGATACATATGACTTTGATGTTGACCTTAATGTATCATTACAGGATGATAAAAAGTTGGAGGCATATGCCCCTGTAACAACATCAGTTGTTATTGACTATGTTAATCCAAACACAGTTACGACAGTTACGACATCTGTTAGTCTTACTCCAGGCATCTATTACATAGAAGCATGGGGAGGAGATGGAGGAGAAGGCGGAGATAAAGAAAGAAAGCTATCGAGTTGGGCAACAGGCCCTGGTGGAAAAGGCGGTGAAGGTGGGTATAATTCAGGATATATTTGGGTTCAGAATGGTAATTTGACTTTAAACATTGATATAGGTGCCAAAGGTTTAAAAGGTACAAATGGTGACGATTCCGATACTGGAGACGTTGGTGGCGGTGAAGGCGGATATGCAACATTTGTTTATGAAAAATCCGGAACAACAAAGAATTATTATATAATTGCTGGCGGCGGCGGCGGCGGCGGTCAAGCTCTATTGTATGGTGCTTCTGACGGTGTTGGAAATAGTAATGATGCCCATATGGGTTTCTATGGACAAGACGGAGGAACTACAAATCCTGCTTCTTCAACATCTGATTTATCAGTTTTTAAAGGAGAAAACGGTAAACAAATCAATAAAAACACATTTGTTAGAGATACTAATTTTGTTTCTGATGAAGCTGTTCTTGCACAATACACTGCTGCTGGAGGAAAAAACTACACAAATAGTCAATATGTTAAAACGCTGGAAGATTTACTTCCTGATGACTTGTTAAAAATTGATTTTACACAGTATTTAAAAAATATAAAGCTAAGTTATAGTCAACTTAGTGGGCAAAGTATAAGTTATGTAAGATGGGTGCATGTAGCATTGACAGGAACGTGGTATGTTGATACACTAACAGACGAAGATAGCACTAACGATACTGTAACGCTTGATACCTATTATAATAACACTACAAAAACTTATAATGATTTAAACGTTCAAAAAAATGGAGCGATAAAGATAACAAAAGTCGGTCTTAAAGGTTATATCAAAGATGTTGATGGAACAGAGTCTTATCCTGATGACTGGTCTACAACTTTAACGACCAAGACAGCAAATGCTGAATCAACATTGGCGGGCTATCTTTCAACCAATGGCTTTACAATAGGCGAGACGTTCTCACAGTTTTTTGTTGTTGACAGCGTAGAACAATCACCTAACAGCGCAGCGGTTTCAATCGTTACAGAAATTGCAGGCGATACTAATTATCAGCTGCAGCTCAATAACGCAAGCGCTAAGGTGTCATCAACAGATTCATCATCAAATACAGTGCCTATTGCAGGTTATACTGTAAATAAAACCACATATACCTATTCGCTTGCTAATACACAAATAGGCGTAAGAGTGAAGCTCAAACCTAAAAACGGATTCCTTGGTGGTAATGATGTTCCGCTGCTTGATGAGGACGCAAATTACTTGTATGACCCAGCTACTGAGTTAACTTCAGCGGTCACAGTAACTCACCATACTACAACAAGCGATACTGATGACGACACAAAGGGTATTGCGCCTAACGTTCTCACCGACTACGCAAATGTCGAGATCCCAGAGCCTAATGCTCAATGGAAAAATGGCACTGAACCTCTTCCAAGCGAAGTGATAGTTTCATATGGCGGTACACTCAGTCAGGTAACAGGCTTCAGCCCAACGATAACAGATCCGACAAGCGGAAAAACGTGGGAGAAAGAGTTTGTTCAGTGGAATGAAACTCGTTCACCTGGAGTGAACGATCCTGTCACATCAGAGGGATACCTTACTCTGACGGGCAGCCTCGATCCAGATATCACAGATCCAAATGCTGTGGTTATACCGAAGGTCGATGGAAAGAGCGTTGCCGAAAAGGTCAAGATCAGGTTGAAGTATACCTTGACGCAGACTCTGGCGGGATTTGAATCAAGTATTGCTGATAATACGTATGAATTCACAAAGGATGATATCGACGGCGATAACCTCGTTGTTGAACTGACGATGAAATCAGGTTATGATCCCAAACAAAATTATGTAGTAAGTCAAAGTACTGATAGTGAAGGAAATATACTTTATAATGTTGCTTCAAATGGTATCAATGAGAATGGCAACGGAAAAATAACTATTACTATTCCAAAGGGTGATATCACTAAGAATATCAAGATCAACGCGATTGCAGTTTCATTGGATCATAAGGTAAAATTCATGTATCAGGTCTACGACGGTATCTCGATAACAACGCATGAAGCAGACGGACCTACATACAGTAACGGAGCTGAGATAGATGCTTCAGATTCTGGATTCTATCCGTTCACTCCAACATCGGCTGAATATCCATACGGATATGACGCTTATGATTGGGACTGGCCGATAGAACCCAACACCGGTACGACGTCCAAGTATACAATGGGCGAAAGCGATATATATGTAGTCGGAACTTACCGACCGGAAGTATATAAGCTAGTTGTGGATTATAAGGCTAAGAATGATGAGGACAAGGTTGATTTCGAATCCAAACTCCCTGAAAAAGACAGGCATTATGTATCACCTGATCGTACAGAGTATGATGAAGTAAACAATCTTTTCCGAATTGCTCTTACTAAGGGTACTGATTATTTCGTAAGGTCACCGGAAGTTCAGGGATATTTCCCGAATCACCCGTTGATATCAGGTACGGTTGACGACAACGCTATTAATAATTATCTTACAGAAGATATTACTGTTAATGGCAAGACGTATAAAGGACATACAGAAACTGTTACATATGAAAAAATCGGTACAGATAAAAATCTCATCATAAACTTTATTGAGTGTGATGCTCACGGAAATCCGATCCGTAACGGTACTGCGGAGCAGATCGCAATCGATGCAGGTGCTTATGATGAAAATACAGTTGCAATAAAAAATAAGATCGACCAGTATATGGCTTCGAATACTTATGAAATATATAAGCGTACAAAGATGATGGCCAACAGTATTGAAGAAGTAGTAGACGCAATCGAAGGAACTGCTGCTGATGGTGTTGTTGAGACATATTACGTTTACTATATTCCGAAACGTGTCCAGGTCACAGTAAACTTCAATGCGGTCGACAGTAATGCTGATCCGGAAAATAAGCCTGATGCTGCTAATGTAACCATTTCTGATCCATCAATAACTGTAATCAAGGGCAGAGAATACGGTTATGATTATGTAACCGACAGCTACATTGGCCTGCCGAGAGCAGTATGCACAGGTTTCGTTTTTGAGGGTTGGTATACTTCAGACGATAAGCGTATCGAAGATGATACCATAGTTGAAGGAACGGGAACGATTGAGCTGTATGCTCACTGGAAATCAGCTTACGTTACTATCACGATCAACTATAATTATGCAAATAATGTTAGTGATACGGATAAGCGAGGAGAGACAGCTGTTCCTTCATGGGTTTCTGGTGAAAATGGCAATCCAACTCTTGAATACGGAATGAGCTATAGTGTTGATTCGCCTGATTTGGACGGATATACTCCGGATAAAGAAGTTGTAAAGGGAGTTGCACTGCAGCCCGAAACGGTGCCAGTTTTCTATACTGATACCAATAATAGCAGCGGTACTGTTAAACTCAGGGTAGATGTTTACAGCTCAGCGTATAACGGCGGAAATGATCAACCGACTTCAACTCACAAGATTTCAAGGGGAACCTTTATATTGTTAGATCAGAACGGAAATGAAATAGCAAATTCCAGAATTGAAAACAATAATGGTACTCTTGAATGGACAGATGTTGAGACAAAAATTGCTGCAGGCGGTAAATACACGATCATGTGCATTGATCCGCCGGTAGGATATGGTGTAACGGAAAAGTCCGTTACATTAGATCAAGAAACAACTCAGGGAAGCAGGGAATATCATTTTAACTTCTTCCTTGACAAATCCCCATTCCAGCTGCCTATGGCAGGCAGCAAGCCGATGACAGGATACACTGTATTCGGCATATCCGCAATGTTACTTGCCGGTCTGCTGATGTTTGCATATGTGAACAGCAGAACGGAAGAAAATAATGAAAAGGAATAATCTTAGGAGGTTGAATTTATGAAAAAAATGATTAAGAAGACGTCAGCTTTAGCTATCTCAGCGTTTATGCTGGCACAGTACGTTCCGTTTAGTGCGGTGGCTTATACGTCAACTACCAGTGATCTTACCATTCACCCGTATGTAATTAGTGAATCGGCTTATAATACAAGGAAAGCAGCTGGTTCAGCCGGTCTTACAGGAACAACGGATGATAAACCTGCATCAAGTGAAGGATTGGATACTTATGTTGATAATTCTTTAACGTTTACAATTATTTCGGTTGATGCAAATGGTGTTGCTGATGGCGCAACATCATTAACTGGTCAACTGTCAAATACAGCAATCAATTTACCTGACGGTAAGTATAAAATAATTCCTGAAAACAACGATACTGATGCAAAGTTTAAAGCAGCAGAAGCAATCTATATTCAGGTTCCTGTTGCAGCAACAAAAGATGTTCATATTTATCCAAAGTTTACAGATAATCAGGATAATAATGATACTAACGATCCGACAGTAACTCCTGATACTAATACTGATCCTCAGTCAGATAATAAACACTGTATCAAACTTACAAAAACATTAAGTGATACTCCTGCGTCACATAATTGGACAACAACAGATGGACAAGCCGGATTTAATGCTTATTTTAAAAACCAGTTAGGCAACTGGGAAAAGGTCATGAACGCAGCAGGTACAGCGGCTCAGGTCTACTATACAAATACAAACGGCGAAGTCATCATAGACGGACTTCCTTTAGGTGAATATTGTCTCGTCGAAGTCGATGCGCCTAACGGATATCTGCTCAATTCAAAGCCTGTAACGTTTAGTCTTAAAGGCGGCTCAGGAGTAGACGGTAATAAGCAGACAGATTCAATGGTTAATGATAAGGAACTGACAGTTAAAAAGGATGTTGCTTATGATACTGGTGGAAAAGGCTATGGAAAGACATATAAATGGACTATTACAGCTGACGTTCCATCACATCCAGAAAACCTTATAAAATATGAAATAACAGATGATTTTACTAATCTGAAAAATGTTGCTTTTTCTATTGAAGGTTTCACTGAAAACACTGATTATACAGTAGCAACGTCAGGAACTAAAAAAACAATCAGCATTACTGATCCAACCGCTCTCACTGGTACGTCACTTGTTATCTCGGTTACTTCTGAATTAGCAGATGGAGTGGCAGAAAATACAGCTGTTACTAATAAGGCAAGTATAGAATATTCATATGCATATGATCCTGGAACAAATGATCCAACAGATATTCCTGACCCTGATCCTACAGTTCCTTATCCTGCACCAATAAATTATCCTGATCCAGCAGATCCAAATCCTGATCCTGATACAATTGCATCATTTACTCCTAAAACGATCACTATCTCAAATGTTGACTCGACTAATACCTCAACCGAGCTGACAGGTTCATTTGATATCACAAATTTCAGCATCCATGTTGATGATTCGAATGACGCTGCTACTCTTGATGATGGCGATAAAACCGATAGCCTTTTAACTCTTAAAGATCTTGCGCCTGGTATATATACAATTACCCAGAAGAGTACACAATCAGGTTATTCAATTGCAAATCCTGATACTCAGACTATCTTTATAGCAGAAAATGGTAAGGTTTATAATGGCGATGCTGCAGTAGCAGCTAATGAGATTACTGCAGAAGCAGATGGATCATATAAAATAACTTTCTTAAATGATCCTGTTGCATCAGGCTTCAACCTCCCATTCACAGGAACAACAGCAACAATAGTATTCTCAATAACAGGTATACTCTTAATGGCTGGCACAGCATTCTTCATCTTCATTATCCTCAAGAAGAGAGACGATGACGAGGAAGAGCAGGAAAACAACTGAACCTAAGTTAGCTAAATACGCATTACACACCCTCTCGAATGCTATTTAGATACCTCCATGGTTTATTCAACAGGGAGTGCCGCTTATTATAAGCGGCATTTCCCCTTTAGGAGTGATCTCAACATTGAAAAAAAAGGACAAAAAGAAGAAAAAGCGACGAATATTGATAGCTCTTTTGCTGCTGATATTCCTTATCGGACTTGGCTTTTTTCTGTATCCCTATGTCAGCAGGATCATAATCAGAAAAAAGGTAAACGATAATATCCAGGTATTCGAGGAGGAAAGAGACAAGTTCATCGAGGAGGCTATCGAAAACGGCAAGCTCCCCAACGCAGACAAAATGCCTGTGGACGACGAGGGTAAGCCTGCGCCGTATAAGGTGGTTCTGACTGATCCCGAACCCGCTGAAGAACAGCCCTATCTGGATAAGCTGTATCAGTATATGCGGCGGCGCAATAAGGAGCTTTTTGATACTAATCAGAAATCGCTGAACAGCTCAACGTCGTATATGTATCCCGAGATTAATCTTAAGGACTATGGGATAAAGTCAGAGAGCGTGGGAACTCTTGAGATAGAGAAGTTGAATCAGAAGCTGTCCATATTCCTCGGCGCAAACGATGATACTATGATGGCAGGCTGCGGACATCTTACCAATACTTCATATCCTATCGGCGGTATAAACACAAACTGCGTAATAGCGGTTCACCGCGGTCTTGGCGGTTCGGACTTCCTGCGCTATGTGGAGAAGCTTGAGCCCGGAGATATAGTCAGGATAGAGAATTTCTGGTATACTCTTGAATATGAAGTCAAAAAGGCAATGATAATCGAGCCTGACGACGTAAAGCCGATACTCATCCAGAACGGCAAGGATATGCTCACGCTTTACACCTGTCACCCCTACGGAGTCAATAGCCAGAGGTATATTGTTTACTGCGAGAGAAAGGTGTAGTATGATCCGGCTATGATAATTGAATAATAAAGAAGCGGTTCAGTTTGAGCCGCTCCTTTTTTGTGCCATATCAGACGAACGTTACTTTTGCTATTAAATAGTACTGTTAATGCCACTGCTCCCCATATACTTTTAATATTATTTAAAGTTGACGTTAAATTTGGTGCTTTTTTGAAAACGAATTTTCATTTGTTTTCTCAGTCCCGAAACAGGACTGAGACATACCTTTTTCTCCTAAATAGTCGATAATTTCACAATTCAACAAAGGTATTGCCAAAATGGCAACACCCTTATTTTGCAAGACTAACATATAAATTCATTAATCATAATAAATCATCTTCGATGCAGGCACCCTAAATCAGGGCGCCATTTTTGTTGTAAAGTTAACGGTGAACGTTTTGTTCACCATCAAATATAGATGAGGTCACGTTTCGTTACCCGATATTATTATGAAAAAAATGCATAACCCCCTCATTTTTTCGGCTTTAAAAGTGTAGGGATAAAAAATCACAGGATAAAAACTGCTAAAAAGTCTCACATATTTTTAAGCACAGATTTGTACAAAAGAGAGAAATTTCTTAAAAAGTGCCCTTTTTTGAAAAATTAAAGTTGTCCACTTCTTGATTTTTTACCTTTAAATAGTGAGGGATAAAAATTCATCACGGAACATTTTTTTGAAAAGACGCATAACCCTGTCATTTTTTTACCTTTAAAAGTGTAGGGATAAAATTCATGAATTAAAACTGCAAAAAAGTACCGCATATTTTTAAGCTCTGATTTGTACAAAAGAGAGAAATATTTGAAAACAGACCATTTTTTCAAAAATTAATTCGTGCAACTTGCTGTATTTTCGGCTTTAAAATTGTAGGGACAAAATTTCAAAGGGAAGGTTAGCACCACCTCTTTTTTTCGGCTTTAAAAGTGAGAGGTAAAATATAGTGAACTGAAAAATGTTTCAGATAGAAGGGTATCAACCCTCTTGTTTTTTACCTTTAAAAGTAGAGAGTGTTCTATTGTTACGGCGTTGATAGTTGTATGATTCCATACGAACATTTACGCACTATAAACATTTTAAGCACGATAGCACATGAAAAGATATACATAAAAGCGCTTTTAAATCTATT
>DBYI01000115.1:0-30793 GCA_002310115.1 Ruminococcus flavefaciens
CCTGCGATACCTGTTGCAAAGTAACGCTTTACGTCTCTGTCGTGGAGAGCCATTTGCAGTCTCTCGTAGCTGTACTTGTCGTGCATATAGTGGATAACGTTGAGGGTGTTGACATAAAGTCCTGCCAGCCACTCCATCATATCCATGTACTTTTCCCATACGTCGTTGAAGTCAAGGTACTCGCTGTCAACAGGTCTGTACTTAGGACCTACCTGTATGCCGAGACGCTCGTCCACACCGCCGTTTATAGCGTAGAGCAGGCACTTTGCAAGGTTGGCTCTTGCGCCGAAGAACTGCATTTCCTTGCCAACTACCATTGAGGATACACAGCAGGCGATAGCATAGTCGTCGCCGTGTACAACTCTCATCATGTCGTCGTTTTCGTACTGTATGGAAGAAGTCTTGATAGACATCTTAGCACAGTACTCCTTGAACTTTCTCGGAAGCTTAGTTGACCAGAGAATGGTCATGTTCGGCTCGGGAGCTGTTCCCAGGTTTTCCAGAGTGTGGAGGTAGCGGAAGCTGTTCTTTGTAACAAGGTGGTGACCGTCAACGTCAACGCCGCCTATAGACTCTGTTATCCATGTGGGGTCGCCTGAGAAGAGCTCGTTATACTCGGGAGTACGGGCGAACTTGACGATACGGAGCTTCATGATAAAGTGGTCGATGAGCTCCTGTGCCTGATCCTCGGTGAGAACACCGCGGTCAAGGTCACGCTGAATGAATATATCAAGGAATGTGGAGGTTCTGCCCAGTGACATAGCTGCGCCGTTCTGCTCCTTGACAGCTGCAAGGTAACCGAAATACAGCCACTGAACGGCTTCCTTTGCGTTAGCCGCAGGCTTTGAAATGTCGAAGCCGTATATCTTTCCAAGCTCCTTTAAGTCCTGCAAAGCACGAACCTGCTCTGCAAGCTCTTCGCGGAGACGGATATTCTTTGAAGTCATTCTCACGAGAGAAGTATCTATCTGGTGCTTCTTGTCCTCGATAAGGAGGTCTATGCCGTAGAGAGCCACACGGCGATAATCGCCGATTATTCTTCCTCTGCCGTAAGCGTCGGGGAGTCCTGTGAGGATAGCCGAGTGACGTGCAAGTCTCATCTCGGGAGTGTATGCGTCGAATACGCCCTGATTGTGAGTCTTTCTGTACTTGGTGAAAATTTCCACTACCTCGGGATCAACATCATAGCCGTACTCCTTGCAGGCCTGCTGAGCCATTCTGATGCCGCCGAAGGGCTGCAATGAACGCTTTAAGGGCTTATCTGTCTGGAGACCTACGATCTGCTCCAGTTCCTTTTCGATGTAGCCTGCGCTGTGTGAAGTTATTGTTGATATGATCTTTGTGTCCATGTCTAGGACTCCGCCTGCTTCGCGCTCCTGTCGGGAGAGGTCCATGACCTTGTCCCAAAGCTTTTTTGTCGCTTCCGTAGGGGGTGCGAGGAAGCTTTCGTCTCCCTCATAAGGAGTGTAATTCTTCTTGATGAAATCTCTGACGTTTACTGAGGTAGTGCTCCAGCGCCCCTCTGTAAAGCCGTCCCATTCCTTTTGCCATGTATTGAACATTGTGAAATCGCCTCTTTGTTATTTTTTTATCAATGTTATAATAACACATTGATAAAGTTTTGTCAATATTTGTTAGCTGTGTATAACAAAATTCTAAGTATTACGTATCTGTCTGATAAAAAACTGTCCTTTCAGCGCTGTTTCCTTCATATATAGTCAACAAAACAGCTGCCCTCATCGTTATCTAAGAGCAACTGTTGTAGAGAGTTTATGTTGTCTGTATTGATCATACGAGGTAAAGCGGAGTAACGCTCCTGTATTCCTTACCCTTATAGCTGAAATTGTCAATAAAAACCTGAACTGAAAAGGACTTTTTCATATTGTCCTCATTAACGATATCGGCTGCATTGCCGAAAATATTTGTGCCGTCCCTGTTCAGAATAAGGGCTTTATCCGAAATTTTCAGGGCGTGTTCGGGATAATGCGTATTGACGATTGCAGATATCCCTCTTTTTTCCGACAGTCTTTTTATCGTTTCGAGGATAATGAGCTGATTTTTGAAGTCGAGATTTGATTCGGGCTCGTCCAGCACAAGCATAGAAGGGTCAATAGTCAGTGCCCTTGCAATGAGCACCATTTGCAGTTCTCCGCCGCTCATTTCCGTGCAAAGCTTGTCCGCAAGATAGGTTATCCCCATGTCCTCCATTGCACGTTCTGCTGCGGCACGGTCTTCTGCTTTCGGCTGAGAGAATGTACCCAGATGTGCGCTCCTTCCGAGAGTTACCATATCTATTGCAGTATATCCGAAGGCTGAGCCCTTAGCTTGCGGAACATAGGCTATTTTCTGCCAGAAGTCACGGCTTTTTATATTTTTAATGCTTGTGCCGTCAATAAATGATCCGCCGCTCTCCCATTTGAGAAGTCCCATCATGCATTTCAGAAGCGTTGTTTTTCCCACACCGTTTGAACCGAGTATGGAAAGGACTTCGCCGTCCTCGACTTTAAAATTGATATCTTTCAGTATCCTTGTTTTCTTATAGCCGAAGCATCCGTTTTTCACTTCAAATATCATGTCCATGAACCTCCTGTTTTTCTGAGAAGTATTATGAATACAGGCGCACCTATGATCGCGGTAAGTATGGATATCGGTATTTCTGCGGAAGTCGCGCTCCTTGCAAAGGTGTCCATGACTATCATCAGAAATGCTCCTGCACCTGCACAAACAGGTATTATCGAGCGGTTGTTGTTGCCGCCTATCATTCGTGATATATGAGGTACCAGCAGGCCTATCCAGCCCACCTGGCCGCACATTGATACGCAGGAAGCCGTTATCATCGAAGCTGCCGCTATGAATACGATGCGCATTATCTGCACGTTCATTCCAAGGGAACTTGCTTCATCATCATTGAGCGAGAGTATATTCAGTCGCCAGCGAAGGGCGAATATCACTGCTGTGCCTATGAGTATGAACGGTATCCCCATTATGAGATTATTGTAGGTCGCTCTTGACATACTTCCCATGAGCCAGTAGGTTATCACAGGCAGCTCCTCCTCTGGGTCTGCGATATACTTCAGCAGGGAGACCATAGCTTCAAATACTGCGGATATTACCATACCTGCAAGCACTATCATAACGATGCTGTTTTTGCCGTTGCGCCGGCTGAGTGAATAAGTTATGAAGCATGACAGCAGTCCGAATGCAAGAGCCGAAAGCTGTACCGCTATAAGTCCTCCGCCCATAAGAAGCGCCATAACTGCGCCGAATGAAGCTCCGCTGGCTACTCCGAGAGTATCGGGAGTTGCAAGGGGATTGGAGAACAGTCCCTGAAAGGCAGCCCCTGCACAGGAAAGTCCCGCACCCACAACAGCTGCAAGGATTATCCGCGGCAGACGCACATTAAAAATGACAGTATATCCCGTTTTGTTAACTTCCTTGTCGTTAAGCCCCGAAAACAGTATCTCAACCGTTTCCCTGACACCGAGTGAATAGCGCCCTATACCAAGGCAGATGACAGCTGCCGCTACGGGAAGTATAATCAGTATTACTGCCGTCAGAAATGACGGCAGCCTCTTTTTTTTATCAGTCATATTACGATTTCTTTCCCGAAGCAGCTCTTGCAGGGTGATATATCTTCTGTATATCCTCGTCTGTGAGCTGAACGCCGTAGTGCTCGCTGTAGAAGCTCCTCAACTCCTCGTCCATGTCCATATCCGCAAAGAGCTCTGGCTGTATGGTTTTTGCGAGCCATTTGAGCACAAGGGGAGTATCCGATGCAGGCGGGAACCAGCGGTACATACCGAGAGGATACTTATATACCTTTCCTTCTTTGACAGCCTTTACGCTGCTCCAGTCATTGCCTTCCACCGTATTGTTTAAAAGGTCCTCGGGAAGGTGTGAGCTGAAATTGGTGATAAGGATAATATCGGGATCCCATTCGTATATCTGCTCCATATTTACTTCCGCACTGCCTTTGAGCGCAGCCGCAACATTGTTTCCGCCGGCTGTTTCTATCCAGTACTTGGCGAAGAAATCAGAGCCGCCTGCCTTGATGACTCCGTCATCGTAGCTGAACAGTATCAACACGTTCGGACGCTCGTCAGCGGGGATCTTGTCCGTTACAGCCTTTATTTCCTCTGCTGTTTTTCTTCCGTCGGCGATTATCTCGTTTGCAGTTTCGCTCTCACCGTATATCTCGCCGAAAAGCTTTATCCATGCCGCATAGGTCTCCACGCAGTCGTAGTCTGCGATAGTCGTCGAGAAGCCAACAGCAGGTATGCCTGCATTGTCATACAAAGCACGTTCTTCCGTATTTGCGGCGGAATAGAATACTACATCGGGATCAAGCGTGAGCAGCTGCTCCACGTTTACTTCGCCGTTCTCAACAAAGCTCGTATCAGCATTTGCAAGCTCGGGAAAAACGTTTATAAGGTAGGAATTCTTTGCTGCGGCCATTGAGCTTGGATGAATACCGATTATGTCCTCCGCCGAGCCCCTGAAAAGGCAGTATACGGAAGGCAGGGGAAGTATGGAGGAAATAACTATCCTGTGCATTTCCTTAGGCAGGGTAACTTCCGCGCCCGTGTGGTCGATTATGGTCCTTGTTTCGTAGCTTTCAGTTTCTGCTTCCGCATCATCTGCGGTCTCATTGAAGGTCGCTTCCGTGATATTAACGACAGTCTCCTTCTGTTCGTCGGCGTTTTTGCCTGAATTGCCGTTTGACGAGCTGCCGCAGCCCGCAAAGCATGAAGCAATCAGTACAGTTGATAAAACACCTGTTATCATTCTTTTTAAATTCATAGTATTTCCTTTCGTTTCCTGTCACAGACAGGATATAAGATTTTTTATATCATCACTGAGATAATCGGGATGTTCATCCCAGTGAAGCTTACTTGATACGGCAGGATGAGGAAGTCCGATAAATCTGACATTCTCGTCCTTTATCAGCTTTTTTATCAGGGGATCGGCAATAATGACAGAATATCTGCCGCTGTTGACCTCCTGTCTCACCGTATATTCATCGGGCAGGTCTCTGTCATAAGGAAGTGCAAGCTCCTCTTCAAGGCCGAACATACTGCCAACCGTAACGGATATGTCTTTTTCCTGATGTATCATATCACGCAGGGAATCCGCAAATATTTGCTCGTGTATTATAAGCACTCCTCCGTCCGCATAAGGACTTCCCACGGAAACATGCTCTCTGTTCAGCTTTTTTTCAAAGCCGTCGGAGCCCTTTATGGGAACTCCGCATACATAGGGTATCCCATACAGCTTTTCAAGCAGCTTTGCAGCGGCAAGTCCCGAACGTGAGATCACTATGCTGATATCGGCATCGGAGCAGTTTTTTACCTGTTCAACTGTCAGCCCTGCGGCAAAGCGTGAAACGATATCATAGCCGAGAGAGGCAATGTGATCGCATATGCCCTGACAGTTGCCCTTGTTGCCGAGGTCAATGGGGAGAAGTCCGAGGATGTTTGCTTTTCTGCTGTGAATGTGATCCTTACGACGCTGTTCTGCAAACCGCTTTATCAGCGCGGTAAACACGTCAGATGCGCCCTTGTCGTAAAAGCGCTGACCTGTTGTGTTGAAGCCGAAGGACGGGATACCTGTGGAGTATTCCGTTTCCGCTGCCATTCCGTTGAGATCAGTGCCTATCACCATAGGTACGGGACTGCCGAGATAGGCTATGATCGTCGGAGAAAGATCGTTTGCGGCAGCTATGGTCTTTTTTATGAACTTGTCATCATTTCCCATGACAGCGTCCATACGGCGAAGTCCCGAGCAGAATATCGCCGACCTTGAACCCAGCCAGCGCGGTTCGTCATAGCTTGTATAATTGCCTGTGCAGCCCGAAGCGTCATGCATCACGACTATCCCGCCAAGGTCGAACAAAGCGGAAGCGGCTCCCGAATAGTCGGGAGAAAGGGGCGGAAGATCAATGCAAAGTCTGCTCATATTATAAGTCCTGCCTCCTTTATCATTTCCTGTACATTGGCTTTTCCTGTATAAGCCTCCACCAGCATATCCATAAGGCGGCATATTCCGATGTAGCCGTAAAGCCCTTCATCTTCCATTATGTTCACTACCTTGTCCGAGCCTGTCATATATCCGCAGTCAAAGCCTATGCAGAGATACTGCTCCCCCTCAAACGGAAAGGTAACAGCTTCATGTGCAAGAGGGTTCTCCACAAGTATATCGGGATATTTTTTTGCAAGCACGTCAAATGCAGCTCTTTCATGGGACGGTACTCCGTCAGAAGCTATCATGCCGACATTGAAGCCGTGTTCCGAAAGAGTGAGCGCAAGCGAAAAAGGCTTTATAATTGCCTGAAAATCAATTGCAATCGGCTGATCTCCGATGACCGATCTTGCCCATGCCAGCTTTTCTTCGGCTTTTATGTGGTATCCCTTTGACGGAGCAACAAGATCTTCTTCGATAAATTCCGAAAGTTCCTCATAAAAGTTTTCGACAGCCTTGGGTGTATGATTGACATATGAGGCAATATATGGTATACCGAGCTCACGCTCCATTTGCTGTGCCGATTTGAGAGCAATAGGAGCGGTAACGATATTGAGCCTTGCCTCCGACATAGTCTTAAAGCTTTCAAAGCTGTCATGATCCGATATATGTGAAACGCTCCAGCCCTTTTCCCTCAGCAGTGTTTTCAGGTCACATTCCGCGTCAAACGAAACGTTGCTTCCGAGGATATTGATCTGTTTCCGCTTTACACCGCTCCTTCCAAGCAGACCATACATATTCATCTCGATAGTGACTCCCGGCGGATACGAAGTGTCAAGAGATATGGGATTCATGGTACAGTGTCTGAATTTCACATGGGGAAACTTTCTGTCAAGCTCTGCAAGTATAGCTTCATGGTCAGTGCCGAGCAGATCATCAAGGCATGATGTGAATATAAAAAGCACCTTCGGTATTTTGGGAAGCGCTTCAAAAAGTTCGTCAACGCTGTCAATGATAAGTTGCTCAAAGTCTCCCGAAACTATATCGGATTCGGTAATAAAAAGGTATGAAATCCTGTCCTTTATGCCGTTCTGTTCACCGCCGAGAGCTCCGTGTCTGCCGCAGGCAAAGGGACATACAAAAAGCTGGTGGCTTTCGGGAACAAGTGCCGCTATCCTTACAACTCCCCAGCCGCCGTGAGCCGGAGATACATAATGAAGGCTCGGCTCGGCAGGACAGCTCAGGTTTATCATGCTGCATTTACTCATTGTTCGTCCTCCGTAAGTTTTATCATGCGCTCGGCAAGCTCTCTGTAGCATGACGCCATTTTGGAATGAGGCAGAGCTTCTATTACGGTCTTGCCCTGATTTTCCGCTTCCTGCACAGCACTGTCACGGGGGATCACCGAAACGATATTTCCACCTATCTCATCAAGCGCCTTCTGTACAGTCTTTACTTCGTCGGGAACATTTCTTGAGTTGAGTATAACGCCCGAGTAGCTTGCGTAACCGCGCTTGCCAAAGTTCCTGACAGCAGAGGCTATATTTGACGCAGCATACAGCGACATCATCTCGCCCGAAGTGACGATAAAAACGTTTTTTGCATATCCGCCCCGAATGGGCATTGCAAAGCCGCCGCAGACAACGTCTCCGAGAACGTCATACAAAATTATATCGGGCTTGCATATATCATAAGCGCCGAGTTCTTCAAGCTTTTCAAGTGCAGTGATTATTCCTCTGCCAGCACAACCTATACCGGGCGTCGGACCGCCTGCCTCTACACACCATACTCCGCTGGGACTGTGAAAAAGTACGTCCTCCGCAGTGATATTATCCTCGCCTTTTTCACGTATAGCGTCAAGGACAGAGTTTATTCTTTTGCCTTCAGTGAGATTTTTTGTCGAATCCGCTTTCGGATCACATCCTATCTGCAATACGCTGTACCCAAGAGCTGAAAAAGCTGCGGACAGATTTGAAGCTGTGGTGGACTTGCCTATACCGCCTTTCCCGTATATTGCAATTCTTCTCATAATAATACCTCGTTGTTATATTATACTAACTAAAAATCAAAGAGAAAACTTGCTGTATAAAGCAAGCTTGTAAGCATATACTAACATTAAATTTTTTGTTTGTCAATACGCTATCATTCATCAGGAGCAAATTTTGTGTGCAAGAACAGTTTTCATTTTTATGCATTAAAAAATTATATTAAAATAGTCAATGAGCGGCTGAGAGGTTTCTACAAAGAGACAGCGATATTTTTGAAGATATAAATATTTGCGTTTTCTTAAAATCCATGTCTAATAATAATTAATTTATGCATCGATTAATATAATCGTCAATTTTAACTGTTCTTACTTTGTTATCTTTTGGCGGCTTTATATTTATAGGTTAATCTTTGAGCTTATAAGTAACTCTTAAAGAAGTTTTACCATAACCGTAAACATATAAAACACAAAATCAATTTGTTCTTCTATGGAAAGATATGCTGTTCTTTTTGATTTTACGATAGCCATCAATAGTTGAAGGAGGTAAAATATTCTCCTTGACAGTCGTATGCATTCCATTCGAACAGAAACAGGAAAAGTGGTGCTCTATCCCAAAGCAGAACCTTATGAAAGTATCGCAATTGATTTCAGACAAGAAAAAGCTCCTTCCTAACTGAAGAAGCTTTTTTAGTCTGAATTTATATATTTACTGAAACATTCAATGCCTTTTTGAGTGCAGAAACCTTGTTTGTACGCTCCCATGTAAAGTCAGCGTCAGGTCTGCCGAAGTGACCGTATGCTGAGGTCTGTGCGAACACAGGCTTTCTGAGTTCAAGTTCTCTGATTATACCGCTTGGAGTGAAGTCAAATACTTCCGAAACCGCAGCCTGTATATCTTCATCAGGAACAATGCTTGTGCCGAATGTATTGACGTAAATTGATACAGGAGCAGCCACGCCGATAGCATATGCAAGCTGGATCTCTGCTCGTTCTGCAAGTCCTGAGGCAACGATGTTCTTTGCAGCCCATCTTGCAGCATACGCAGCACTTCTGTCAACCTTTGTGGAGTCTTTGCCGCTGAAAGCTCCACCACCGTGATGTGCAGCTCCGCCATAGGTATCAACGATAATTTTTCTGCCTGTTAGACCGCTGTCGCCGACAGGTCCGCCGATAACAAATCTGCCTGTAGGATTTACAAGTATGCGTACTTCATCATTGAGCCAGCTTTCGGGAATAATAGGCTTGATCACGTATTCTATAAGGTCACTACGTAGCTGTTCCTGTGACACTTCTTCATCGTGCTGTGTGGAGATAAGAACAGTATCGATGCCAACAGCTATGTCGTCCTCATAAATTATAGATACCTGCGTTTTGCCGTCGGGACGGAGATAGGAAAGAGTACCGTTTTTGCGTACTTCCGTAAGTTTATATGCAAGTCTGTGTGCCAATGAGATAGGCAGCGGAAGGAGCTCGGGAGTTTCATTCACAGCGTAGCCGAAAATTATGCCCTGATCTCCTGCGCCAATGTCAGTACCACTTTCTTCTCTTACTTCGAGAGCAGAGTCAACGCCCTGTGCAATGTCGGGAGACTGCCTGTCAAGAAGATTGATTATCTCTGCGGTATGACCATCAAAACCGAGTGCTTCATTGTCATAACCGATACTTTTTATTGCATCACGTACTACCTTTTCTGTATCTATCTCAGCAGATGAACTTATCTCTCCCGCGAGGATAACAGTGTTATTTTTGAGGACTGTTTCAGCTGCAACTCTTGCAGTCGGGTCTTTTCCCAGATAAGCATCAAGAATTGAGTCAGAAATAAGGTCTGCGACCTTGTCGGGATGTCCCTCTGTAACAGATTCAGATGTAAAAATATACTTGCTCATAATAAAATCTCCTTAATTATAATTTTAGACATAAAAATAGGGAACGCAGAAACCTGCATTCCCTTTGTTCGTTTATTTGCGCAGCAGCGCATGATCAGAATACAAAAGTGCTGTTTCTCCGATAAAAAACTATTCGATTGTTTATCGTCATACAACAGCAACATATCTTTTTCATCGTGAAACAACTCCTTTCATTTGATGTTATTATTATACTGCATAATGCAATAACTGTCCAATCTGAAAAAACTATAACAGGTCATAGCTCTGAATAATAACGGAGGAACTCCTCTATGCAGAATTTTTTCGACTGAGGTACGGACTGCCATACAAGCTCTCCGTTGCATTCAAGGCTCATTACATAGCCGTCGCACTGGTCCCACCCGTACAGTAAGTAATCATTTCCTTTTACCGAAAAAGCTATTTCATTTTCAGAGTCAACAGCCTGTTTTACTTCATTTGCACTCATATTTTCGCCTCATATATCAGTAATTATTACCTGTCTGACGTTTTTTATCTTTCTAAGCCTTCTTGAAAGAACTTCGTTATCAAGTTCCTTCTTCAGATCAACATCTGCGCTGAAATGAGATATAGCCGTTATGCCGTCTGATGATACATTTGCTGTATGAGTGATTATGTTGCCATTAACACGGCTTAATATTTTAGAGATCTCACCCACAAGACCTATTCTGTCAATGGAAATAACTTCTATCTTTTTCATTTCACACCTCCGCAGATATACTGTAATATTATATTTATAATATACCATGGTAAACATATTTTGTCAATATGTTTTCTGTGCATTTGCTATTGACATTTTTGATGATGCGATATATAATCATACTATATGTATGGATTTAATATAAATAAGTGAGGTTAAAAATGCTTAATCAGTTTTCAAGAACACAACTCCTTTTAGGTGCTGAAGCTATAAAGAAGCTTACGGAGTCGAGAGTTGCGGTATTCGGTATAGGCGGCGTAGGTGGTTATGTCTGCGAAGCTCTCGTCAGGAGCGGCGTAGGTCATTTCGACCTTATCGACGATGACAAGGTCTGTCTTACAAATCTTAACCGCCAGATACTTGCTACAAGGAAAACTGTCGGCAAATACAAAGCAGAAGTCATGGCAGAGCGTATGCAGGAAATAAATCCTGAAGTGGATATACGAATACACAAATGCTTCTTTCTTCCAGAAAACGCCGATGATTTTCCCTTTGATGAATACAATTATGTCATCGACGCAGTTGACACAGTTACAGCCAAGCTGGAGCTTATAATGCGCTGTAAAAGCAAAAATGTACCGGTGATAAGTTCAATGGGTGCAGGAAACAAGCTTGATGCAGGAAGAATGAAAATAGCTGACATATATGAAACTTCTGTCTGCCCCCTTGCTAGAGTTATGAGGCATGAGCTGAGAAAAAGGGGAGTGAAGAATCTGAAAGTGGCATACTCTGATGAACAGCCTATTCGTCCACTTGAGGATATGTCAATAAGCTGCCGTAGCCACTGCATCTGTCCTCCGGGGGCACAGCACAAATGCATTGAGCGCAGGGATATTCCAGGAAGTACGGCTTTTGTACCTGCTGTGGCAGGTCTGCTTATCGCAGGTGAAGTGGTGAGGGATCTATGCAGAGTTTAATAATAAGAAACGCTGATATAAACGATCTTGATGCTGTAACAAAATTGGAGAGCCGCTGCTTTCCAATAGCGGAAGCCGCAGACAGAAAAGCATTTGAATGCAGGCTCAGAAATTATTCCGAATGTTTCTGGGTGCTGGAAAAAGATGATAATATACTATGTATGATAAACGGGATGACTGTCAATAGAAAAGACTTGTGCGATGAAATGTATGAAGGTACTGAATTGTATGATCCTAATGGAAAATGGCTGATGCTTTTCGGGGTTGCCACACTTCCTGAATATCAGCATAAAGGTCTAGCTTCACAGCTTATGGATTATGTTATTGAGACACGAAAACAGAAACACTTTGGAATAGTTCTCACATGTAAAGAGAATCTTATTCAGTTCTATGAGAAGTTTGGATATTTTAATGAGGGTATTTCGAATTCTGCACATGGAAACGCTGTATGGTACCAGATGCGGCTAAAGTTCTGATATAGCTTTGGTCTATTGTTGGCAATGAGTTTTTCAGATTGGACAACCAGCTCTTTCAGTGTTATAATAAAAACATACCAAACGAAAGGAGCGGTAAACAATGAACAATAGAACATCCTATATGCTTGGCATGCTCCGCTCCATTGTGAGAGGAAGAGACCGAATGTGTAGTTTAGGACGATGTTGTATTGATAAACTAAATTTAGCTGAAAACATTTAGTGTATAACCTCCTAAAAAATACATTTAAATGAATGACTTAAAGCTTCTTCGCCAGCGGAGAAGCTGACTTTTTGTATAGAATTTCTCAGTATATAGCTTGTTTTTATAGTTTGTATTTATTATAAGGATTGGACAAATCCTAAAATACAGGTTATAATATAGACATACCAAGAGAAAGGAGCTGATAAATGGTAACAAGGAAGAATCCAATACAGCTCATTTCTCGCTCAGTACTCATTTGTACAGAGCGAATGTGGAAAGCAGAACGATGTTGAACGTCTGACTGACTGATAAATACTCCTAAAAATTTATTATATGCCATTAAAAGTCCGCCCGAACTATCATTAGGTTCGGGCGGAGCTTTTCTTATAGCTCTATATAAACAAATTTTATAGCGTAAATACTTGAAATAAATCTTGATTTATGTTATACTTATTATATTGATAGGAATAGTAAAATATAAAGGAGCGAAAACAATGCGAATATCTTCAAAAGTCGAATGTGGTATTATCGCACTGATTGATATAGCAGTCAATTCACGCGGTAATAATATAGTAAAACTTAACGCAGTATCCAGCAGAAATAATATTTCAGCAAAATATCTTGAACAGATCATACCGCTTCTGAAACACGCTGATTTCCTGAAAAGCATCAAAGGTTCCGGAGGTGGTTATGCCCTTGCCCGGGATCCTGCTGATATAACTCTCAACGAAATCGTAAACGCTCTTGATGATACGATTTTTACGACTTCTGAATTCAATGATCAGCTTGAAGCAAAGGCTACTGAAACTATAGCCGAGTGCTTATGGACGCCTGTCAATGATTATCTTCAGCAGTTCTCACAGAAACTGACATTGAAGGATCTTGCTGACAGATTTATTGAGAAACAAACGGAAGAGATTGAACCAATGTATTATATATAAAATCAAGTCCTGAAGAAGTGTAGCTTCCTCGGGACTTTTTATGCCCTGTGCCTGTACAAAAAAACAGCTCAGGCCTTTGAAGCCAGAGCTGTTCATTATTATCAGTCGCTGAAAAGAGGTGTGGAGTAGTATCTGTCACCACTGTCAGGAAGCAGTGCAACGATAGTCTTGCCTTTATTCTCAGGTCTCTTGGCAAGCTCTAAAGCTGCATAGTAAGCTGCACCTGCGGAGATACCAACAAGTATACCTTCCTGTTTGGCAATGAGCTTTGAGGTCTCAAATGCGTCCTCGTTTGCAACTGCGATGACCTCGTCATATATATCGGTATTGAGAGTTTTCGGAACAAATCCTGCACCGATACCCTGTATCTTGTGAGGTCCTGCTGTACCCTTTGAAAGCACGGGAGAATCCTTTGGCTCAACTGCAACGACCTTTACATTTGGGTTCTGTGATTTGAGGTATTCTCCTGTACCTGTTACTGTACCACCTGTACCTACGCCTGCAACGAAGAAATCTACTTTTCCGTCAGTATCATTCCATACCTCGGGACCTGTTGTAAGTCTGTGTATCTCAGGGTTTGCAGGGTTCTCGAACTGTTCGGGAACAAAGCTGTTTGGAGTTTCCTTTGCAAGCTCCTCTGCCTTTGCGATTGCGCCCTTCATGCCCTTCGCGCCCTCTGTGAGAACAATCTCAGCACCATAAGCTTTGAGGATGTTTCTTCGCTCAACGCTCATGGTCTCAGGCATTGTAAGAATAATCTTGTAGCCCTTTGCTGCTGCGATAGAAGCAAGGCCGATACCTGTGTTGCCTGATGTAGGCTCGATGATAGTGGAGCCCTCTTTGAGAAGCCCCTTTTTCTCAGCGTCTTCGATCATAGCAAGTGCGATTCTGTCCTTGACACTTCCTGCAGGATTAAAGTATTCAAGCTTTGCAAGCACAGTTGCATTTATACCCTGTGACTTTTCAATGTTTTGGAACTCCACAAGGGGAGTATTACCGATAAGGCCTGTAGCGCCCTTATAAATTTTTGACATATTTATTTCCTCCTTCTGATAGTAAACTACAATTCCTATCTGTTAAGTATATTATATACCATGCTGTGAAAAAATGCAATACCTTGTTTAATCGTATTTATTTATCCTGAGTTATAGTTTGAGGCTATAACTTGAATGCAGTAATTCACAGACCAAAGAGCCTGGGCATTCTGTGATTATTTGTTGATATAGTTCAGTGCCGAGAGGAGTGCATTTGCACCGTCCGCTGCTGCGGTTATGACCTGACGGACTACCTTTGTTCGTACATCACCTGCGACAAATAATCCCTCTGCCGATGCGATGCAGCTTTCATCTGCAATGACATATCCTCTTTCATCAAGGTTGGCTATACCTTTTAGAAGAGCGGTATTCGGCAGCGATCCTACCGCAACGAAAATGCCGGCAGCACTGAGAGTTTTCTCCGCACCTTTCTGATTTAGTTTTATTCCTGTGACCGAATCCTTACCAATTATTTCAGAGGGTACAGCTTCAAGAACGAACTCGATATTTTCAGTTTCTTCTGCTTTTTTTACAAGTGAAGCATTGGCTCTAAACTCGTTACGGCGATGTATGATATACACCTTTTCTGATGTTTTTGAAAGGTAAAGAGCGTCTCCCAGTGCGGTATCTCCTCCGCCGATGACAGCTACTGTCCTGCCCTCGAAGAATGCTCCGTCACAGAGAGCACAATAGGAAACACCTCTGCCTGAGAATACTTCTTCGCCTGCAATGTCCAGTTTTTTCGGTGAAGCTCCAAGCGCATATATTACAGTTCTGGCGCCCAGAATATTTCCGTCAGACAGCAGTATTTTCCAGCCCATGTCTGCACGGGAAAGCTCTGTGACCTCGCCATCAATGAACTCAGCACCAAGAGTCTCTGCGTGTTCACGGAACTTTTCACCGAGTGAAAAGCCGTCGATGCCGTAGTATCCGAGGTAGTTGTCAACCTGTTCGGTATAGGCTATCTGACCTGTGCCCATATACTCTTTTTCAACGACTGCGAAGCTAAGTCCCGCACGGCTCGCATACACAGCAGCAGACAGTCCCGCAGGACCGCTGCCGAGAATTATAACATCATATAACATAGTATCATTCCTGTACTATAATAAGTTCTTCCTTTTCAGCCTTGTCGCCTTCGATATGGAACGAGTTGAGGACAGGCTCATCGTCCATAAGGGAGAGTATCATATAGCTTGCACTGCTGTCATAGGCAAGTCTCTTGTCCTCATCGGAAGGGCGTGAAGGCGAAACAGGGTGGGAATGCCAGTTGCCGAGTGGAGTAAGACCATTGGCTCTCATATCCTTTACCGCAAAGAGCTGCTCTTTGGGATCAAGTGTGAAGTGCTCCTCAGCATGATCAACATTTGTAAGGATATAGACCTTTTTCACTATCTTGTCATCGCCTGAGAGCTCTCCTGCTATAAGTCCGCAGGCCTCTATGGGAGCTTCGTTTTGCGCGTGTGCAACTATTCTATCATAATCGCTTTTGCTGAGTTTTATCATAAACCAACACCGTCACATTCTGCCTGTTCGTAGTCAATAAGCTCTGTAATAGTTGGATTATCACCGCATACAGCACAGTTATGGGTATCGCTTGGGAGCTTTACCTTTCTGAACTGCATTTTCAGAGCATCATAGGTAAGGAGATAGCCTGTGAGAAGGTCTCCCACACCAAGTATATACTTGACAGCCTCCATAGCCTGCAAGCTGCCTATAACTCCGCCCATTGCACCGATTACTCCTGCCTGCTTGCAGGTGGGGACAGCGTCCTTCGGGGGTGGTTCCTTGAATACGCAGCGGTAGCAAGGTCCCTGACCGGGAACATAGGTCATGAGCTGCCCCTGAAAACGGATTATACCTGCGTGGGAAAAAGGCTTCTTAGCCATAACGCAGGCGTCGTTTATCAGGAACTTGGCCGGAAAATTATCAGTGCCGTCGATGATAAAGTCATAGTCCTTGATTATATCGAGAATATTCTCGCTGGTAATGAACTCGTGGTAGGTTATAACATTGACGTCTGGGTTCATAGCCTCCATGGTCTCCTTTGCGGACTGAACCTTGGGCTTGCCAACGTCCTTTGTCTGGTGGATTATCTGTCTCTGGAGATTAGAAAGGTCTACCTCGTCAGCATCTGCGATACCGATAGTGCCGATACCTGCGGCTGCAAGATACATTGCGACAGGTGCACCGAGGCCGCCTGCACCGATGATGAGAACTTTTGCGTTAAGGAGCTTCTTCTGACCTTTCGCGCCCACCTCTTTGAGGATAATGTGGCGTGAATAGCGCTCTATCTGTTCATTTGTGAATGCCATTACTGACCGCCTCCCATGAAATAAAGGAATTCTACGTTATCACCGTCTTTCAGTACAGTTTCTTCAAACTGACCGTGCTCAACGAAATCATCGTTGATAGTAACAGTTACATATTCCGGGGTTTCTACCTTTTCGTCTATAACAAGCTGTGCAACGGTAAGACCGTCTGCAACTTCCTTTTTTGCGCCTGCAACTGTGATTATCATTTATATCTGCTCCTTTATAAGAGTTATTATCTCGTCTTTTTTTGCCGCGCCTCTTATGCGTGACACTTCCTCACCTTTATTGAAGAGGATAAGTGTGGGAGCGGCCTGTATACTGTATGTTTCCACAAGCTCTTTTTCAAAGTTTGTGTTTATCTTTACTATTTTTATCTTGTCTGCATATTCTGTTTCAAGCTGGCTCAGTATGGGAGACATACGCTTGCAGGGGATGCAGCTGTCCGAATAGAAATCAGCAAGTACGGGCAGATCTGAGCCGAGTACCTCGCTGTCAAATTCGTCTTTGCTTATCCTTGCAGGCATATCAGTCACCGACCTTCTGTACGATAAGCTCAAATGTGCCATCGCCGTTGTCTGTTAGGCTGAGCACCTTGTGGCCCTCTTCCTTTATGCTCTTAGGGACGTTCTGTACGGGTTCACCATCGTTGAGTTTTATGGAGAGTATATCTCCGTCGTCAAGCTCCTCAAGAGCTATCTTTGCCTTAACAAATGTTATAGGGCAGTTTACATCAGTGATGTCGATTGAATCAGTAATATTGAATTCTGCCATGTGTATCCTCCTTTACAGGCTTTCAATCGCCTGTCTGAAATCTTCGATAAGATCGTCTATATCTTCTATACCAACGCTTATGCGTATAGTATCATCATATACTCCTGCGTTTATACGCTGCTGCTCGGTATTATGAGTATATATTGTGCTTGCAGGATGTATCACAAGGGTGCGGACATCACCGATATTGGTAGCGACAGAAGCAAATTCAATACTGTCCATAAGCTTGAATGCTTTTCCCTTGCTGCCTGCTCTGATTGTTACTATAGCTCCCCCCATGCCCGAGAGTTCTCTCTGCGTCAGTTCATAGTATGGAGAGGAGGGGAGTGCGGGATAGTTCACATCTATATTGTCAAGCGACTCAAAAAACTCCGCAAGCTTAAGTGCATTGTCGCAGCAGCGCTCCATGCGCAAACCGAGAGTTTCAAGTCCGACTATATTCATAAATGCATTGAATGGTGAAAGACAACCGCCTGTATTGCGCCATAAACCATTCCTCAGCTTTGACATGAACGCAAAGGGACCGAATTTCAGGTAAGGTTCCAGCCCCGGGTATCTGTCCTTATCCCATTTGAACTTGCCTCCGTCAACGATTATTCCGCTTATGGAGTTTCCTCCGCCGTTGATATACTTCGACGAGGAATGAACAACAATATCAGCGCCGTGTTTCAGTGGATTTATTATGTAGGGAGTTGCAGTTGTACTATCAACTATGAGTGGTATGCATTTCTCCTTACACGCTTTTGATACGCTGTCCAGATCGACTACATCGAGCTTTGGATTGCCGATAAGCTCAGTAAATACAGCCCTTGTGTTCTCATTTGCCGCCTCGCTTACCGTATCATAGTTTATGGATTCAAGAAAATGAGCTGTTATGCCAAAGGCTTTGAGGTCGTTGAAAAGGTCGATAGTTCCGCCGAAAAGTCCCGTGCTGACTAATACCTCATCACCTGAGCGAAGTATATTCAGCAGGACTGCTGTTATTGCTGCCATTCCGGATGAACAGGCAACTGCACCGATACCGCCTTCAAGTGCGGCTATACGGTTCTCAAAAGCGCTTACTGTAGGATTTCCAACTCTTGTATAGGAAAAGCCTGCGGCTTTGTTATTGAATACTTTTTCAAGCTGTTCTGCCGACTCACAGGCAAATGCACTGACCTGATAAAGTGGGGGCAGAGTTGCACCTCGGTCCTCGCCGTTGTATTTGGCATTGTGGAGTAGCGATGTATTGAATTTCATTATATCACCACGATTCGTAAAAAAATAGCTTACAGGACGGTATAATGCCGTCCTGTAAAGATATCAGATTTAAGCAAGTGTTCTTATGCCCTGAACAAGTCTGTCAATATCATTGAATGAATTGTAAAGTGCAAGTGTTGGGCGTACAGTGCCTTCGAGTCCGAAATGACGGAGTATAGGCTGTGCACAGTGATGACCCGTGCGGACTGCTATTCCCAGTTCGTTGAGACGCTGGCCGACTGCTTCGTTGTCAACGCCATCAAGGACGAATGAAAGTACGCTTGCCTTGTTGGTAGCTGTACCAATGAGGTGCAGACCGTTTATCTTCTGCATTTCTTTCATAGCGTATACCAGAAGCTCATGCTCGTGACGATTCACTTCTGTCATACCAATAGCATTGAGGTATTCAAGAGCAGCTCCGAGACCTACTGCGTCTGCTATACTGCCTGTACCTGCTTCAAATTTGTTGGGAGCGGGATTGTAGATTGTACGCTCGAAAGTTACGTCCTTTATCATATTTCCGCCGCCGTGATAAGGTCTTGCAGCTTCGAGAACATCCGACTTGCCGTATACAGCACCGATACCCGTAGGTCCGAATATCTTGTGCCCTGAGAATACGAAGAAATCAGTATCAAGAGCTGTTACATTAACAGGGATATGTGCTACGGACTGTGCGCCGTCTATGAGTATGCGTACTCCGTGAGCGTGTGCAATAGCTACAAGCTCCTCGATAGGTGTTACAGTACCGAGAGCATTTGATACGTGTGTTGCCGATACGAATTTAGTTCTTCTGGTGAAGAGCTTTTCGTACTCGGAAATAATGAGCTGTCCGCTCTTGTCAACAGGCACTACCTTGATGACAGCGCCTGTTTCCTCACAGATAAGCTGCCATGGAACAATGTTTGCATGGTGCTCAAGCATAGTGAGTATTATTTCGTCGCCTGGCAGCAGAAGAGGTTTAACGTAAGCATTAGCCACAAGGTTTATAGCCTCAGTTGTACCTCTTACGAAAACTATATTGTCCTTTGATGGAGCGCCGAGAAAATCAGCTGTTATCTGCCTTGCATTTTCGTAAGCGTCGGTAGAACGTGCAGCAAGCTCGTGAGCTCCTCTGTGAACGTTTGAGTTCTCATGTGTATAGTAGTAGCTTAGTCTGTCGATGACCTGCTGGGGACGCTGCGTGGTAGCACCGTTGTCGAGCCATACAAGGTCATGACCGTTTATCTTTTCGCTGAGTATGGGGAAATCATTCCTTATCTGAGCGAGAGTTTTTGTGCCAATGATTATCTGGCTGTCGTTTTTAGCTGTAGGAACGCTTGAGGCAGTTGCCTGTTGAGTATTTTTGGGAACATAACTGTCTGCCTGTCCCTGAGAGAGTACTACAGGTGCATACCCGCCAGATCTTGGCTGCTCCTGAGGTGCAGTATATGTATCGAATGCGCTGTACTGTTGTGCAGCTCCAACTACAGGTGAAGCACCGTAGCTGTCTGCAGCCTGTTCGTACTCTGATACATTTCCGTAGCCGCCGTTATACTCATTGGCTATCTGCTCGAATTCTGAAACACTGCCGTAACCGGTGAAAGCCTGCTCTGCCGATGAAGCGTAGTTCGTACCTCCGCCGTATGATGCTGCTTTGTTGAAAGCATCGTTTATAACTGAGGTATCGCCGCTTGTTGCAAGTGCTGCAATGCCGCCTGCACAGCGCTCTGTGTCAAAATCGGGGAACAGCGAATTTGCAAGGTTCTCAAGCTCTGATTCAGAAGGTATACCGTAATTAGTCGTAGTCATAGTATTCACCTACCTCGACATCCTCGAGAACAGCGATAGCGTCGTCTGAGAGAATAGCTGCCGAGCAGTAGAGTGAAAGCAGATAAGAAGCAACGCCCTTATCATCAATTCCTCTGAAACGAACTGAAAGTCCTCTTGACTGTTCGTTTTTCAGATTACGCTGGAAAAGACCGATAACGCCTCTCTTAGCCTCACCTGTACGAACGAGAAGGATATTTGTCTTTCCGCTCTTGCTCTTTGGATTCTTGAGACCGTCAACAAGGAGCTTATCTGTTGGAATAATCGGGATTCCTCTCCATACGATGAATGTGCCGCCTGCGATGTTTGTGGTAACGGGCGGTACGCCTCGCTTTGTGCATTCTCTCTCAAATGCTGCAATAGCTCTTGGATGTGCAAGGAAGAATGAAGGCTCTTTCCAAACCTTTGTGATAAGCTCATCGAGGTCATCAGGTGTAGGTGCACCGTTTCTTGTCTGGATTCTCTGAGAATCAGGAACGTTCTTTAAAAGGCCGTAATCATCGTTGTTGATAAGCTGGCTCTCTTGACGCTCACGAAGGCTCTCGATAGCAAGGTCGAGCTGCTCCTTTACCTGATCGTATGGCGAACCGTATACATCAGCCACTGCTGTGTTTACGTTTATGATAGTTGAGATAGAAGCGAGCTGAAGCTCTCTTGGCTCTTCCTCATACTCAACATAACCCTGAGGAATTATGTCAGACTTCTTCTCAACGCTGCAAAGAACGTCAAGAGGAGTTTCGCCCTCTTTAACCTTGTTTATTCTGTAAATACCTGAGTCAAGTCCCTTGAATTCGAGTACCTTTGTGATCCACTTTGGTGTCAGTGCACCGTACTGAGGTCTGGTCTTGTTAACGTCGGCAAGGTTATATGCCGCTTTTTTGCCAAGTGCAACTATGGTGTCATTTTTTGTTTCCTTAGACATAATGTCTACCTCCATTTATTAATGTATATATTACAGACAGGTTTAGTAGCTATTCACATTAAACAATACAAGGCTGGATATACACCTATTCCTTGTAAGTCAAAAACAAAGCTGTTCCTGTCACATAATCAGTATATCGGGAAATCCTTGTCAACTTCCCTTGCCCATGCATTTGTTCCACCCTTTAAGTTGTACAGCGGTCCTGTATATCCGGCCTCGCGGAGAGTATTCACAGCAAGTATGCTTCTCTTGCCCTCCTTGCAGACAAAAACTGTATCAACAGAAGTATCAAGCTCCTTCTGACGTCTTTCAAGCTGTCCGATAGGGATAACTATTGCGTCGGGGAACTTTGCGATAGCTCTTTCGTGGGGCTCTCTTACATCGACGATATTGATCTTTTCACCCTTGTCAATGCGGCGTTTGAGCTCCTTGGGCTCTATGCCTTCCACCTCTGCTTCTTCCTCTTTCTGCTGAGTAAGACCGCAGAAGTCTTCATAATCGAAATCTTCTATCTCGGTAATAGTTCTTTTATTGCCACAGATAGGGCAGTTATCGTTCTTATGTATTTTAAGCTCGCGCCATTTGAGGTTCCATGCATCAAAGGTGACGACTCTGCCTATGAGTTTTTTGCCACCGCCTACGATAAGCTTTATGACTTCGTTAGCCTGCAAAGTACCGATAACTCCAGGGAGAACTCCAACAACGCCGCCCATTGCACATGAGGGAACTAGTCCTGCCGGGGGAGGCGCTGGATACATACATCTGTAGCAGGGACCTTCCTTTGCATAGTAGACCGAGACCTGTCCTTCGAACTGATACATAGCTCCGAAAACATCGGGTTTCCCAAGAAGTACGCAGGTATCGTTCACAAGATAGCGCGTAGGATAATTGTCAGAAGCGTCTGCCACAACGTCGTATTCGGAGATTATGCTCTCAGCATTTTCAGCTGTAAGGCGCATGTTGTATGTCTCAACCTTTACCAACGGGTTAATCTGGCGTATGCTGTCCTTTGCGGAAGCTACCTTCGGTCTGCCTATATCTCTTGTACCGTGCATTACCTGACGCTGGAGATTTGACTCCTCAACTTCGTCATTGTCTATGATACCAATAGTACCTACTCCTGCCGCTGCAAGATACTGTGCAAGGGGAGTACCGAGGCCGCCGGCGCCTACGATAAGCACCTTTGAGGCTTTGAGCCTTTTCTGACCCTTAACGCCTATTTCCTGTAAGAGCAGATGACGACTGTAACGGTTTATCTCGTCGTTTGTGAGCTTTTCGCCTTTTCTGTCTCCGATAACACTTTCAACGCCCGAACCTCCTGCGATAGCAGGGATAAGTATAACCTCGTCGCCGTTTTTTACCTTCGTATCAAAATCTTTAAGGTCTCTGATATTTTCATCATTTACAAATACATTTATGAAAGCTCTCAGCTGACCTTCCTCGTCAAAGAGTGCCTTTTTTGTCTCGGGGTATTCCTCGGAAAGGAGAGTGAGGACCTCTCCTACAGTTTTGCCCTCAAGTTCTATTTCTGATTGGTGCTCTGTAAAGAGCCTCAGAGTTGTTGGTATTACTACTGTAACTGCCATCTGCTGTCCTCCTTTAAACGGCTTAAATGTTATTTACTAAAGTCTTTAATCATATATTTCATATGTAAATACTATGGTTTAAATATACAACATCAATGTATGTATTATATCACAATCCTACAAAAAATACAACATTTTGTTCTGACAAATAACTTAGTATCAGTTATAGTTGTTTTCTATAACTGATACTTTAAGAGGTCATATTATATAAAACCAACTGTTATCTTCCTCAATTTCTACTCGTTCAACAGGCTTTGAAGCATCATAATTATATCTGAGTTCCTGGTTTTTTACGCTTACCTTAGCACCCTCTGGAACTGAACGTGTGATGAATGCGTTACCGCCGATAACAACATCCTTGCCGATGACAGTATCACCACCAAGTATGGAAGCTCCAGAATAGATAGTAACATTATCCTCAATGGTTGGGTGACGCTTTTTGTTTTTCAGCGCCTGACCGCCCCTTGTTGAGAGTGCTCCGAGAGTAACACCCTGATATATCTTAACGTTATCGCCTATTATTGTGGTCTCACCTATAACGATACCTGTACCGTGATCTATAAAAAAGTATTTTCCAATGGTAGCACCGGGGTGGATGTCTATTCCGGTCTCACTGTGAGCATACTCTGTCATCATTCGGGGGATAACTGGTACTCCAAGTATGAACAGCTCATGTGCTATCCTGTTTACAAGTATAGCAAAAAGTCCCGGATAAGAATATATTATCTCGTCTTTGCTGTAAGCGGCGGGATCTCCGTCATAGGCTGCCTGAACGTCGGTCTCTATGTATTCTCTTATCTTGCGAATCTGTTTCGTAAACTCGAGTGTTATTTGTCTGGCTTTTTCTACAATATCATCATCGTTTCTTCTCTCGCCTCCGAGAACTATGGTTATCTGTTTGGTAAGTTTGAACATAACGTCCTCAATAAGCATAGACAGATTATTTCTGAGCGTGTATACCTTTATTGTGCCGTTTTTGAAGTATCCGGGGAAAATGACTTTTCTCAGACTTGAAAGAATATCTATTATAATCTCTTTGTCAGGGTGGTTGAATATCCTTGATTTGTCCGTTGCTTTTTCTATATTATAATCATCTATAAGATCGTTTACTATGCCATTTATATTATCTTCAAATGTTTTCAATTGTAATTGCTCCTTTTTGCGATTAATTCATATCATTATTATAGGTGTTTGCCCGATGAAAGTCAATATTTCGGTATATACCGCTTTTTTATTGTTTGTTATAGGAACTATCAATAAGACATTTTTTTCAGATTTATCATAATAAAAGAACTTGACAAGTTGGGAGAAATATGATAAAATATGAATAGATGAACATATAATCATTTGATATTCCTGAATCTATGAACAGACGTAGAAAATGCAAAAAAGATTCGTGAATGAATAGATAGGAGGATAAATATGTTTAAGAAAAACTTTTGGGATAAGATAGCAGGAGTGTATGATTTCTTTGAAAGAGCATATAATCGAAAATGCTATGACGGTACGGGCGAAAGAGTTGCACAGGAAATAGACAGCGAAGATATCGTACTTGAATGTGCATGTGGAACAGGTTCTATAAGCAAGCCTGTTGCAAAAAAATGCAAGAATCTTTTTGCTACGGATATGTCTGTGAATATGATGAAACGAGCAAGAAAAAACTGCTCCGACTGCGGAAATATCATTTTTAAAAAGTCAAATATAATGTCAATCAAAGCCAAGAACGATACTTTCGATAAAGTTGTTGCCGGCAATGTGATACATCTTCTTGATGAACCGTACAAAGCTGTGGACGAATTGCTCAGAGTGTGCAAAAAAGGCGGAAAAGTCATTATACCAACGTATATCAATATGGGGAAGCAGTCAAGTGAATTACTGATAAAGCTGTTTGATTTTGCAGGTGCACATTTTACGAAGCAGTTTGATCGCAGGAGCTATGAGGAGTTCTTTACTAAAGGCGGTTATAATGTCAGCTTTGATGTAGTTGAAGGAAAAATGCCATGTGCAATAGCAATAATAAAAAAATAACGGCAACGTTTAAGCTGCCGTTTTTTCATTTATTTACCTGTTCTTTTTTCAGCTAAGAGCTTTTTTACAGTATTCTGGGGATCCTTTATAAGGAGATATACTACCCATACTACCAGTGCAAGAGCTACGACCGATACGCCGAGAAAAGCATCGTTGAGCATATCCTTTGCGGCGGGTTCAAAATACTCAGCACCTACTTCAAGATACTCAACAACTGCGTCAACGAACCACATTAAAGAAGCACCCCAGAACATATAAAGCAGGATACCGACTTTAAGTTCTCTTGCCTTTGGGCTTGTATACCAGATCACTGTGGAGATAACAGCTGCAATTATAGTGATAAGTAAAGTCATACTTCCGCACCTGCTTTCTTTTTTTCATTTTTCTGAGCCGTAGTTATCTTATCCGCAGCTAATGCTACCACAGCCCATACGGCAGTAACAAGTATCGCCATTGCTGAACCTGAAGTTGCCATTTCATGGAGCATTTCCGCAGTATCTGCAGGGTCATTCGCAGCCGTCAGGAACGGGAAGAAAGGTGTTATCTCACCATGCCATAAATGTTCAAACGCAAGAAGCCCCGAGCCTCCCCAGAGCATGCCGTTGAGCCATTTAAGCTTCTCAGAAAAGCGAAGTTTATTCTCACCGCTTTTACTATCATTTTTAGCTTCCTTCTTTTTTATGACCTTCTGTGCAACTGTTGTAATTATCGCTTCTGTTGCAGGCACTATAAAACAAGCCATTTATATTCCTCCTATCTTATTTATCCCAGCCAAGTGATTTTCTCTTGGCTTTCATATCAGCAACTATCTTTTCGCCCAGTTTAATGGGATCGGTATCCACGTTCATTGAAGATCCGAGTGTTTCAAGAGTACCATGCTTCAGGAACTCTATAACGTTTTTCGAACCATATATCTGTGCCTCTACGCAGTGGTATGAGCTTATGCCGTTAAGTCTGAAACCGAGAGCGGCGTCTATACCCTTTTCATTGCCCCACTCAGGAGAAGAAAAGGCAAACGGCATTTCATACATCTTATGTCCTAATGCACCTGCAACCCCTGCGAAAATTCCCGATGAACGGGTATTGTCTATACATTCGCCGACGTGCCATACAGGCGGCAGATCTGGTTCAAGAAATTCTCTCAGGCTGGCTCCTGCCTTTTCCTTACCTGATACAGCGCAGTATCCAAGCTTCATAAGAGGAAATGAAGCACAGCCATTTGAGATTATCAGAACATTGTTCTTCAGAAGAACATCGGCTACGTCAACTATGCACTTTTCATAAAGCACCTTTGGATTGTTGCAGCCTACCATATTAACGATACCGAGTATCCTGCCGTCCTTTATCGCCTCAGCAAGAGGCTTCATGCTTCCGAAACGCTTGTGTATATATTCAACTGAGAAGCCGACTTCCGCTTCCACCTCATAAGGAGGTATGTAAACAGGTATACCCTTTCTGGCTTCAAAACTCTCAATAGCACGACGGACTATCTTTTCTGCAAGAGCCTTTGTCTCGTCTATATTTGAATGATGATGATCGTACTCATAACGCTCAGCTCCCGGAAGTCTTGCTGACTCGCTGGTAGTTACCACTGTTGTCTTGAAGCAGTGAGCGACTTCCATGATCGATGGAAATACGTCCTGAACATCAGCTACCCATAAGTCGAGAGCACCTGTTCCCAGGACAAGTTCAGCTGATACAGCGTTGGAAAGCGGAATTACTCCTGCATATCTATACATTGCTGAAAGTCCCGAGCAGCATATGCCATAGAATCGTATGCCCTTTGCCCCTTTTGACTTTGCAAGCTTTATAAGGTCTTCACGTTTGCCTGCTTCAACTATCTGACTTACAAGAAGCGGCAGATGTCCGTGTACCGCAATATTTACATAACCCTTTTCAAGTGCGCCGATATTTACCTTTGAGGTAACTCTGTCGCCTACGCCGAAAAGGCTGTCTGTAGCTATTGAAGCTCCTACAACGCCAGAGAATGTGAATGCAAGCCCACATCTCAGAAACTGCTGCATTACCGATTTCCAGTCTCCGTCTGTGGCGCAGCCTGATTTGTGATATGCTTCAAAAACCTCGTGGTATGCACTTATAGGAAGTATGTCAAGTTCTCTCCAAACCTTCTGTCTTTCAGGAACAGCACAGGCAGAAATTGTCTTGTATTCATCGGGAACTGTTCTTGAAAGATCTTCAAGCAGAGCATCAGCAAGGTCTCTCGCCACATTTTTCAGTTGACGGTTTTTCTGCTTTATACCGAAAGCCTCAGCAGTAGCGCGAATTTTCTGTTCACCGAGAATAGGCACATCAAGTTTGCCTTCAGCTGCCCATTTAAGTGCAAGCATAACTTCTCTTGCATGCATTCCGTGCTGAGCGGCACCTGCCGCAGCGGAACGCAGAAGATTTCTTGCAACTATAAGGTCTGCATCTGCTCCGCATACTCCTTTCGGAGACTTCGGCGTAACACGGCATGGTCCCATATTGCATATCTTACAACAGACGCCTGCAAGTCCAAAATTACACTGAGGCTTCTGCTGGTCAAAGCGGTCGAAAGCAGTATGTATGCCAAGTTGTTCCATACGCAGAAGCATTTCTCTTACAGCAGGGTCGGGAGTCTGCTCAATAACGTCCTGCTTTGTGGGGAAAGTCTTTCTGTACTCGGACACAGCGTTCATGTAATCCTTTATGAATGCCTGCGGATCGTCCTGTTCACTCTCGCCGTGACTTGCTTTAAGTATGACAGTAGGTATACCATGCTCGTCAAAGCCTATGATATTTCTGTGTGAATGGATATGTGCAGGTGAATGGTCATGATTTTCGTGATGTGCATGATCGTGTTTATGTTCATGGTCATGACAGTGATTGTGGTCTTTTTTGCTCATTGTATCATCTCCAAAACGATATTATGTTAATTATATCATATTACTATGTTTTTTTCAATACATATCAAAAGAACCTGCTGATACAGGTCCTTTGATTTGAGCATCATATATAATACTCTATATATTCGTCAGACTTCAGGTTGAAAAGCTCAAATACCTTATCACGGACATACAGGAAATTTTCGCTTGTTCTATCGCGGCGATCGCCGAGCGGTACTTTTACCACGCTCTTTATCCTGCCGGGATCAGCCATCATTACAACTATCCTGTCAGCTAAGAATACCGCTTCTTCAATGTCATGAGTTACAAATATTATGGTCTTTTTCTCTTCGCGGGATATCCTGAGAATATCCTCCTGCAATTTCATACGGGTAATAGCATCGAGAGCGCCGAATGGTTCATCCATGAAGATGATGTCAGGATCCACCGCAAGCCCTCTAGCAATAGCCACTCTCTGCTGCTGGCCACCCGAAAGCTGCTTGGGATAGCGCTTTTCATAGCCTGAGAGCCCTACAAGTTCAAGATATTTTTTGGCAGCTGCCGCACGTTCAGACTTAGGAACTTTTTTCGATTCAAGTCCAAGTTCAACGTTTTTCTGAACGTTTCTCCAAGGGAGAAGTCCGTAATTCTGGAATATGGTGATATTATTTATTGACGGAGCAGTAACTTCCTTACCGTCTATTTTAACGCTTCCGCTGTTTACCTTTTCAAAGCCTGCAAGAGCATTGAGCAAAGTACTCTTTCCGCAGCCCGAAGGTCCGAGAAGGCATATGAATTCGCCTTTTTCTATGTCAAGGGAAACATGGTCGAGAGCAGTGAATTCTTTTCCGTCCTGAACATAGTTCTTGCAGGCGTCTTTTATTTCAATATACATTACTCAGCACCTCCCCATGATTTCATTATGGCTTTTTCTATAACTTTAAGGATACCGTCCAGCAGTATTCCGATAACGCCTATAACAAGTATAGTTGCAAGAAGTATATCAGCGCGTATGTTGTTTCTTGCGTCTATTATCTGATAGCCCAGACCTGACTGCGCTCCCACCATTTCACCTGCAACGAGGAATATCCATGCTGTACCGAGAGCAAGGTGAATTCCATTAGCAATTTGAGGAAATGCTGCAGGGAAGATTACTTTCCATGTGAGTGAAGGCTGCTTTATGCCGAAATTCCTTGATACTTTCAGATATATGGGATCAATGTTTCCAACTGCCGAAACTGTGGAAAGCAATACAGGGAAAAAAGCTGCAATAAAGATAATAACAATAGCAGGTACGTCACCGATACCAAATAAAAGAACGATAAAAGGCATCCACGCAGTTGGAGATATCGGTCTTAACAGCTGCAAGGCAGGATTGACATACTGGAACACTTTGGGTATTCTGCCGAGTATAAGTCCGAGAATAACGGCTGAAATTACAGATATTGAATATCCAACCACAAAACGGTACATACTTGTCTTGATATTCTCAAACAGCCTGCCGTTGCCTATCATTTCAAGTAATGCGTCAAACGCCATCTTAGGTGACGGGAACAATGCCTTGTTGTAGCTGCTCACAGAAAATAGTATCTGCCATATAAGTATCAGTATTGCTATGGAAACCACAACATTTTTCAGTGAAAGTATCTTTTTCATAGGTATCACGCCTTATCAGAAATCATTTTTTACAAACTCGGAATATGTGGGAGGATTATCGGAAAGCCCGTACTCCTTTACCTTTTCAGCAAGAGTGTTGTACTCTTCCTCTGTAATATCAAGATCATTGTATGATATCCACTGTAATGAGATATCAAGGACTTCGTCGCTCTGACTGAAGTATTTCTTGGCTGTAGCCTTTGCCTTTTCCTTATCAAGAGCATTTCCTGCCTTCTTGTAGCTTTCAACGAAAGACTTGGCATCGTCATGACGCTCATCAATGAACTTATCAGTCAGAACCAGTCCGCAGCACAGGGATTTGTCCCAAAGCTCCTCTGATGTGAAAAGAACCTTTCCTACGCCAAGATTTACGCCCATTGCACCGAATGGTTCAGCTACGCAGTAGCCGTCTATCTGACCGCTTGCAAGAGCGGAGGGCATCTCGGTAGGTGCAAGCTCCGTAACATTTACATCATCTATGGTAAGTCCTGCCGTAGCGAGTGCGTCGTTGAGCAGAATATTGTGAGATGACTGCCTGTGCGGTATAGCAAATGTCTTTCCTTTAAGGTCGGCAGCAGTTCCGATATCATTTGAAACAACGATAACGTTTCCGTCGTGATGTCCAAGAGCTACGGCTTTTATTCCTATTCCTTCCTGCTTTGACTTCATAGCAAGCTCAATAAGTACGGAAGCTCCGTCAACTCTGTTGGAATTGAGTGCGTCAAGGAGTTCATTCCATGAGCCGTATTTAACCAGTTCGACCTTTAACCCTGACTGCTTTTCAAGCTCATCTGCCTCTTCAAGAACCGCAAGTGAATGTGTGATAGGCAGATAAGCTATTTTTACAGTGTTTACACTGCTTTCAGCAGTAGTTCCGCATGACGCTGCGGATAATGTAAGTGCCAATGCAAGTGACGATAATAATAATCTTTTTTTCATAATATCCATCCTTTCATAAAAAAACGGAGAATCAAAGATCCTCCGATACGTTACTGTTTTTCATAGAGCATAACAAAACTATGATACAGCAAGTTCGGAGCACTGTATCATGCACATCATATTCAGTTCAAAACTGTCATTAATATTATAAAGCATATAAAGTCCTCCAATCAGACAAATCATATCGTTTTACTATGCATTTATTTTACAGCATTTTAAGGCATTTGTCAATGATTAATTTCAAAAAAGTCCAACTTCGGATCATTATACACAACCTGTAAAGCTATCGCTAAAAGGTTTGTGTATATTCACAATCAAATCTATATGTTTACTATGTTCCTATAGAGAAAATTTATAACTCATTCTAGTTTTCGTTTATGGGAGCACATTTTCTTTTAGGGATGTTTTATTAAAATCATTTAATTATTACCAATACAAGAATCAATTACTTGTTTACTAATACTACGTCACACGTTATGACAGTCGAATACTAAAAACGGGACAGATGAATTTTCATCTGTCCCATTGTTTGTTTGCCCGACATGGGCACA
>DBYI01000115.1:30949-60522 GCA_002310115.1 Ruminococcus flavefaciens
AGCGAAGTCTGATAACTATCCCCTGTTACAATATAATTGACGGGTAAAACCTTGCAATCCGGTAAGGGTTTACACATACTTGTTACTTAAGCTATACTGAAAGCAGTGATTGGACTGACGAAAATCCCCTTGGGACAAGCGCCCGTTACTAAGACTGTCATCCATGCTTTCATTATAGCGTTCGGTTTATGCAGGTTGAGCTACAAGATATGTGCGTTCGTGTCACCAAACAGATTGAATACGTAATGAGTAAAGTGTGGTTTGGGTTCCTTTACTTTCACTTTAAGTGTAAGGACGCCTTTTACATTGTCAAAAAATGCCAGATGAAAACTGACAAGGTGATCAGGGGGGATTAACGTGATCATAACCGTCATATGTGATTGTATCAGTCTTTACAATGCTCGGGGGACCGAACAAAGAAGCGATGCCTGTGGGTAATACTCCGCCAATAAGAGCAAAATGAATTACAGCAGTTGTTGCTTTTTTCATTAGAGCTTTTTACATTTTGGGTGTGTATTCAGCCTTTTTTTAGCTGATAAAATAGTCTACAGTTGTAATAAAGTAAATTATAAGAAAAGTGTAAAAAAATATGAAACAAAAAAGTCTATAATTGATGATTGAAATATAAAGTAATCCGTATTAGTTGATACTATAAATATTCTTCGGAAACTCTGGTACATTTCATCATTTTTGAAGATGAATGCAATATATAAATAAAGGTAATGGATAACAGTGCTTCCAAGCAAGGGGAAGATTTTTTACCGGAGAATTGAGGGGGAATAGAATAAGATTATAACAATAAATGGTTAGACAAATAGTACAATATGTGATAAAATAAACGGAGTGTGTTAAAAACAACATAGCAAATATATATAAAGGAGTAAAGGAATGATAAAAAAAATACTGGCAAGTACATTAAGTGTCTTGTTTGTTGCGTCATCATTTATAACTGGAAATAACAAAAATGTTATTGAATGCGACAAACGCCAATCAGATGCAATACTTAATGACGGGAAAAATCAATATGACCTACAAGCAACTAATTCTTTGGGAAACTACATAACTCAGTCTGCCAAAGACAATAATATTAATCCTGATATTAAACCGCTTTCAAATAATATTAATGAAACGTTCAATATTACTAATCTCGGCTTTGATGCAGAAAGCGGCATAATTGTTGCCACTTCAATACAGACACAGAACTGTACGATTGTTTTTTCTTTTATTGATGAAGATACAAAACAAACCATCCAGGAAGTAAAAAGAAACGTTGAGCAAGGAGAGTATGTTCTGACAGAAGCAAAGGCTGATATAGCTTCTCTTTCACAGTATTATACCGTTCAGGCTCAGTTGATTGACAAAAAAGGCAAAGTAATTAGTAATACATTCAAGCTCGATAAATACACCAAAATAATGCAGGAGATCGCTACAACAGATATTCATGACTTTGATGGAGAACAGGTAGTTAATTTTGATGATAATGATGAAACAAACTTCTTGGTTTTGAGCGAAGAAACTGTTAAAGCAGAATGTTCAGAAGAGGAGAACACGCTTGCTTCAGCAGATTATGACAGCAGTACGTTTGTTTTTGAAAACATAAATGAGTCTATAAGATATCTTCAGAATGGTGATCTGCTGTATATTCAACCAGACGATGAAAATATCATTGCAGTTGCAGTAGATGATATAGAAATAGATGGAGATACTGCAATCCTAAAAGGCAGTGATGATATAGATGATATGTTTGAGTTTATCAAAATTGAATCTCAGATGGAAACCGGTGATATTGAAGTTGACACTACTGAGGCGGATAAAGATGTATCTTATCCACAGTACAATGAAAAGAGATTCTTTTATCCTTCAAATCAGATGCTTGATTTCAATGTAAATATGAAAAATGCAATAAAGTATGATTATGAAAAAGAATATACTTTTAGATTTCCACGTGATGAACTATTTGATGATAAATTTTTTGGAGCAGAAGCAGAATTATATGGCAATATTACTTTTAAAGTCAACTTCAATTTTTTTAAAAAGGGTAAATATAAAAGTTCAGGACTTTCGATAACGTGTATAGACAGCATTACATTTTGTTTAGGAGGTGAACTTTATTGGGATGCTAATCAACTAAAAAGATATAAAGATGAAAAAAGCCTTTCCGCTGATGAATATGAATATTTATATGATCCTGATAGAATACCTTTTGGTGACTATGAATATGAGTATGATCCAGAAAAAAACAAAGAATCAATTGACAAACATAAAGCCGATCTGGAGAAGAGAATCGAATTGGGAGGATTTAAAATTCCTACAGGAGTACCTGGAATATTTATAGGTGTACAACCAGTATTGGTACTAAGTGCTTCTGGTTCAATTGAGGTATCTGTTACTGTTTCGCGTTCTTGGGGTTATGTATATAATTCAAATGATGGTTTCCAAAAGCTTTCAGATGATGATTCAAAATATGATGGATGTTCAGTAAAAATAGGCGGAGAAGTCTTTATTGGTTTACAGCTAAAAGCAGAGTTGTTAGTAATACATGAAAAGCTTTTAGCTGTCTCGCTAGAAGTAACTGCAGGTTTGGTTACCTCTGCTGAAACTGAGATTGATGTAATTGATGAAATTTTAGAGAAACAATCAGAATCTGGACATGTTGTTATCACAGACAAAGACGAAGATTATATCCATTCTTGTGCGCTTTGTTTCTATGGAACGGTATCGTTAAGAGTAAAATTTGGCATTACTGTATCAATTGTAAAAGAAAGATTTGAATTTCCTATTAAGGCTACTCATGATTTCCCATTACCATTTGACTGGTGCGAATATTGCTTTGGAATTACGTCAAAACCATATACCTGGCATAATGATTTAAGAGTTGCATACGATGATAATCCCGAAGAAAAGGTTTGTCCTCATAATAAATACAAGGTAGAGTTTATAATAACTGATGAAAATAAAGGTAATGGTTTAGAAGGTGCTGAAGTTACTATTGATGGACTTACACAAAACACCAATTCCGAAGGAAGAGCTGTATTCTACTGTGATAACGGTTCGTATTCATACCAGTTAAAGTTTGGAAATAAAACGCAGAGCGGAAAGGTTAGAGTTGATAACAATAAAGTTTCGATACCTGGTACATTTGATTGGACACTTACAGATGATGGTGAAGTAAAGGTAAAAAAAGCCATTGTTACAAGTTATAAAGATGGAAACAGAAAAATTGTGACTACAACAACAAGAACAACTAAACCTCTAATTACAGAAACTGTATGTAAGGAAGAAGATAAAATATGTGAATCTCTTCAGCTTGGTGATAATATCTGGGGATTTGTTTATCCAGACAATAGTTTATATATTTATGGCAGTGGAGATATGTATTCTGACACCAATCTTTCATTTAAAAATGCTGCTAATATAGAAAAAGTTGTTATAGACGATAATAATTCTGAAAATGAAGAACACATTACAAGTATCGGAAATGGTCTGTTTAAGGGGTGTACAAATCTCGAATTAATAACATATGAAGGTTCACCTAATGAAGGAAAAAAAGCATTTGATCTGCCTGATACCATAATTTCTATCGGCGACAGTGCATTTGAAGGATGCAGTAATCTTTGTGGTGATATAGTGTTCAGTGATAAGCTTGAGAAAATAGGCAATTATGCTTTTCAAGATTGCACAGGCATAACCGCGATAACTGTACCCGGATCTGTAAAAGAAATAGGTATAAAAGCATTCATGGATTGTACCAACTTAAAAAAAGCAGTATTTAAAGAAGGCATAGAAGATATAGGCTGGGGAACTCTTGCTGGATGTGAGTCATTGGAAGATCTTACGTTGCCTTTTGCAGGTATTAACCTTGAAGCTGTTGAGAGTGAGAATCGTTCTATAGATATCGATGGTGGAGTGAATTCAAGAATAACCTCTATTTTTTCACTTGATAAATATTCAGATCGTTTAAGCTATTCATATAAACTAAAAAATGTTACGATTACAGGAGGTACAAGAATTCCACCACATACTTTAGATTTTGGTTCAGATAATAATGGATTTCATGCTCTCCCTAATCCGATAACTAACATTATTCTTCCTAATAGTATAACTTGTATTGAAAAAAACGCATTTTCTAATTGCAGTAGTCTTGAAACAATAAATCTGCCTTCAAGTGTGGAATACATAGGAGATAGGGCTTTTAGTAGTATTTATAACGATGGCCTTTGTGAAAAAATGACTATTTCGAACTTTGAATTACCATCATCTTTAAAGTTTATAGGAAATAGTGCATTTCAAAATTGTACATCATTAACTGAAGAATTAATTGTACCGGGATCTGTTGAAACTATAGGGAATGATGCGTTCAATGGATGTACAAGTATAAAAAAGGCCGTATTTGAAAAAGGAATAGTTAATATAGGCAGAGGTACATTAGCAAATTGTTCTGCATTGGAAGATCTTACACTGCCTTATGCGGGTCTTAGCCTTGAAGCCATTGAGAGCGAGAATCGCGCTTTAGATAAAGAAGGCGGAATGGGATCCAAAATTAAGCATTTATTTGCAATTGATAAATATGGAGATTATTTCAGCTATCCACCAGAATTAAAAAATATTACAATTACTGGAGGAACAAAAATTGCACCATATTCTTTGTATTTTGAAGGCGCTAATAATCCAATAACCAGTATTACTTTAGCTGATAGTATAACTCAAATAGAAAAAAATGCATTTTATGGTTGCTCAAATCTTGAACAGCTCAATATGCCTTCTGGTTTGGTATACATCGGCCCAAGTGCGTTTAGAAACTGCAGCGGTCTTGAGAAGATATATTTCCACGATGAATTAAAGGAAATACAGACCTATGCCTTCGACGGAACCGGTGGTGAGAACAACAAGGTCGAAGAAGTGAACTATGAGGGTAGTAGTGAGCAATGGGAGAATAATGTAACTAAAGGATCATACAATGACCCGATACTCAAAGGCAAGCTGAGCTTTAATGTCCCTGCGCCAAATGATGAAGTCGCAGACCATATTTACGGCGATACTAACGGAGACGGTCAAATAGACATGTCTGATGCAGTATTGATAATGCAGGCACTTGCTAATCCAAACAAATACGGTGTAAACGGAACAGATCCTAGACATATTTCTGCCGACGGCTTCATATATGGAGACGTGGACGGTTATGGCTTGACTGTTAATGATGCTCTTCGTATACAGCAATATCTTTTAGAAACAATCGATTCTTTGGTTGCATAATAAGTTTGTTTGCTGGTGTTGGAAGTGAATCTACACGTATTTATGATCGCATCGCTGATGTACATTATTACTATAATTACAGAATAGTAACAAGGTAATACTATTAATAGAAATTTTACTACAAATGCGTTGCTGATTTGTATTACAGAAGATTGGTGCGTTTATTGACATCTCTATGTTTTACCTGTTCTTTATTACAACTGCTTTGAGATGTATAAATAATCCTACTTTTAAGTTGAACTTTAAAAGTTATAACTCCCGATATGCATTGAATTGGTGTATCGGGAGTTATTTTTTGATTTAGTAATTCTTTCTGAAATGTCAAAATAATGATTATTGTGCAAAAATTATGATGTAATTTGTTTTAAATAACATATAATATTCGTTTTATCCACCTAATCTTCAAAATAACAGTTGAACAGCTTACGAAATGATGGTAAAATTAACAAGGAATAGTGTTGAAATCGGCAACAATATGTCAAAATGCTCAAAATGATATGAAATGAGCATGATAATTCATTTTGTGTTAACAGGGGATATGTTAGGCAAACATGACGAAAATGAATTCAGGAGGTATTAAAATGAGATTTGGCAAAAAATCAAAGGCAGCTGCAGCAGTATTGCTGGCAGCAGCTGTTGTCATGCCGGCAGTTACAGGAGTTTTAGGCGCTCCTAATACAGAGGCAACGGCAGCATCAACGGTTGCAAACCCTATAATATGGGCGGATGTACCTGATGACGATGTTATCAGAGTCGGAGATACATATTATATGGTAAGTACCACAATGTTTTTCAGTCCGGTGGCTCCGATAATGAAGTCGAAGGATCTGGTTTCGTGGGAAATCTGTAACTATGTTTTTGACACTTATGCAAACGGTGATGTTCAGAACCTTACAAATGGCAAGAATGACTACTCTCACGGACAGTGGGCAACAAGTCTGCGCTATAACGAGAAGAATAATAAGTATTATGCTTTCTTCGGAAGTTATGGCTCAAACAAGTCATACATATGCTCAACGGATGATATCGAGAATGGCGAGTGGTCACGTGTTGAGCTTAATGGTATGTATCACGATGCTTCCATTCTTTTTGATGAAGATGGCAGGAACTATCTTGTTTACGGCGCAGGTGGAACCTGTAACATCAAGGAGTTTAACTCTGACATGACAGGTTGGAAACAGGGTGGACTAGAAAAACAGCTTTTCAAGACAAATTTTGATAACCTCGCAGGCGAGGGCTGGCACATTCATAAGATAAACGGTTATTATTATATACTTGGTATTGCATGGCCAACAGGTCACGGACGTCTTGAGTTCTGTTATCGTTCAAAGAGTCTCACAGGCAGCTGGGAGAACAAGACGCTTCTCGATTCTGGACTTGGTTCTTACGGAAGTGGTTGTGCTCAGGGTGGTATTGTTGATACTCCCGATGGCAAGTGGTACGGACTTCTTTTCCAGGATCACGGTTCTGTAGGAAGAATTCCTGTTCTCGTTCCGGTTACATGGCAGAATGACTGGCCAATGATGGGAGTTAATGGAAAGGCTCCTCTTACTCTTGACATTGGTTCTGGACAGGGAACTGATCTTGCAGGAGATGACAGCTTCGACTATTCTTCCAATGATCTTGCTCTTGAGTGGCAGTGGAATCATAATCCTGATAACACTGCGTGGTCTGTAACTGAGCGCGATGGCTGGCTCAGACTAAAGAACAAGTCTATTGCTACGAATTTACTGAACGCACGTAATACTCTCACAATGCGTACAGAAGGACCTGCCTGCAGCAGCTATATTAAACTTGATGCTTCAAACATGAAGCCAGGCGATTATGCTGGCCTTTCAGCATTCCAGCTAAAGTACGGATGTATCGGTGTCCGTGTTGACGACAGTGGTTCAAAGAAGGTATATATGTCTGTCAATGGCGGAAATGATATAGGAAACAGTTCCAATAAGATAGTTGCTGAGCAGAATATGAACGGTGACGAGGTATATCTCAAGGTGGATTTCAAGTTTGCTAATGTTGGTTCAGATGGAAGTTCATCAAATAATATTGATAAGGCTAATTTCTACTATTCATATGATGGAATGAACTGGAACAAGCTTGGTCAGGAACTGTCGATGTCCTATGATCTTAAGCTCTTCACTGGTTACAGAAGCGGCATTTACAGCTACCCTACAAAAACTACTGGCGGTTACGCTGACATAGACTTCTTTGAGTACGAACGTCAGACGTGGAATGGCTGCAATGGCAGCAAGGTGCTCAGTGGAAATCCTGTTGTTATAGAGCCGGACGAAAACGGCTATTACTTCCATAATACATTTGAGAGTGGAACAGAATCATGGTCTGGAAGAGGTTCTGCAAAGGTTGCGGTAGACAAGACCGAGGCTTATGACGGCAGTGGTTCACTTGCATGTACCGGCAGAGAAGCAAGCTGGAATGGTGCTGTAAAGAACCTTTCATCAAGTATTTTCAAGTCTGGACAGGAGTACAGCTTCAGTACGATCGTTAAGTATACTGAGGGACCTGCGTCACAGAAGTTCTACCTTACTCTTCAGTATGAGGACGGCTCTGACGAGGTTAAGTATGACAAGATAGCCATTGTTGATGAAGTACCTAAGGGTGAATGGGTACAGCTTGCGAATACTAATTACAAGATACCTGAAAATGCTGCAAATATGCAGATTTATGTTGAGACAGACTCTGACGATTACAGCTTCTATGTTGATGAAGCAATTGGCGGAGTTGCAGGTACTGGTATAAATGGTCCTAAAGCTGTAAAGACCATACTCGGCGATATCAACGGCGATGAGAGAGTTGACAGTTTTGATGTAGCAGCTGCAAGGAAGGCTGTTATCAGTCAGAAGTTTTCCGACAGCAGAGCTGAAAAGGCTGCTGATGTTGATAAGAACGGTAAGTTTGAGGCTGCTGACCTTGTTCAGATACAGAAGTTTGTTCTTGGTAAGATAAGTGAGTTTACAAAGGGCGAATCTGTACAGGAAACTGTTGATACAACGACCTCAAATAATTATACTATGGCTGAGTATACCAAGCTTATTGAAGCAAAGGTTTTAAATAAGGAGCCTGATTCCTCACATCAGGAAAAAGCGGGAGTGCAGTACGGCACAATAAAGAGTGGTACTTACTACTCAAATACCTGTAAGCGCAACAAGCCTTACAATATACTTCTTCCTGCAAATTATGATGAGAGCAAGAAATATCCAGTTCTTTATGTAATGCATGGTTACTGGGAAAACCAGGACAGAATGATAATAAAGGGCAATGATACTATGTATACCCGTCAGATAATCGGAAATGCTATCGCCGAGGGCGAGGCTGAGGATATGATAGTAGTCTTCCCATATATCTACTCTAGTGCATCACAGCCTGACTGTACAGCAATGGATGACGCAAATAATGCAGCGTATGACAATTTTATAAATGATCTCACAAAGGATCTTATGCCTTATTTAGAAAAAACATACAGTGTCAAGACAGGCAGAGAGAATACTGCAATCACAGGCTTTTCAATGGGCGGACGTGAATCACTGCTTATAGGCATGCAGCGCCCAGACTTGTTTAGCTACATCGGGGCTATTTGTCCTGCTCCTGGCGTTACAGGTGACTTCAAATGGAAGAGCGGTGAAGAGCCCCACCTTGTATTCCTAACAGCAGGAAGCAACGATGAGGTAGTATATTCGACACCTAACGGTTATCACGAGACCTTTACAAAGAACGGAGTACCTCATGTATGGCACTACGTAAACGGTGGATATCATGGCGATAACTCCATTCATGCACATCTTTATAATTTTGTGCGTGCGGTTTTCAAGGCATAATTTGAGACTTCAAGTGATTGACTTCCTTTAAGCGAAACACCGCAGCTTTCATAGAAAAGTGCGGTGTTTTGCCTTATATATCATTTACGATGTTCTTAACCCATACATTGCTGCGAACCATGAAATAGCCTATGGCGACCTTAACTACTTCGGAGAATGTGACTATTGCAAATACTATGCGTATGTCAAGGTCCGTGAAGTATGAGAGTATAGCAGCAAGTGGAATCATCAGTAACCATGTGAAGCCAAAGTCAAACAGGAAGGTTAAACCTGTTTTTCCTCCGCTTCTCAGGGTGAAATAGCATGCGTTGGTGTAGCTCCAAAGTGGCATTGCTAGAGCTTGGATTACTATCATGTATGATGCGAGACTACGGACAGTATCCTCTGTGTTGTATAACTTGGGAAAAACTGAAGAAATTGGCAGAGATATAAGTCCCACAACGCTGGCAGCGACAACAGCAAAGAAAAGCAGCTTGTTGTCTAAGTCGCGTGCTTCCTTAAGATTGTTTGCTCCGAGCCTTGCTCCTACGATTATGGCTATGCAGGCACCCATCTGGATATATACCGAGCCGAAAAGATTTGTAATGGTGCTTGAGATGTTTCTGGCGGCCACTACCTCGGTGCTCCTTACGGAATAGCACTGCATTACTACTGACATGCCCAGTGACCATAGAAACTCATTTACCAGCATCGGGATTCCCTTTTTTGTGATATCCGCCATGAGACGTGCAGGAATGCGGAAGCCACTGAAAAGTCCGATAACATACTTGTTTTTTTCGGTATGAGAATGAGTCCAGATGATAACAACAAGAGCCTCAAAAATCTTGGCTATGACAGTTGCCCATGCAGCACCTTTGACACCCATTTCAGGCATGCCGATTTTACCGAATATAAGGCAGTAGTCAAGTAGCACATTAATGCCGACAGCTGACATGGCAGCAGCCATCGGTGCTTTAGTATACCCGCACTCACGAGCAGCACTTGAATAAGCCTGACCTATGCCGAATGGGATAAAGCCGATGATTATTATTCTGAGGTAGTCCATTCCGCTGTTTAGTATAGCATCAGCTTGTGATGATTCGCTTTCCTTGCTGATAAACAGTGATATGAGCGGCTCTCCGAACATAAGGCATATAACAGCGGCTATGCAGATTATCAGAGCGCAGACAAGGAGTCTGAATCTGAATGTGTATTTCTGTCCTTCGTGGTCGCCTTTTCCGAAGAATTGTGCTCCGAAAATACTCGGGCCTGCAACAGCTCCGAAAACGGTGACATTAAACACAAAAACGAACTGATTTATGATGGAAACGCCACTCATTGGCTCTGTACCGAGTCTGCCCACCATTATATTGTCGATGAGACTGACGAGATTGGTAACTGCCATTTGCAGTATCATAGGCACGACCATTGACATTACCATTCTGTAAAAGCCTTTGTTTCCGATGAATTTTTTCCTGAAATCCGTTAACATAAGTATCCTCCCGTTGAATAGTGCTTATTATAACACAGGTTCGAGAAAAAATCAAGTCGTGGAAGAAGGAGTTTTATCAGAAAGTACATATTGTTTGACTTAATAGTTCAGTGTGGAACATTAAGATTATAATAAAGTTAAAAATGCAGTTGTCAGATACAAATAAACTGATAACATAACAGGGGAATTAAAATTAAATATCATGTCTTATCAGAAAAAATGAGACATGCATAAAAGGAGGAATTACTTATGAGTATCCGCAAAAGAGGGACAGCCCTCGCCATAAGTATGGTGACGGCGATCTCTGCGATGAACATGGGAAATCTCATTGGAAGTGCAAATGCCGAGGACGGTATACAGGCTGTTTTTTATGTTTCTCCAGACGGAAGTGACAATAGTGACGGTTCTGTGGGCTCTCCATTTGCGACACTTGAAAAGGCTCGTGATGAGGTAAGAAAGATAAACGGCAGCATGTCAGGTGACATCATAGTTTATCTTCGCGGCGGTGACTACCGCATCACTAAGCCTGTGGAGTTCGACACAAGAGACTCTGGCAATGGCGGCTTTACTGTCAGGTATGAGGCATATAACGGTGAAACTCCCGTTATCAACGGAGCTCAGAAGGTCACAGGCTGGAAGAAGTACAATGATAAGCTATGGTCAGCGCCACTTGACAGAGATATAAAGCTTAGAAACCTTTACGTCAATGACAAGCGTGCTGATATGGGCAGCGTACAAGTACAGGCCAAAGGTGGCTACGGCGATTACTATGTTACGGCAGGACAGGCTGACTGGGCGTGGGATTCCGGAAAAAAGAGCGACGGAATCGTTTACGATGCAGGTTCGATGCCTCGAATAACTTCCAATTTTGATGATCTGGAGGTCGTTAACGGAACAACATGGAACGAAAATATCGTTTGTTCCCGTGATATAAAGTACGATGGTGGAAGTATGATACTCCTCATGCAGCAGCCATACGGCGCAATAGCTCAGACTCCCGGCTGGGGCGCAGGTTTCACAACAGGCGGAACTCATACCATTTACAACGCTTTCTCATTCGTTGACAGCGAGGGAGAGTTCTTCTTTGACAAGACTGAAAAGGTTTTGTATTACTATCCAAGAAATGGCGAGGATATGACATCTGCTGACGTTGAAGCACCTGTTGCAGACTGCCTTATCAAGATTGCAGGAAAATCTACAAGTGAGCGTGTTGAGAATATATCGTTCAGTGGCATAACCTTTGCCAATACTGATTATCAGCTGACAGATGTTGCAGGATCTCATGGTAAGACGACCTGTCAGGCGGCTCAGTGCTACACGGCTTTTGCAGATTCTAACTGGCACAGCAAGAATTACGAAATGGTTGATACTCTCCCTGCGGCTGTACATATCACTAGCAGCGACAATATCAAGCTTACAGGCAACGTTGTAAAGCATACTGGAGCTGACGGTATCTCTATGACAAATGATGTTATCAATTCAGAGGTGAGTGGAAACTTCGTAACAGATATAACATCCAGTGGTATTACCGTAGGACATCCGCAGCATATTTATATCGGAGACGGTGACGGCAGGAACCGTGAGAAGTTCCCGCGCGGCGTAGAGGGAGTGTGCAAAAACGATCTTATCACTCAGAATCTTCTTTATGATATCAGTGTAGTACATGGCTTCGGCGGATGTGCTGCTATAACTGCATACTTTGTTGATTCAGTGAAGATACTTAGCAATACTATTGAGAAGACTGCATATAACGGCATTCATCTTGGCTGGGGGTGGTGTAACTTCAAGGACAGCACCACTTGTCGTGATAATCAGATATGCTATAACAGAGTTATCAACTCTCTGAACCGACTACACGACAGCGGTGGAATATACACTATCGGTCAGATGCCTGGAACTATCATCAACGAGAACTATGTTCAGGGCATTCCTGCAGGAGGCTTAGGAGCTCCTACATATGGACTTCATAACGACGAGGGAACGACATATATTGAGGAGAATGACAATGTCCTTGAAATAAGTCCAAATGTTACGTATACCATAAACTGTGAGGAATATGGTGATAAGCATCATCTCACCATAAAGCGCACATATGCTACAGTTAATAAAATGGGCAAGAACCCACCGTACAGTGATATCGATACTCCTATAGTAGTTCCCGATAATGTATGGCCATTCCAGCAGTACAAGGTTTGTCTCAATTCAGGTATATCCGATGATTATCGCGTACTTATGCCTGCGTGGCTCAAATCTGCAGCAGACTATGTATTCCCTGCAAGCTGCGCGACTACCTGCGGCAGCAAGCTTCCTATAAGAAAGACCGATGGCACTGTATGGATAGCTCCTGACGGAACGGATTCCTTCAAGGCAGGAGATGACATGACAAAGGCAAGCGGAAGCAAGGGTTCCATAAAAACTCCTTCAAATGAAGGTGAATACAGGATATACGTCCTGGATGCAAGCGGCAAGGTACTGAGCAAATCATCACATCTTCTCCGTCTCAGTGGCTTTGGAAGTGCTGAAGACGACAACGCTATACAGGCTGAGGACTGTGATTTTAAATCAGGTATTGAAACTGAGAACTGCAGTGAGGGCGGACTGAACGTTGGCTTCATCGAAAATGGTGATTATATCGGATTTAAGGATATTGATCTTACAGGTGCAAAGGATATTGACTTCCGACTTTCCTCAAATGGTGCGCAGGCTGCTCTTGAAGTGCGTCTGGAATCTCCTGACGGAAAACTCATTGGCAGTATGAATGTTAATGGCACGGGTGACTGGCAGAAGTGGTCAACTCAGACCTGTGCAATCGAGGAGATCTCTGGAAAACATAACGTCTATCTTGTGTTCACAGGCGAAGAGGGTTATCTTTTCAATATTAACTGGTGGAAGCCTAATACACCTGCCAAAGCAGTAATCCTTGGCGATCTCAACGGCGATGAAACTGTTGATATCTATGATCTTACACAAATGCGTAAGGCTGCTTTGGAGAATGATGCAGAGTGCTTTGCAGCAGCTGATATAAACGGCGACGATGTTGTCGACGGCGAGGATCTCACACTTCTCAAGAAGTTCGTCATGGGTGAGATAAAGGTCTTTGATTAAGTTTTAGTATAAAAATCAGTCCGAAAGCGATCAATCTTAGTGATTGCTTTCGGACTTTTTGTTATCTGTATTCCACGACTTCATCAAGGCCTTTTCTGGGTCTTGGGGATGGAGCTTCATCTGCATAGCCGAGTGCAACGGCACCGATAAGCTGTGCGGAAGTTCCTATGTAACTTACAAGCTCATTGTATGCATAGCTGGTGTTTGCTATCCATAAAGTGCCAAGGCCGAGCTCAGTGGCTTTAAGCAGCATATTTTCGATAGCAGCTCCGATGGATAAGCTGTCACAAATTTCAGTCATACGTGCAAAGGTATCAATATCAGCAAAAGGTGAACTGCCGTTGGTATTAAGGACCATTATTATAGTCGGAGCTTCTCGCATTATCCGTAATGTGTTGAAAGCGTCGGAAAATATATATTCCGAGTTTGGTATGTTTTTCAGTTTTTCTTTGGTTTTTAAAAGTCCTTTTTCCATTTCGGCAAGGACTTCATCTTTGGTTGTTTCACTGTAAACTATGAATTTCCAGGGTTGTCTGTTTTTAGCTGAAGGTGCGAGAATAGCTGCATTCAGTATTTCATCGATTAGTTTTTTGTCTACGATTTGAGGTTTGTATTTTCTTATACTTCTTCTGTCATTTATGTAGTTCATTGTTTACTCCTGTTAGTTTAGTATTGTAATTATCATTATACATTAATTCGTTATCTGTGTCAATCCTTTGAAATTGCCCGGATATTTGCTGAACATATCAAGAATCACTTGCAGGAAATCGTTTGACTAAACCTTTGTTTGGTGGTATAATTATTTATAATATAGTTTCGGATATTAAAATTATACTTTACAGGAGAAGAATATGAGAGTAAGATTCCATCTTCCTGACTTCTCGGGAAGCTTCAAGTTAAATCTGCTGTTTGCGGAAATGCTTAAAAATCACCCTGAATATTTTCGTGAGGGAGTGGAAATAGCTTCGTTTTACGGAGTTTTTCCGCCGTGCCTGTGGAATGGAGGAAGGTCACAGGGCGGAAATACAGATAAAAACTACATGAAAGCGGTAATAAAGGAGTTCAATGACCGTGGTATACCGCTGCGTTTTACGTTCACCAACATAATGCTTGAGAAAAAGCATCTCAGCGATGAGAGATGCAATATGATGCTGCACTTGGCAAATAACGGAATGAATGAAGTTATTGTTGCTTCTCAGCTTCTGGAGGACTATATCCGCAGAGAATTCCCGAAGTATAAGCTGACAAGCTCAACATGCAAGCGTCTCGATTCAAAGGATGCTATTGTTGCCGAGCTTGAAAAGGACTATCATGTTGTTGTTGCAGATTATGATCTTAACAACAAATTTGATATTCTCGAAACCCTTCCGCGTAAAAAGGATATCGAGTTCCTTGTAAATGCCTGCTGTCAGCCTGAATGTCAGGGAAGATCACAGCACTATAAGGATATTAGTCAGCAACAGATAGCGTTTTGCAACCATATAAAGAAGTACCCGAATGTTCCTTTTGATCTGGAAAAATACGATCCGAATCATTTCAGTAGCTGTCCTTACTCAAAGCGCAATATTTTTGATGTCCGTGGACTTAAAACCCATATTTCTCCTGAAGCTATATGGGAGAAGTATGTGCCTATGGGCTTTGAGCAGTTCAAGATTGAGGGAAGGACTGCAAGTACGCTGAACAAGATTGAAACATACATGTACTATATGGCTAAGCCTGAGCTCCGCGAAGAAGCACGGTATTTCCTGCTCAATATGATGGAGGACAGCGGAGCGCTTATATTTACATGACACTATTATTAATCAGATTATTATCAGACGGCTGTGGTGTTTTTACAGCCGCTGTTTTTATATCAAAAAGCAGGACTTGAATAATCTTTTTATAATAGTATTTTTTTGTTGACGATGGGTGAAAAAAGTGGTATAATCATTAGGCATGAAAAAATGGAAGGACGGTTTTATGGAGAAAATCCGGAAGTTTATTAAGGCCCAGCCTGTAATGGTCATATCGTTTATTCTTGCAGTAGTGACGATGTTCATCGTACCGCCTGACAGAGAGTACATCGGTTACTGTAACAGAACAGTGCTCATCGAGCTTTTTGCGCTGATGGCGGCTGTTGCAGGGCTGCGGAGCATAGGCATATTTGACAAAGCCACGAGGCTTATACTGCAAAAGGCAGGAACTGTACGAAGGCTAGGAGCTGTGATGATACTCATATGCTTTTTCAGTGCAATGCTTGTTACGAATGATGTTGCACTGATAACATTTGTGCCGCTGACGCTGCTTATCTATGGCAGTATCAATGACGAAAAGAGTCTGATACTCACCATAGTGCTTGAATCGGCATCAGCAAACCTGGGAAGTATGATGACTCCCGTGGGAAATCCGCAGAATCTCTTCCTTTATGATAAATTCGGTCTGACAGCTATGATATTCCTTAAAACAATGCTGCCTGTCGGAACTCTCGGACTTGCAGCAGTATTGGGACTTACTTTGCTTCTGCCAAAGGATAAATGCAAAGCGCCAGAGCCGAAGAACGAAAAGATCCCCATATTCAAGGCGGCGGTATATACGGGACTTTTCCTTATGTGCATAGCGGCGGTTTTCAGACTTGTTCCTGACTGGGTATGCCTTTTAGCGGCACTTGTTGCAGCTGTTATCTGCGATGTGAAGCTACTAATGAAGGTGGATTACATACTTCTTGCTACGTTTGTGTGCTTTTTTGTCTTTGTAGGAAACATCGCGCGTATCGGTGCAGTAAGCGACTTTTTCTCTCATATTCTGAGTGGCAAGGAACTCGTAGTAGCAGCTTTGCTCTCGCAGCTTATAAGTAATGTTCCTGCAGCGGTAATGCTTGCAGAGTTCACGAACCAGGGAACAGCACTTCTCCTTGGAGTAGATATCGGCGGGTTCGGAACGATAATAGCTTCTATGGCGAGCCTTATTGCATTTCAGATTTACAGGGGCTCAAAGGAAGCAAAGACGGGAAAATACATGACTGTATTCACAGCTGTTAATGCGGCACTTCTCGTGCTTCTGCTTGGATTCCAGCTAATAATTATGAAAATATGAGAAGATGGCAGCGCTAAAAAACGCTGCCAAATTTTTTTGTTATAGGGCTTGACAAAATTGTGGATAGTGTGTATAATGTATATATACACTTTCGGTGCAAAATAATTGACAATTAGTATCTATAGGTGTATAATTAATATTGCATCATTTAATTATTATATATATGCTGCAATTATTATTGGAGGGAGAATATGCAGAAACATTTGAGACTTGTTTCGTTTCTTCTTGCAGGAATGCTGACGCTTAATGCTGCTGGCTGTTCGGTTACCGAAAACAGCGGTAAAAGTAAAGTTTCTGAGCTTGAAGAGAGCGAGGACGAAAAGGATGAGTCTGCCGATGACGAAAAGGCGGACAAGAAAAAGACTAAAGAAGATCTGAGACCGCAGGATAATTTCTATGATTATGTGAACTTTGATACGCTAAGCGACCTTGAGATACCTTACGGTGAAAGCGGAATATCTGGGTTCGGTGAAAAGGAATCACAGGATCAACTTGAAGATTTTATCAAAGAGATAGTGAAATCTGAAGAAAAGTACCCGGAAGGAAGCAATAAGAAGATAATCCGCGATTTTTTCAATCAGTATATGGATTATCAGGAGACCAGCGCCATTGAAGAAGAAATAATGGGCAACTGCGAGAGAATACTTGCAGCTGAGGATACTGACGAGCTTTTTAAGATATGGGGCGAGCTTCACCGTGAGTACGGTCTTAGCTCTGTATTTCAGTTTCAGATAGGAAGAGACTACCGGGACGGTTCAAAGCATTGCCTCAGCATCCAGCCGATGACAACGTTCTTTGATACTTCGCTGGAAGATATAAAGGACTTGTCATCAAAGTGTGAAGCCGCGAATATCATCGCAAGAGATATGCTGAGAGTAATGGGGGATGATTACGAGACAGCCAATGATAAGGCAAAGGATATGGTCTATCTGGGCATAAATATCGCCAATGCCACAAATACGGATGAAGTAGACATGATGCAGGTCTTGCTGGAAACCCAAAAGACAAGCTTTGAGGAATTTGACAGTATTGTATGCAATCTTGGCACTTCTGCGATAAAGCTTTTCGTTGGCGATGAAGCAGTAAATGCTACAGATGGCATTTACGTCTATGACAAGGATCAGCTCAAGGCTATAAACGACCTTATTACTGAGGAGAATCTTGAAAAGTGGAAAACATATGTATTTGCACTTTATCTATATCAGAACGGTGACATTATACGAGAAAGCAATGATATTCTCGGTGATTACAATCCTGTCAGCAAGGAAGCCAAGGAAGATGTTGCAATAGGAATTGTTCAGACGTTTCTTCAGGATCAGCTTAGTGAGGAATATGCAGACAGATTCTATACTCCCGAGCTTGACAAGGCTATGAATAAGATGTTCGATGAGATAATCGGAAGTTATGATGAACTCATCAAGAAAGCTGACTGGCTAACATCGGGGACAAGAGAGGCACTTCTAAAGAAGCTTCATAACGTACATCTTGTAACAGCTCCCAAGCCAAGTGAAAAGACCAAAAAGGATACAGATATTATCGGTAAAAACTACGTGGATACCTGTAAGAAGATAAACTTGAGAGCCAGCGAAAAATCATTGGAAACTCTCAAACGTAAGGTAGACCGTGATGATGTTGAAATGTCGGCTATGACTGTTAACGCTCAGTATCTGCCGTGTAACACCATAAATGTAACGGTAGCTATTATGCAGAAACCTATGTTTGATCCAAAAGATTCTGATGCTGCGAATCTCGGCAGACTTGGCGCAGTAATGGCACACGAAATAGGTCATGCCTTTGACTCCAACTGTATCAAGTTCAATCCAGATGGAATACTTGATCCTGACTGGATAAACGAGACGGACAGAAAGGTGCTTGAGGAGCGTGCTGATAAACTTGCTGATTATTACAGTAAATTCACTATAATGGAGGTTTACCACGTAAAGGGTGAAAAGACCAACGGCGAGAACTATGCCGATCTTGGTGCTGTGGAGTGTATTACCAATATTATTGACGATAAGGAGCAGCTCAAGGTGCTTTTTGAAAACTATGCAAAGTCATGGTGCTCGCTTATGGTGGATACGAATGGTATATGGGCGATAAATCATGACGAACACAGCCCTGGAACCGTTCGTGTAAATGCTGTGCTTGCCTCAAACGAGAAATTCATTGAGGTCTATGACGTCAAAGAGGGTGACGGGATGTACTTCCCTCCGGAGGAAAGGGTAAGCAGGTGGTAAGCCATGAGACTGATTTTAAAACACACTTTAAAAAATATGCTCGCTCACAAATTCAAGACATTTCTTCTTATCATTTGTGTAGCGGTATGTAGCTTTACAGCTATGCTCAGCTTTGATATGAGCGGCTCTCTTAACACAATAATCAGAGGTCTTTATTCCTCAATGATGGGAACTACAGACCTCGACGTAACAACAAAATCTCCTGTAGGTGATGATTTCGCAGACGGCCTTCCTGACAGCAACGTGCTGCCAATAGCAGTAATGCAGTCATCATTTGACAGACATATTGACTTTGACATATCTTATGTCAATCGTTCAACACTTCCTGTATTCGGTTTTGACGAAGAAAGTGCAAAGAATATGAGACTTCTTCGTGACGGTGTTGAGCTTGGCAATAAAAAGGCCTATATTTCCGAGAGTTTTGCAAAAGAATTCAGCTTCAAGGAAGGAGATACTATTACTCTTCACGGTGATCGCGACAAAGCTGTGGATTTCACTGTTGCCGGACTTGAAAAGAAACAGGGTATTTTTACAAACGGCGAGCTTGTAGTTATAAGCTTCGAGGATATGAAGGAGCTTACACTTAGCGGCGAGATTGAGATAACAGAGCTGTTGGTTGACGTAAAGGACGATAGCCTTATAGGCGAAGCAGAAAAGGCAATAAAGGACAAGTACACCACAGCAAAGGTGGAAAACCTGCTTGAAAGTAAGGAGCTTCAGGATCAGATAAAGAGTATAACAAGGCTTTTCCTCATACTGTTTGCAGTATGTATGCTTCTTGTTATCTTTGTAACTATCTCCGTTTCCGAGCGTATGATAGTTGATAAAATGTCTGTTGTTGGAACGTTCAGAAGTCTTGGCGTATCGTCGAAGATGACCACATTTGCGCTTATTCTTGAAAACAGTATTTACGGATTTATTGGAGCGCTTATCGGCGTAGGAGTCTATGTACTGGTGAAGAAGCCAATCTTTGATACTGTATTCGTATTCGGCACACCTGATGCTATAAAGCCTGTTATACCGGCGCCGAAGCCATATGTTTACTTAGGTGTTATTTTAGTGGCTATACTCATTGAGTGTCTCTGCCCTATAAAGGAAACGATAAAGGCTATAAAAACACCTATCCGTGATATTATTTTCAATACAAAGGATACGGAATATCGTCCAAGCAGAATATTCACAATGATCGGACTAATTCTTCTTGCAGTTTCAATAGTTACATTCTTCTTTAAGGACAGCTTTGTACTCAGCATGGTTTGTTTTGTAAGCTTTATTGCAGCAACGGCAATGCTGTTCAACTACGTTGAGCGTTTTATCGCAAAGCTTCTTTCAAGAATATTTGAGAAAACGGGTAAGCCTATCGCACATCTTGCAGCTATAGAAGCTGGCTCTAAGAAGAGTTCTGTAGGAAGCTCAGTGCTTTGCCTTACAGCGGCAGCCCTTGCGATAGTTCTTTACATATTCACAAATTCACTTGCTGCCATATACGATCATGGTCTTTTCGACAGTGACGTTATCGCACAGATAAACGGCTGCAAGCCAGAAATCATTTCATACGTTGATGACCTTGACGGAGTTGAAAGATCGGTATTCCATTATTTTACATCCGATAAGATAAAACTCGGCGATCATAAGCTTGATGCCAATGTCTATGGATTGTCAAGCGTTGATGAAATGATAAAGACAGTGGATCTTTCTAAGGACGGAGCAGCCGATGATGAGATTCTTATTGATTCCGTACTAATGAAGAAGTATGGATTAAATAAGGGTGACGAAATAAATGTTACTTTCCTTTATGATGGTTATCTTCCAATGGAAAGAACCCTTAAGATCGGTGGAACAGTCGATTTTGACTACCTTGTCGGTCAGGGCAGCTCTATAGTAATTAGTGAAAAGACATACAAGGAAATATACAATGATTTTCCGTTGTTCTTGTTAGTAAAGGGAAGCGATGCAAAGGCTGTAAAGAAAACGATACAGGATCACTCTGCAGATTATATTTCTATTGTTTATACAAGACAGGAATATGATATGCAGGTTGCAATCACAAAGGCAGGAGTAAAGGGCGTTCTCAATCTTCTGATACTTATTGGTATAGCTCTTACATTTATAGGAGTAGTAAGCAACCAGCTCATTGGACTTGAGGGTAGAAAGCGCGAATGCGCGGTAATGACGTCTGTTGCAATGCCAAGAAGCAAACTTTCTAAGATGTTCCTTATAGAAAACCTCATATCAGCAGGCGCAGCACTGTTGTTCGCAGTACCTGTGGGAGTATTCATGTCCGTAGCATTTCAGCGTATGCTTATGGCTATAGGACAGGCAGGACCTAACATAGTACCTGTAGGCAAGTGTGTGATCTATGCTATATTCCTATATGCGATATTCACACTTGTATCACTGTTCCCGATACGTGCTGTCAAAAAGATGGATCTCGTATCGCAGCTGAAATATGAATAATGAAGGGAGAAAGAACAATGGCTAATGTAATAGAAGTAAATAATGTATATAAGGCTTTCGGCAAGGGCGAGGGAATGACAAAGGTGCTTTCCGGTGCTTCACTGAATGTCGAAAAGGGAGAGTTCGTATCTCTTATGGGAGCATCAGGAAGCGGTAAATCAACGCTTCTCTACCTCATCGGCGGACTTGATAGATATTTTAACGGAACAATAAACGTATGTGGACAGGACATTGGAAAGATGAAGGAAAAAGATCTTTCCAAGCTGAGACTTGATAAGATAGGCTTTATATTCCAGTTCTACAACCTCGTGCAGAACCTCAATGTTGAGGATAATATACTTCTTCCTTCCAGCGTAAAAGGAAAAAGCAAAGCTGAGATGAAAGAAAAGCTTGACGAGATACTCCGCATAACAGGACTTTCCGACAAGCGCAAGGCAAAGCCAGCTGAGCTTTCAGGTGGTCAGCAGCAGAGAGTTGCCATAGCAAGAGCTGTCATCGGCGATCCCGAGATAATTCTTGCAGATGAGCCGACAGGTAACCTTGACTCTAATGCGGGTGAAGAGATAATGAAGCTATTTTCTGATATCAATAAGCAGAAGGGCATAACCATTCTTCAGGTTACACACTCACACAAGTGTGCTTCCTATGGAGATAGGATAATAGAGCTTGTAAATGGACGCACAGACGCAGGAGCTGAGAGTAAGGAGCAGCCCGAGGCTGAAAAAACAACTGAAACAGCTGAATAAATAAAAAAATATGCCCGAGAGCAGCAAAAATGATTATTTGCTGCTCTCGGGCATTAACTATTTCTTATTATCAGGTGTAATTCTTGAAATATAGTCCGCCAAATAGACTGAACATAAGCTTTTCGAGAAACTTAACATCTGCTTTTTTGTCAGTAAGTATATAGTTTTTGGCGATACTGTTCATTCCACTAGCTATAAAGTCTACGATAAAAATACGGCTCTCGTCGGAAACATCACTGATAAAATGCTTGCAGTTCATGAGTGAGCGGTACTGAACATCATATAGGAAATGTATCATATCGTTTTTCACAAGTAGAGATATAATGTGCTGCTTATCTACTATGTACCTGCTATAGCCTTCACAGAATCCTCGAAAGACTGCTGAACGGCATGAGGCGTGGTTTTCTTCTGGAAGAAAGCAGCAGTTATGGCTCAACTCATAAATAATAACGTTTTCCTTCGTCCCAAAAAGTGAGTAGAAGGTCTGTCTTGAAACCTGAGCTTCACGGCAGAGGTCGCTTATACTTATGTCAATGAAAGGAGTATTTTCAAGAAGTCTGAGTAAAGCATCAGATATAAGCTTCTGCGACAGGAGTGCAGATTTGTTGCTGCCTTGATACATGGACAAAATACCTCACTTTGTAAAAGTTTAGATTACATCATTGACAAATGTAAATGATTATGATAATATTATAACAGCAGAGTTGACATTTGTCAAGTTCTGCAATGTAGAAAATGGAGGAAAACATATGGCACAGGTTACAAAGGAAACAAAGATAGGGGAGCTTCTACAGCTTGATAAAGACGTTTCACCTATACTTTTCAGCATTGGAATGCACTGCCTTGGATGTCCCGCATCACAGGGCGAGACCATCGAGGAGGCAGCAATGGTACACGGTGTAAATGCTGATGAGCTTGTAAACGCTATCAATCAGAAGCTTGCTGAATAAGATTTGAGAAAAGCCATGAAGAAACTGATGATGTTTCCTCATGGCTTAAATTATACAAAATTATGGTCAAATACGAAAAGGGTATAAGTTGTTCCGTTTACTTCAGTCTCAGCCTGACGAACAGGTTCGTGATCGAGGAAGAAGCTTGAATTGGAAAGTTGGTTCAACTCATCAGAGTCTATAAGCAGAAAGTATTCTTTCTGCAGTGGATCGTTGTTATACCATCTTTTTGATGACTGATAAGTACGTCGTCTTGCACCATTTTCGTCTACATATATATCGCGGACCTTTATTTTTGCATCTGTGATTACTGTGATGGAGTTTGCATTCCAGAAAGTTGAATAACCTTTTGTCACATTCTCTGATTCAAGGAAGTCAGCAAGCTGGTATTGAGTATTATTTTTGTAATCGTCCTTTTTTATCTCTATGACATTGGTGCAGCTTAGAATACCTGCAGCGATAACAGGAATCATTAACAGTACAGATATTCTTGACATATCTGAAGCTTCTGAAAATGTCCAGAACAGGAAGAGTATGCAGACGATTATTGCAGTACCAAGCATAGGGATTATACGCCATTCAGCTGCTGCAAGAATACCGAAAATAAAGCCTGTGAGGACTACTGCGGAAACAGCCCAGTGTATCCATACCCACAATTTTAGCATTCGTCCTCTGTGGTCATTTCCAAACTTTTTGTAGCAGAATGTGGCAATCACGGGGATAACTGCGATAATTATCGATGATATGATGTAGATGAGGTTATATATGCCTTTTTCATCTGTGAACATCACATCTGGGAGATTATCAACGCCAAGTAACTTCATCCAACTCAGTGGCAAAGAGTGGAGATGATCTATCCAGGTGTTCATGCTAGAAAACTCAGTATTTGCATCCTGATAACCAGCCACCAGCTTACCTATGCACTCATTATTGATAATAACACCGATAACAGCCATTATCATGAAGATGACAACTCTGAACAAAACGATCAAACTTTTTGCGCCGAAAATCTTCTGCTTGGTGTTGAGAAACTGTTCTGCAAATATTGCTCCGGTAAGTGGAATAGTGAAAAGCGTTAGCCCGGTAACTCCATCCATGCCTGTCAGCAGCATGAAAGCACAGAGCAGAATGAAAATGATGAATTTCCATAGTTTCTTTGATTTGCAGCTTTTGCCTTTTTTTATCAGCGATCTTGCATTGTTTTCGAGTGACATTATTCGGAAGTACATGAATGTACCGATTGCCAGGAATAATAATCCAAGGGAGTAATAGATAGTATGCCCCCAGAATATCTCGCGCATCTTAGGAGTTGAAAGAGTCAGTGCTAGGAACAAGGAAGTCCCCATAAGAGCTGAAGGCAAACTGCCAGTGACCTCTCTCATCATCAGCACCATGAATAATGTGAACAGTATAAAAAAGATCGTCATGCCTATTATGTGAGTTTTTATGCTGAGTCCGAATAATTGTATCAGCGGAATCATAATAGTGCTTGTTCCGATAGGGAGGAAGCAGGCATATTTAAAGTCCTGATCGTAAAGGTGACCGCTTTCCACAGAAGCGTTTGCCCACATTATTGTGTCTGTGCAGTCTGCATGAAATTCAGCTTTTGAAGCTGTGGTTACGTAGTACCCTGTTATAAGAAAGACGCTAAGGAACACTAAAATCGTTATAAGCCATCCTGCTATCTTTCCGAGTATATTGAAGCGCTTTTTCTTTGCTTTTTTAGAGCTTTTATCATTTTCGTACAAGGAGCGGTTCGCGTTGCTCTTTTCTTCTTCGGAATCTGTGATTTCAATCGTATCAGTTTCATTTCTTGCAGCAACTTCAGAAAGATTTACCATATTTTCAGCCTTTTCAGCGGCTTCTTCCACCTTGTTGGTGATATCTTCTGTATTTGCGATTTCTGGACTTTCTGGCGGAGCTTTGTTGTATTCACTTATATTGTTTTCATTATCCATGATACATCTCCTGTAATGCACAGAGCGCAATAAGTTGCGCTTTTTTTATTATTGTTCTTCTTTTTTAGTGTAGAGCAATATCTTTCGCGCAAAGAAGTTCCACAGGAATGACACCGCAGTAGAAACAACCTTTGCGATTATCTGAAAGAGGCTTGTGGTATCTCCGAGCCAAATCTCAAAGAGTTTGGTAATGCCAATGGTAATAAGAAGCCCAACTACTCCGATGGCAGCAAAGCTGAGAAACTCCACCACTTTGTTATCGACTTTTGAGTTCTTGAATATCCAGAATGTGCTTATAATGTAGTTTACGATAAGACCAGCAATAAATGAAAGGGCGTTTGCTATCCAGCCGAACTCTTTCTGTTCATGAAAAACGAATCTGAACAGGATATAGGACAATGCGAAGTCCACAACAAAAGCTAGTCCACCTACGAAAAGATAACGGAAGAATTGGATGAGAGTATTATCAGTATCGCCAACAAACAGCTTTTTGAACTGTTTGTTGCGGAGTATCTGCTTTATTTCGTCCATCACTTTTTCTCCTCGTGGTATTCCTTTTCAGTATTGACGTTCCAAAGCGCGGACTTGTCTGTTGTGCCACTCTTGATAGCCTTTACGGCTTCAAAAGAGGTTACCATTGAGTGATCGATATTGTTGTATCTGTGCTGACCATTTCTGCCGACACAGTAAAGGTTAGGGATTGTATCAAGATAATCTATAAGCTTGTCCATTTCCTCATAGGTATCGAAGTAAGCAGGGTATGCTTTTTTAACCTTTTCCATGTGAGTATCAAGTACCTCGTCTGCACTGCCGATAAGACCAAGCTTGACCATTTCCTTTACACAGAAGTCAGAGAATTGTTTTTCAGTCATATTCCAGAACTTGTCACCCTCAGAAACGAAATACTCTAGACCTACCCAAACAGTGTGACCAAGATCTTTTACCATATAAGGAGACCAGTTGTTGTAAATCTGAAAACGTCCCATTTTTACACGTCTGTCCTGAACATATACCCAGCAGTCGGGAACGATATTGCCGACTGTTCTCATTTTCGTCTTGTTTTTGAGCTTGAGCTTCGGAACAAGAACTCCAAGTGTCATATAGTCACGGTAAGGGAGACCTGCGGCAATACGGGCAGCTTCATCCGGAACATCGTTCATGCCGGCAACTAAATCTTTAACAGGCATAGAGGAGATGACGCAGTCACCGCTGAGCTTCACTTCCTCACCGTTCTTTATATAGGCTACACCTGTTAGGTTATTGTTTTCGTCCTTATAGATCTTTCTGACAGCAGCTTCCATAATAATATTTCCGCCAAGCTTTCTAACTTCATCGGCGGTAACTTCCCACAGCTGTCCAGGGCCAAGCTTTGGGTATTTGAACTCTTCGATAAGTGAAGTATTGACTTTGCGATTCTTTACCTTTAACAGCTTTCCGAAGAAATCTTTTATGATACCAACGATTGAGAGCCCCTTTGTGCGCTGAGCTCCCCACGAAGCATCAATTTCGCTGGGATGTCTGCCCCAAAGATTCTCTGTGTAGTACTCGAAGAACATTGAATAGAGTTCTTTTCCGAAGCAATTTATGTAGAAGTTCTCTAGGTTTGTCTCGGGTCGCTTATGCAAAGCTGCTTTTAAGTAGCTGAATCCCACCTTCACAGTGGTAAGAAATCCGAAATTCTTTATCGTTTCGGGTTTAAGTGAAACAGGATAGTCATAGAACTTGTCATTGAAGAGTATACGTGAAACCCTGCGCCTTTTGAGCATAACTCGGTTTTCTTTCTGTGGGTCGGGACCACCGTTTTCTACATTTACGTGCCTTTTGAGGTATTTGTCGTCAGATGAGGGGACACCCTGAGTAGGAAGCATATTGCTCCACCACTGATTTACCTCTGGTATCTTTGAAAAGAAGCGGTGACCGCCCATGTCCATGCGGTTCCCCTTGTAGTTGACAGTTTTGGAGATACCTCCGATAGCGTTGGTTTCCTCCAGGACAGTGACATTATATTCGCCTGAGCCGTTCTTGAGTAGCTCGTATGCTGCGGTAAGACCAGCAGGTCCTGCGCCGATTATTATGACTTTTTTCATGATAAAAGGTCCTTTCCTTTTAGTGTCAAATATATAGCCAAAAAATGCGTGAATTACCTCGTTTTATCAAAGATTTGCATTTAGCTGAATGAAAACACTACCAGTTCATTATAGCATATATATAGTTAGTAATCAAGTAAAATAAGTGAGCAATGAAACAAGCTGAAGATATGTTGGTGCAAAACCAACAAAAATAAACAAATCAATTATGTGCAAATGCATAATTAGGGCGCACATATCAGAACGTGCGCCTAATCAGATCTTATTATTTTTCAGTGCAGAACTCAACTTTTTCTCCGTTGAGGATCATATTTGTGGTTCTTACAGCGCACATCTTGCCACACATAGAACATGTATGTCTGTCAGCAGGGGGAGTACTCTCAAAGTAAGCTCTGGCTTTTTCACCGTCAACAGCAATTTCGAACATCTTTTCCCAGTCAACCTCATGACGTGCTTCTGCCATAGCGTTATCGCGGTCTGTAGCATGAGGAACTCCCTTTGCTATATCGGCAGCATGAGCAGCTATACGGCTTGCGATAATTCCCTCCTTAACGTCATTTGCATCTGGTAGACGAAGGTGCTCAGCAGGAGTAACATAACAGAGAAAATCGGCACCGCTAGCAGCAGCTATAGCTCCGCCTATAGCAGAAGTGATATGATCATATCCAGGGAAGATATCGGTAACGAGAGGCCCGAGAACATAGAACGGAGCATTGTGGCATATACGTTTCTGGAGCTTCATATTAGCAGCTATCTCGTTCATTGCCATATGACCAGGACCTTCGACCATTACCTGAACGTCCTTGGCCCATGCTCTTTCTGTAAGAGCTCCCAACTCTATTAGTTCAGCTATCTGTCCACCGTCTGTTGCGTCGTCAATACAGCCCGGACGGAGAGCGTCACCGAGAGATATTGTGCAGTCGTATTCGCGGAGAATATCAAGGACTTCATCATAATGCTCGTAGAATGGATTTTCGTTTCCTGTCATCATCATCCACGCAAATAGCAGAGAGCCGCCGCGTGAAACAATGTTCATCTTTCGCTTGTCTCTACGGAAAGCCTCCACAGCTCGGCGGTTTATTCCGGCATGGATAGTCATGAAGTCAACGCCCTCTTCAGCATGTGCACGGACAACTCTGAGGAAGTCCTCTGCAGTTATTTCGAGGAGATCCTTTTCAAGATATCCAATTGCGTCATACATAGGAACAGTACCTATCATAGCAGGTGATTTTTCAATGAGTGCCTTTCTGAAAGTGTTGGTCTTTCCGTAATTGGAGAGATCCATGATAGCTTCTGCTCCGAATTTAAGGGCCATATCAACTTTCTGCATTTCTATGTCATAGTTCTTTGCATCGCCTGAGATTCCAAGGTTAACGTTGATCTTTGTACGCATTTTCGTACCGATACCCTCAGGAGAAATGGACTTATGATTGATATTGCATGGTATGCAGACTTCCCCCTTTGCAACGAGAGCTCGAAGTTCCTCTGCGTCGATGTATTCTTTTTCGGCTATTATCTTCATTTCGGGAGTTATGATTCCCTTTTTAGCCGCTTCCATTTGTGTACTGTAGTTTCTCATTGTTATATTTCCTCCGATTGATTGATTTTTAGAGCCGTATGCTCATTGTTCTGATGTTTTTGCAAACTCTCCCTCGAGAGCAAATGCATGATTCATAGGACCACTGCCTTTTCCAAGGTCAAGCATTGCTGCAAGAGCACCTGAAATGTAGTCTTTAGCACGTTCCACAGACTTTTCAAGTTTGAATCCTTTTGCAAGATTTGAAGCAATGGCGCTTGAAAGTGTGCATCCTGTCCCATGAGTGTTAGGATTGTTGATACGTTTCCCGTTGAACCATATGCAGCTGCCGTTGTTCCAGAGAAGGTCATTAGCATCATTTAGACTGTGCCCTCCCTTGCAGAGTACAGCGCATCCGTATTTTTTACCTATTTTTTCGGCTGCTTTTACCATATCCTCGCGTGAGGCTATCTTCAAATCGGCAAGTATCTCAGCTTCTGGGATATTTGGAGTGACAACTGCTGCAACGGGGAGCAGCTGTGATTTCAGAGCATCAATAGCGTCTTCTGCGATAAGCCTAGAGCCGCTTGTAGCTACCATAACAGGGTCAACTACGATATTTTCAGCTTTATATTGCTTTAGCTTTTCCGCGATAATGCGAATGAGCTTTTCGGAGGAGACCATGCCTGTCTTGACTGCATCGGGACGGATGTCCGCAAACACAGTGTCAAGCTGCATAGTCAGAAATTCAGGCGATACCTCCATAATACCTGTTACGCCGGTCGTGTTCTGTGCGGTGAGAGCTGTAATAGCGCTCATAGCATAAACACCATTCATGGTCATTGTTTTAATGTCCGCCTGAATGCCGGCGCCTCCGCAGGAATCGCT
>DBYI01000115.1:60556-63053 GCA_002310115.1 Ruminococcus flavefaciens
TATGCCCCAGCATTAATTTTGTATAGCGAAACAAGGTGGTGCCCCCGATGCTCCGCTTTTTTCAAGCAGCTGAGAGATTGTATATTACTAGACAAGTGAAAATAGCAATTTTAAGCGATGAACTCTCAACTAAAAAAGGTGCGCTCACATAGAGACACACCTACATTAAATAAGTATTTCCCTACGTTGGCATTATCCAAATCAGGTAAGGTCGGAGTTAAAAACTCCCTCTCAGCCTGTAAAACAAGCTCCCTTTTTCGTATTATATTATAGCACTTTTATCGGAATTGTCAAGTGTATGTAAAATTATTGACATTTCTGTCAAAAAAAACTATAATTAGTATTGAATTATTGAATTTGAAAGGATGTTATTTATGTGGACTTTACTTGTGATTTCTGTTTTTGTAGTAGCAATAGGAGTAAAGATTATTTCTACCAGTATCAGCAAGAAAAAGCGCTGCACTGTAGAAGTTTTAGCGAAGATAGTGAATGTGGAGACATTGAAAAGTCATGATATAGAAGATGTTGATGTTCGTGTCCCGAGCTATTCCTATTGGTATAACGGAACTGAATATATATCAAAAACAGGTAATTTTATGGCTATTACACCTCATGAAGAAGGCGAGACAGTTCGGATCCGAGTTAATCCGGATGATCCAAAGGAGATTTACGATCCATCGATGAAAGATACTAGCAAAATATCGGGTTCTTTTACAATAATTATAGGTGTTGTATTCTTTATATCAGTTTTAGTTAAGATTTTAAATAGTATTAGTATAACTATTAAGTAGAATAGCATTGTTCATAAAATATGCTTGAACTATGGTACTAAAAATGTTAGTATAAAAATATAATAAAGCGCGATCAGAGCGTATAAAACGGAGGTATGTAAAATGGATAAGAAAGCAATGTACAAAATAAGCTATGGACTATTTGTTGTTACAGCTTGCAGTGACGGAAAAGATAATGGTTGCATCACCAATACTCTGGCTCAAGTTACATCTTCACCCAATAAAGTAAGCCTTACTGTTGCAAAAACGAACTACACTCACGATCTTATTATGGCAACCGGCAGATTTACAGCTTCCGTTATAAGTACTGACGCGGATTTTTCACTTTTTAATCATTTTGGTTTTCAATCAGGAAGAGATGTGGATAAGTTTGCAGACTTTAAGGATTGTAAGCGCGCAGAAAACGGCTGCCTTATAGTTACTAAGGGCACAAACGCATATATTTCAGGCTCTGTATGGCACAGTATAGATCTTGGCACACATACAATGTTCATTGCTGAGGTAACTGATATGGAAATTCTCAGCGGTATTCCTTCCGCGACTTACGAATACTATCAGAGTAATATAAAGCCTAAGCCAGAAGCTGTGGGAACTACCTCAGATGGTCAGACAATCTGGAGATGTGTCATTTGTGGTTATGAGTACGTGGGTGAGGAAGTTCCAGATGACTTTATCTGTCCTATATGTAAGCATGGAAAGGCAGATTTTGAAAAGGTTACTGGTGGACATGAGGCTGTTCCCGTTGGAAAAACCGAGAGTGGCGAGACAATATGGAGATGTACGGTTTGCGGCTATGAATACGTAGGCGAGGAAGTACCTGCTGATTATGTCTGTCCTATCTGCGGAGTTGGAGCTGAGATGTTCGAGAAGCAATAATTATTAATATTGCTATAAGGGGGATAATATATGATAGTTTATTTTTCAGCTACTGGTAACAGTAAATATGCAGCGGAGCGCATAGCTTCTGCACTGAATGAAAAAGCCATGTCGATTGAAGAAGGTTGCTATGATATTACCCTTGAAGATGGGGAATGCTTTGGTATTGTTACTCCTACTCACTGGTGGGCTTTGCCTATACCTATGAGGGAGTACTTACAGAAGCTGCGACTTCACAGACATGGAAAGCACTATGTTTTCATAGCGTCAACCTACGGAACTACTGTTGGCTGCAGTGGAGAAGAGGCAAGACATCTTCTCAGGGATAATGGCATTCGCCTGAGTGCAGTTTACAGCATAAAAATGCCAGATAACTGGACTGTTACCTTTAACCTCAGTAATAAAGAGAAAGTTGCTCGTCAGAATGAGGCTGCGGAAAAAAATATAAACAAGACCATCGCAAAGATACTGGATAGGAAAAAAGGATGCTTCCTTACTATGAGGACTCCTTATGCTTTCCATAAATATACGGATAAAGTATTTGCAAAGGTTAGAATGACAAAAAACCTGTATGTCGAAGACAGTTGTAATGGCTGTGGCCTTTGTGCTGCAAAGTGTCCGGTGAAAGCCATTGATATAAAGGACGGAAAGCCCGTATGGGTCAAAGAGCGCTGTGCTTTGTGCTTCCGTTGTCTGCATCATTGTCCTCAGTTTGCCATACAGTTCTGGAATGGCGCAACCAAAAAGCATGGACAATACACAAATCCAAACGTTAAAATATGAAAAAAGGCACTCAGCGTGAGTGCCTTTCAGTCTGTCGAAAAAGTCCA
>DBYI01000053.1 GCA_002310115.1 Ruminococcus flavefaciens
AACGATGCCTTTGAAGTATAACTTTCTTCTTGCTTGACAAAAACAATGCCATTCAACTCACATAGATATTCCAGTTTCGAACGCAGTTTACCATATGGTATATTTACAAAGTTCTGATTGTTACACTTGCTCATATCAGGTTTACGTTGAAATGTTTCATTATATCCGATAATAAGTGTAACAAATCCGTCTTTTGGCAGATAATGCGGCAACTTACAATCTTTGTAAGAATACTTGCCTTGCTTTGCTAGTTTAAGCAGTCCGAAAAAACTTTTGAACGAACCGTCTACTTCTTTCAGAATCTGTTGTGCCATATTAGAATTTAGTGTTTTATAATTGGGACTGTTTTTCAGAAGTGCGTAATTCTTTTCATAGTTTAGGTATTCTCCATCTGTGAAGTAATGCTGTCGTACATTGTAGATTGCTTCATTTGCGAGATTTTTCGCTGTATGACACAATTCCCTCAAAATACTGTACTCTTTCTTTGACAGATGCTTTACCTTTTGCTTTACAGTTAGATACATATGGTTTTTCTCCTTCCTTTTAGATTTAGGATATTCCTATGTATCTATTATAGCAAACGTTCTACTGATTATCTATAGTTTGGCTTTAAAAATCCGGCATTCATCCCCATCTTTCGCTTCGCTTAGGAGTGTGGGTATTCTGCCGTGATATAGATAAAAAAAGCTTGCAAGTGCAAAAAATATGTCCGCTTTCGCGGACATATCAAGATATCATCATCGTGAGGCGATACATATATTCTAATTTTTATTTTTTAATCTCTTCTGAAAATATCTCTTGTATATACCTTATCCTTAACGTCATCAAGGCAGCTGTCATAACGATTGGCAATTATAGCATTGGACTGTGCCTTAAACTTGTCAAGGTCATTTACCACAACGCTTCCGAAGAAGGTCTCTCCCTCATTAAGAGTAGGCTCATATATTATAATAGTAGCACCCTTAGCCTTTATTCGCTTCATTACACCCTGTATGGAAGACTGACGGAAGTTGTCACTATTGGATTTCATTGTCAGGCGATATACTCCGATAACAACATTCTTCTCCATACTGCTGTCATATTCATTCTTGTCACCATAGCTGTAATATCCTGCTTTTTCAAGAACTCTGTCGGCTATGAAGTCCTTTCTTGTCCTGTTAGCCTCAACTATAGCTGACATCATATTCTGAGGTACGTCCTCATAATTTGCAAGCAGCTGCTTTGTATCCTTTGGCAAGCAGTAACCACCATAACCAAAGGATGGATTGTTGTAATGAGTTCCTATACGTGGATCGAGGCAAACTCCGTTTATTATCTGTTGTGTATCGAGGCCTTTCAGTTCTGCATATGTATCAAGCTCATTAAAATAGCTTACTCTCAGTGCAAGAAATGTATTAGCAAAAAGCTTTACAGCCTCCGCTTCTGTAAATCCCATGAAAAGAGTATCGATATTCTCTTTGATTGCCCCCTGCTGAAGAAGTCCTGCAAATGTGTGGGCAGCTTCAATAAGTTTATCGTCTTTCATATCCGTACCAACAATGATACGGCTGGGATATAGGTTATCGTAAAGTGCTTTGCTTTCGCGAAGAAACTCAGGACTAAAAATTATGTTTTTGCTGCCTGTCTTCTCACGTACGGACTGAGTATAGCCAACAGGAACAGTTGACTTTATCACCATTATCGCATTAGGATTATATTTCATAACAAGATCTATAACAGCTTCAACCGCACTAGTATCAAAGAAATTTTTCTTGCTGTCATAATTTGTAGGAGCTGCGATAACTACAAAATCAGCGTCCTTGTATGCTGCCTCTGCGTCAAGAGTTGCTGAGAGATCCAGCTTCTCCTCCGCAAGGTATTTTTCAATATAATCATCTTGTATAGGGGACTTTTTATTATTGATAAGCTCAACTTTCTCCGGTATTATATCGACTGCCATTACAGTATTGTGCTGTGCAAGCAGAGTCGCTATTGAAAGTCCAACATATCCTGTTCCTGCAACTGCTATTTTCATTATTAATCAAACTCCAATATAATAATCTAAAATATAGTTCCAATGACTTCCCTTTTCAAAATTAAGACAAAGCCACAAAATGGCAAACTACAAGAATTATTATACTGCATCTGTATTATAATGTCAAGTAATGTAGAACCAAACACTTGAAAAAAACAAAGCCATGGGTTATAATAGTTACATACAATAATTTAGAAGGAAAAAAAAGTGAACTGGAAAAAAATTTTTAAAAACAATATCCTCGAAAAAGGACATGATTATTATCTCAACGGCAAGACTAAAATAACAGAATGCTCCAATAACAATGTTGAAGCAACTGTATTTGGTACTGAAGAATACCATGTGAGTATAAGTTTTTCGAACGGTGATGTTGACGGAATGTACTGCAATTGCCCCTATGCAACTGATGGCAATAATTGTAAACATATGGCATCTGTATTGTATGCACTTGAAGATTCAGATAATATTTCAGCATCAAATCCCTTTGACGCTGAAAGTTTAGTCAATATAGCTGAACCTGAATTAATAAGAGAGTTCCTATTAAAATCAATAAGAAACGATTTAGAGCTGAGATATCGGTTTATACGCTTTTGGGGTATTAAAAAAAAGCGTATAAGTATTTCTGAATACCAGTCACATATCGACACACTTATTATGGACTATTTAGATGAATATGGTATGATTAACTGGGAGGATTCATTGCAATTTTTTAATGAAGCCCAAGAACTGATAAAGGAATGTACGGATAAGCTTATTGAAGAAAAACGCTTTTTGGACGTCTTCGCAATAGTAAGATATTATTCCGGCAAAATCATGTATACTGAAATTGATAATGAAGAAGAGCTTTTCTGCTTCCAGAATTATTGTCTGGAAATACTGCAAAGAATTACTGAAATGTCTGACATGGATACAAAACGTCTGTTATTCTCTACATCTCTGGAATTGCTTCATCCAAAGTTTCATTATGTTTCTGGTTTTTATCTTGATTATATAAGAAGCAGTTTTCCTGAAACAGAGTTTCTTGAAGAAATGCTTAAATACTCAGATATGAGAACTTCAAAAGATTGCCGTGACTATGAACTTATTACGTGGGTATTATATCATCTTGAACTCATGGATGCTCTAAAATATGAAGATGATAAAATAATGCAGTATAGCAAAAAATACTGGCATTTATCTAGAGTACGCAAATATATTCTTGACAGATGTATTTCAAAAGATGATATCCAAACAGCAATAAAGATCCTTGAAGATAATATTAAATCTGATAATAATACTTGGGATGCTAAAAATGCGCATTTGAAACTTAAGGATTTATACAGGCAATCTGGCGATAAAAAGAACTATGTCAAGGAATTATGGATTATTCTCACTGAATATAATACAACAGATAAAAATGTTTACATAGAATTCAAATCCCTTTTTGATTCAGATGAATGGGAAGAAGTAAGAGAAAAACTTTATTCCTCTATGAAAAATCAGGAAATGCTTCCGGAATACTTCATTGAAGAAAATCTTAAACAAAGACTTTTAAGTTATATTTATTCTAATAAAGATATATTCCTTATTGAAAAATATGAATCATTCCTTGCTGAAGATTATTCTGAGTTTATTTTGAATGAATACAAAAATTATCTAAATAAAGCAGCAGAACATAAAGCTGATCGTTTCACATATAGAATATGGGCAAATAAATTAAAACATATGAAAACTATAAAGGGTGGAAAAGAATGCGTAAACGATATTATATGCACCTGGAAAACACTATATCATAATCGCCGTGCTATGATGCAGGAAATCAGCATTGTAGATAACGAGAACTAATCATATTTATCCACTATAAAAAAACGAAAAAACGTCCGAACGAAGTCGTCATCACAAACTTCGTTCGGACGTTTTACATTATTAATTAAACATAACGGTCCTATGCTTAATCAGTCACCTTGAAAGCCTCTCCGATATTTGGCATATGGAAATTCTCCGTATAAATCGGAAGTCCATCAACATCACGTAACATAGCGTTATTCTCAGGGAATACCAGCGTACCCTTAACAGGTATCTCGCTTTCTCTTCCAAGCATGCAAAGCAACTGTGCCTCCGAGAAATTAAGGCCCGCATTTGCAAAGGTCGATGTAAAAGCAACATGACGCAAATTTATTTCTGTGATCATAGGAACTCCATCAGCGTCTTCCTTAAGATCAACAACTACAAGGCCGTTCATCTCCTCGCCTGTCTTTTCGAGTATCTTGTTAACGCCCTTGAGAGAAATATCAAGCACATTTTTATCATTGAGAAGTCGTCCGTAAGATGTATTTCCAGTAATTCCAGATACAGCAACTTTACCCATAAGGTAATCTACTCTCTCTGCAACTCCGTACTGTATCAGCTCGCCGCGGTTATATGAAAGGAAGCAAGCGAGATTGCGTCCCGGAAGGAATTCAGCCAGCATAAATGTATCAATGTTCTCGTTTATTTCTACCCATGCACAAAGGTGCTTGTAATCATTTGCAAGGTATGCGCCTTTGCCCGAAGTTGTTCCTTCTGAATAATCACGTATCCACATAGGATATTCAAGTTCTACTTTTTCGGGATTATTCAGTAGTTCTGCATTGCTGAGCACCTGGAACTTAGGGGTAAGCCCTGTACCCATGAGATTCTCATAAAGTCTTTTCTTGCTGATTACCTCTTCACCGAATACAGGAGGGATCCTCATGAACTTGACATTGAAAGGATTCTCTGACCAGTATAGAGACTCGGGTTCTGGGATAACAATAGCGCATTCAATCTCGTTCTCATCTATGATTCTCTGCATTATCTCACGATAATTCGGAGCATTGAATGGAGGAACATAGTATACTTTCTTGTAAAGCCCCTCATAAGGAGCATATTTAAGATTGCAGATATCTGTACCAATAAATTCGATCTTGTCTTTGAAGAATTCGCTCTTGTTTAATGAACGCACTACAGATCTTGATGTAACTCCGCACGCGCCTGTAACCAACATTTTAATCATTATTATTTCTCCTGTATTATTAATATTTGGCCATTGTTAAAATACAACTTTCACTGAACGAATGATGTCGTTCAGTTCATTTGTATTTTTTTCCGATCATTAATTGAAAGCATTAATGCTTCCATTCACATACCACTGGCTTTCTTTTTCCCGAAGTCAGCAATGGTATATCATTAACAAGCTCAACACTGATATCAGCTTTCTCACCGAGAATGCCTTTAAGCTCGTTTAAGACCTTTTCAATCTGCGACTCATCGCCCACCTGAAGCTTGATAGTATACTTATACTGATCATTCTGAACGAACTGCCACTGACGAATGGTATCAAAATTCTTAAGCGTTCTGCCAAAATTCATTGGATGAACAGGCTGATCATTTGAATCAAATACCATATCCATCTTTCTTCCAAAAAGTTTTTCTATGTAAGGCCAGCCGTTGCTTTCCTTAGTGCCTGCATGGAATATAGCAGTATCGCCTGTATCGTACCTTATCATTGGGAATGAGTAATTATACAAATCGGTAAGAACTATCCTTCCCAGCTCGCCATAATCAGCAGGTTCGTCGGAATCCATTTTCAAGCATTCAAACACATAATCTGCATGATTAAGATAGAAATTCGTTCCTTTTAGTCTCTGATGAGCAAGCGTACCAGCTTCCTCATCGGCATACGTCTCAACTATAGGAATACCAGCAAGTTCCAACATTCCCTCTTTTGTTGCCGGATTAAGTCCCTCAGAAATAGAAAGACATACCCTCAGCGACTTAAGATCTTCTTTTGTGCATTTTCCACGCTTGAGATAGTCAAGGAGAAAATCATACCAACTCGCATAGGCTCTCAGAGCAAAAAGCTTCTTGGCCTTTATCGTCTCAACAAGTTCTCCCATTTTTTCATCATCAAGCTTTGCTACCTGTATAGGATAGATATTCTCCCAGAATATCTGCTTCTTGGATTTAGCGTGCCATTTTGTCCAAATACGGCACTGTCCCAGCTTCTCGTGAGACTTGAATCCAACGGTATCGTTAAAGTACTTCAATGCGCCGATACGTCGCTGTCTCTTTCGAGTGTCCTGTGGAACTGCAAAAGGAACACCTGTACTACCACTGGTTTTCTGGATAAATATATCCCCCTCCTGCCACGGAATCTTTTCTTTGGGTATACTGTTGGCATCGTGGTTCTCAACGAGGATCAATTTGTTCACCACAGGGAATTCAGACAATGGCTTTCCTGCATAAGCGGAATAAAAAGCTGAGTTCTTAGTTGCCCATTCAAGCAGTTCCTTCAGCTTCTCGTCCTGTTTTATCTTTCCGCTCTTGGCATCGGACATAACAGAGGCAATATCTTTTCTGATATTCCAGATCTTTCCCCCATGGATCAAATCATTTGTCCAATATATCGTTCGCTTAAATAAGCCGTCTAAACTCATTAAATCTTCCTCTCCGTAATAAATTATTAATATTTATTATATACTATAAAACGCCAAATTTCAAGTGTTTTAAAAAAAATATTTTTTTGAACTAATTAGTTCGGTATTATTTTTTACAAAACAACTCCATATCCATTTTCTTCATCTGCACTTATATGAAGGTTATAATCGGAAGATATTTTTTCAAGTTCATCAAGTATTTCCTTATTGTATGAAAGTTCAGGCCAGCCACGTCTGCTTCTCGGGAGCTCAAAGTGAAGAGTAATGGGATAAAGCTTCACGGAAATGACTTTTTTCTTCTCGGTATCAAATTCTATGCTGGGGATAAAGCTCTCCCAAGCACCCTTGGTAGCGCACAGACCTCTCGTCTGACCATTACTTCTAATATCCATCGCAATTCCCACTGAGCCATAGCAATCATATGGAATTGAATACTTCTCATAAAAATCAGCGGGGAGCTTTCTTTCAAGTTCATTTTTTAGGACAAAATCGCCGAGGCCATAAAAAATCATGCTATCTTTACGCTTTTCAATACCTCTGATAACGTGTGCACCGTGGCAGAAAACGATATTTGCTCCTGCATCGGCAACAGCCTGACAGAACTCAACTATAAAATCATCGGGATAATTGTCAGTTCCTTTCAACTGATGTCCATGAACTGAAACGATAACACAATCCGCCTGCGATTCTGCTTCTTGTATGCGTTTTTTTACTCTTTCTAGATCTTTTTCAAGAACATTTGAGAGCTTCTTTATCTCGTCCCCTTCAGTAAAGCGAACATCCCTGAGCTTTATGTTCTTATTCTGCAAAACGTAGCCGTTTTTGGCTCCATAATCTCTATATTCATTGATTCCAGTACCAACTGCTATACGCTGGACAGCTTCAAGCAGATCCGGAGTTATCTGCAATACTTCTGTATGTCTGAGAGGATTTACACCAGGGCGTCCGCACATATCAACACTCTGATTTCCAGCGGCATCGGAGTCGTGAAAACTACTCGTTACAGCTATCAGCGCCGCTCTGCCGTTACTAGTTTCTATGTAGCACGGTGCAGAAGCCTCGGCAAGGTTCATTCCAGCACCTGCAAAAGCAAACTTTTTCTCTTTCAGGTACTTAAGCGTAGCCTCCAATCCCTTATGTGAATAATCAAGCATATGATTATTAGCAATACTAAGAAGATTGAAACCGTATTCTCTGATATCATCAAGAACATCAGGGTCAGCCATCGAGTAACCTCCTCCTGGGAACAGGGATGGGTAGCCTTCATTTCTGTGTATAGTGGTTTCAAGATTTCCAAATCTCACATCATGAGTCCCCAGAAACTCTTTCATTTTCTCAAAGCCCTTGTATTTCCCCTCAGGGAGACGATCAGCAATAAGAATATCACCACAGCCGGATATTTTAAGCATATATTTCTCTCCTTTTAATAATTTCCTTTTCCTTATCTTTACCTGCATATATTAATACACAAAATATACACTTATATATTATATCGCTATCAATAAAAAAAAGCAAGACTTTACCCGAAAATCTTGCATATAAAAATGCCGCCTGATATAACAGATATCTTATATATCATCAAAAAGGTATTGCCAATTTGATGTTGGAGTTTGTGAAATGATAACACCTACCATTTTCTACAGGTATTATAGCCCCCCTGAAATAGAACTAAATATATAACAGAGGACAAAATGGGACATCCCCGAACCGGGGATGTCCTTAACTTATTTATTAAACAATTTTGAAAGAAAAATACTTGCCAAAGAAGTTCATTGCTGTAGAAGCAATATTTTTGAGTGTAGGATTATTTATACTGTTGTACAGATAAGAAATTGCATTCATAGTTTTTTCAGGAATTACAACAACAATTGTATCGTCTCCGCTCTCGCCATAAGATACTGTAAAGTATCCTGGAGACGT
>DBYI01000060.1 GCA_002310115.1 Ruminococcus flavefaciens
TATCACAAAAAAGAAGATTTGTCAAGTCAGCGGCAACACTTTTTATAAAAGGGGTAGTCCGCAATTTTACAGTCATCTTCAAGTACCCAATAACTCACTTTATTGAAATAAAAAAAGAGATTTACTTTTAGTATATAAATAACTTAAAGTATATAAAACTTTATTATAATATAAAGTCAGATGTGCGCCCGAAAATGATAAAAGCTCGGTGCGTTTTTTCTTTTTCAATAAAGCAAAGAGAGAAAAAAGGAGGTTTGTCATTGTTGAATACTTCGTAAAGAGACTTTCCTGACGGAGATTTTATTTAAATTGCCGTTAATCTGCACAATCAGACGTTATTTTTCATTCTTGCTTTTGTAGCGGAGAGAGAATGAATTCAAAAAAATCAAATATCCGTGCAAAAATCTTGACTTCTCCGCTTTAAAGTGTTACTATGGTAAAGGGAGGTAAAATTATCATGGCAAATTCTATACCCGTAGGACATTACAGTCAGCTGGGTAAGCAAACAATCAAGCGAATAGCAACCGATGATGTTGAGTACATGAACTTCCTGAAATACTTCGGAAGAGTATTCAAGCATCCTGTCTCTGTGGCACTGGAATTCTATGTGAACAGACCTGACGCACAGTTCATAGCTTCAGGAAATCAATGGAAACGTGCTGGCTATCAGGTAAATCCTGCAAGCATAGGTATTCAGTTCCTCGATCAGAAAGGTAATGAAGTCACACTATACGATTTTGAAGATGTAATAGGTGATTATCCCCCAAAGCGTTGGACAATAACGAACAAGAATGTTGATGCTATCCGTAATGAGCTTGGGCTTCCGAAGGATACTCCTCTTTTCAGTGCGTTAGATGAGTCCGCAGCTTCCGCTATTGACGATCTGAGCTTAATTCAGGATTTGGAGCTTACAGACCTTTCAAACGAAGATAAGCTCAAATTTCGTAACTCTTATCATAACATGATACAGACGATGATAGCTGGAAGATTAGAAATCAACGGTGCAAGGTACAATGTTCAGCCTGACAGAGCTGCATTAGAGTTCTGTGAAAGTGATGAACAAATGCTTATGCTGCTGACAAGTGCTTCCTCTGCTGCAAGAAAGGCACTTACAAGCGTAGAATATGCCTTTGATACCCTGAGAACCGAAAATGTTTTACGAAAGGAAGAACAGAATAATGACTTACGAACAGTGGAAAGCTCTCAGCGAAGAGCAGAAAATGCAAGTCCCCGAAACGGAATATCCTCAGATACCGAAAGAGCAACTGGAGAACGGACTGACAGAGTCACGTCTGGAGAAGAAGGACGGACAGCTGGGCTGGACAATAGTTCAGAAAGTCGGAGATCAGGAGAAAACATTCTGGATAGAGGAAACAATAACGAAAACGATAACATCAGGGGAAATGACGATAGAGCAGCCGTATCTTCTGAACCCGTTGGACGGACTGTATATTCCGATGATACAGAACGAACCGTCAATGAAGGAAGAACCGGTGGGACTGTACGGCAGAATGTGGATGGAGAACATGGAGAAGAACTATCCGGCGAAGGTCGAGCTGATGATGTTCAATCACAATTATCTAACGGTAGCTCGGTCAGTGGACAAGAGAGCAGCGGAGTATTACGAACAGCTGAGCGAGAAGTGGGACAGGGACAATCCTCGTCCGACAACGGGATACGAAGCAGTGCAGCAGTGGTCGAGAATGAAGAAGTACGAAATAGATCACTTGGTAATGACGGAAATAGTTCTCGTTCCGGTAACGACAGAATAAATGAAGCCCTCCTGAAGGACCTTATATCCAGAGTCAGCAGATTAACTCCTGTTATAAATGCTGTCATTAACAGCGATAAAGAAAATGCTGTTATCGAGATAAAGGCGCAGTGTGCGAAAACACTGACCTTTATGGCTGTGGAAAACTTACAGGACTTTGGCAGCTTTCATGATGCCTTATCCGAAAAGTTCAGCTCAGATGAACTTTTCACAAATGAACTGGCAGAACGGATATATACTGACGTTTCAGACAGAATAACTCCAAATGATAGAATAGCCGATAAATGGACAAACATAGACGTTATCGTAACCGGCGGTGATGAATCCATTGATTGGGTATATTACAATCCTGACAGCACAGAGGGCGGACAGCTTGTCATCAACCATATATCTCATGATCAGCTTAAAGATGCTGCGCGATTTGAAGATCCGTATGACTATTTACAGTCAATTGCAAAACAGGAGCTTATTGATATTTCTGCGGCAGATTTCGCAGATACTGCCAATTATTATTATGATTTTGCAGATAATAATAAGGCATTATTCGTTTGTAGAACAGGCAATGCAAAGGAAATAGAGATGTTCATAAACGAATATACTCAGCAGCTTAACAATTTAATAGACAATCAGAGCTATGCTGCATACCGTGCTTCTCTCAGAAATACAAGGTTTACAAAGCTGAACGAAAGTCAGACTTTCAATTATAGTCACTCTAAATTCGTGGAAGCTCCTGAAAACAGTATATGGGGTGAAGTTCAGAGTAGCGTTAATATTAATAACGGCATATATGAAGTATCAACAGCTTCACATGGCGGTATTATGATTAAATCCGAAATAGCGAGGATCGTGCTTTCAAAAGAAGCCCAGGCTGTTGCACAGAAAGAAAACGGCTGGTATTATTTTGAGGAAGATTGCGACTATGCTGTTGCCAAAAGGGAGCTTCTTGATAAAGGGCTGTTTGATAATATTGATTTTTATTTTTCAAGACAGTACAACAAGAAAACAGATGAATTCTTTTCTCTTTACTCCGATAGCCTTAACGAAAGCATACAGCGTTGGCATAGCAAATACTGGGACAGCCGAGAAGTAGCTCTTTTCAATGCACTTTCTCCTGAAGAACAGGCAGAGGAAATCGGACAGCTTTCATTTGCAGATAATGTAGCAGACGAAGCTGATGAAGCTGAGACTGCTGAAATCAGAAATCACGCAATTGAAACGACAATGGACGATATAAGGAAGCGTATTGAACGTATAGAAGCTGCTAACGGTGATCCGAATGAGCTTGCAACACAGGTTAATATGCTCAATTTCTTGCAAACTGCCGCAGAACAGGGCATTGAGATTACTTCTGAGAACTTCAAATCATTTGTAGCTGAGAATGGCGTTGCTACAAGTAGCAACGTACCTGAGAATTATTTTGAGATATATCAGCTTAAAAATGATGAAAAGCTGCATTATCACAGATTTACAAGCTATGAGCAGCTTACTAAGGAAGGAAATACAGTTGCAGCTGAGAATTATAATCTCATTTACACAGCAGAGCTTACAAGTGGTACAACTCTCGAAGATATATATACTCGTTTTAATATTGAGCATCCAGAAGATTTTGATGGACACTCGCTATCGGTAAGTGATGTCATCGTAGTACATGATAATGGAAATGTTTCTGCGTACTATGTTGATGATATTGGCTTTAAGAGAGTGCCTGAGTTCTTAAAGCTTGAACAGACAGCTGATAATGTTGCTACAAGTAGCAACGAAGAAACAGCCGTTGTTACAAGTAACAACGATAATGAACAGGCAATTCATGACGCATTTGCCGCTGTTTACAGTAATCATAATTACTCTAATAAGCAAAAACAGTTCTTGGAGCGTCTTGAAAAGTTTGCCATAAGGGAAAATGTTACAGAAAACATCATAGATATGGCATTTGAAAAGAACGCTGCATTCCACAACACCTATGGAAACAGAGAGTATGTAAGCCGTAACATCTTCGGCAGACGTTTAGGAAGTACCGAAAGAGAGATCATAGCAGCTATACAGAAAAATATCGCAAGGGCTTCTGAAAATGAACCTGTAACACTCGATGATGTTATTGCTAAGTTCTATGGTTCAGACAGCTCAGAGGTAAAGAGTGCAGACGGTACATGGTCTATCAACTATACAGATGGTGTTGAGTATGCCGAAGTACACCATAACGGTAACGCTTCTTGTGCAATTCTCCTTGAAAATGGCGCATTTTCTGTAAAGCCTTACGAAGAATTAAGTGCCATTCCTGCAATGGTCACAAGAGCTATGAAAGCAGCCATGCCTGACACCGAAGTTCAGCTCTTACAATATGAGCGTACCTTTGAGAATGACCTTGAGAAAGCTCAGTATCTTATAAATTCGTTCTGTGAAAGTGAATACGGCAGTGAAGCTGATTTCAGTGATATGCATAACATAGGAATAGCGTATACAACTCTGACCGATGCTGAACTA
>DBYI01000122.1 GCA_002310115.1 Ruminococcus flavefaciens
AAGTGAAGGTTAGCGCCGGACGGGTAGGAGAACATTTCAAGGCAGTATAGCTTCTTTCCCTCTGCATCGGGATTAAACTTGTAGAGCTCTGTTTCAGCCCATTTTGCCTGCCACTTCTTGTCTGTCTCAATTGAGTAACTCATAGATAAAGACTCCTTAATACTTATAATTGAACAACTAATTATACTCCGTTAGATTCGAAAATTACAGTTAAGTAGAAAATTATAAATATTATGCTTTGTTTGAAAGCATCTATCATTGAATTCTGACAGAATATGACTTGCTTGACTAGAAAAATGCGGTGTTATATTCTTTGTTTATATATCAGTTTTTGGGGATTTAAGGTTGTGGTTAAGCTGATAGAGGTATTGGCTTAATCAATATTAATGTTAGGCATTAACAGAGTTGATAAGGTATCTGTCTAGACAATTGTTGTATAAATGGAAGCAAGGGCTAGTACTTGTATTAACCTTTGTTTTGTGTGTATTGGGATTTATTACAGTTATCCGGCCATTGAAGATTCTCAAGGATCAAATTGAAGAGAATAAGGCTTTGGTAAAACAAGGTTATTACAGTTATATAGTATCAGGGTTTAACAGTTTAGAACTCGATTCTGTTGAAAATGACATTTCGGATAACAAATCAGATTTTATGGTTGTATGCATGAAAGAGTTTGATGTTGAATATCTGAACTTGTATGGTGAAGGAAAAGTCATAGTTATAACCGATTATTGGCTAAAAGAATTGGAAAATGCGTATGGCAAAGAAAAGTTTAGAGGTTTCAAATTATCGTCCGGAAGTATTCCAAACAACGATCACGAAGTTTTAGTGGTGTATACTCCATATACTTATTATGAATTCCGAACTGTTACCGATGAAAGAATAGGGAAGCTTGCTGTTCTTCCAACGGTAGGTGAATGTTTTACAACAGGAACGGTGGAGGTGGATAGATCAGTTTCATTTCCGACAGAATTGGGCATAGGTCTTATCGTCACTAAGGAAGATTTTAATCTAGTCTCTAATGGTGAGAGAATAACTATTTTTGTTTTGCCCGACAGAACTCTTGATGCTTCGGAGGAAACGAAACTAAAGACTGTAATTTCCAAATACGCTGTAGTAGAGGAATCATATTTTACTGAGACTACACTTGATACAAGCGGCGACGAGGCTGAGCTTACATTAGCGGCAGAACTGTCGCTCCTGGTTATCATTGCGATTTTGGTGGGTGAAACAATAGTCTTATCAGATTTCATGAAAGGCAATGTCGGATTCATTAATATATGCAGCAGGTTAGGTCTGTCGAAGTTTGGCTGCTTTTTAATGAGCCAGTTGCCGATCGTTATATATCTCGTTATTTCAGAAGCCATTGTGTTTATCATTTTGAAACTTGCTGAGAAGGCTGATGCTATTAGCTTCCTGAATATCGGGCATCCATATGATCTGCTGGCCATGTTACTTCAGTTCATTATTATTCTGATATCTGTGAATTACATTTATTTCAGACCTAAGGGGAAAGAGTGTCGATAATGAATTTTAAGATTCAGTTGTTGCTATATAAAGATAACTTCATTAAGAACATAGTGTTTATTGCTATGTGTGCTGTCACGGTCATTATAACTACTCTGGCGGTTACAGGTTTCTCGAATTATAAAGAAGCGAAAAAGCATTTCCCTGATTATCTGAATAACATCTACATTTATTCTTATGACAGCACTCTATACGATATAAACATGGGGACATGTATGGCTGATTTTGGGCGCAACGATTATTCGGAAATAATGAAAGAACGGGAAGCTATGATCCGTGAACGCTTTGATGTAGATGAAATTACTTCTCCTGAAGGAAACATATATATAACATATTTCACTTCAGGCAGAGATCCAATGAAAGCTCTTTATCTACAGGCATATGATTATGGCGGTCCTGTCTTTCGTGATATTCCTTTAGCTGTCACGGAGGGAAGGCTTCCTGAACCGGGTGAGACAAATGTAATAATCTTGCCGAGTTTATATAAGTCTGATTTTAAATGCGGCCAGACATATGATTTCTTTGCATCAACGAATATATTGGATGATTTTGAAGATCAGGAAGAACCTACTTTCAGACTTAAGGTAATAGGCTTTTTTGAGAACCCTATTATTCCCAATCCTCTTCTGGAAGTTGAGATGGATAATCACATGGCTATTGCATACTTAACAGAAACGGATAGGGAGGCATTAATGAGTTCTTCAACTGTTTTTCTGATAAAGGCAAATACTGAGTTGCCTTCTGAAGGAATTAAAGAATTTATGAAAGAACTCGGTGAGGATCCTGAACTATTCTATAAATATGATCCATCATATGAATACGGCGGCCAAAAATACAGTTTAAAAACTCAGGCAGATGAACTGAAGAACAAGGTATTGCTTTCTGTTGTTTTGCTCTTTGTTGTTATTATGGCAAATACATATTTGGGGTTAGACAGAATAAGCAATTACATTATAACTTTCATGAGGATTGGGCTTTCAAGAAAAGCTGCGGTCCTGAATGTTCTATTCAACAAACTGTTGGTGATTATACCCGGAGTTTTGGCGGGGACTATAATATTCAAAGTTATTTGCGATGGACAAAATGCGAAAGTTGGCGGAGTCACCGTTTCCGAGTTTTATTGGAGTACCAAATATGCGATTATCGCGTTCCTTTTGTGTTTAGCAGGATGCCTTGTTGCTCATATCCCATTTATCGTAAAGGTGTTGAGCATTGAACTTCAACGGGAGGAGTAAATATGGGCGGAATAATCAGGCTTAAGAATGCCGTTAAAGAGTTTAATGACGGCAAGGATAAGAAAATACGAGCTTTAGATATAGATGAGTTGGAAATAGGTAAAGGTGAGTTTACAGTAATTCTTGGCAGATCCGGTTCCGGTAAGAGCACGCTCCTAAATGTTATCGGTGCCCAATTTGATCTGACTTCCGGCGATGTTTATTTCGAGGATAAGAACTATAAAAGCCTTAAAGATTCTGAGAAAGCCTTGTTGAGGGCAAGGAAGTTCGGCTATGTATTCCAGAGCTACAGCTTGATCCCGCAATATACTGTTTATCAGAATATTGAGCTTGCTTTGATCATTGCTAAGAGCAAACTGAACAATAAAGAACAAAAAAACAGGATAAAAGAATGTACAAAGCTTGTTGGGATCGACGGGCTGCTTCGGAAAAGAGCCGGAAATCTGTCCGGTGGAGAAAAGCAGCGCTGTGCTATAGCCAGAGCTATGGTTAACGATCCTGAAGTAATACTGGCCGACGAACCGACCGGCGCACTTGATGTAAAGACCGGTGAGGAAGTTCTAGAACTGTTCCGTGAGCTGAACAAAGCAGGGAAGACGGTCATTATCGTTACACATAACACGGCATTCGCTGAATATGCTGACAGGTTGATAGAACTCAGTGACGGAAAGATCATAAAGAATGAATAATTACCTACAAATCGCCACAAATTGAAATCAGAATGTCACTTAAAATAGGGCATCGCGTAATTGATTTTTACTATACGTGATGTAATAATAAATTGAATTTTTGCGGACTAACACGTCAAAATATGGCGTTTTCTGATATATATGAGGTGAAAAAATGGGTTTAGGCATGGAAATCGGTGTCGATCTCGGCACCAGCAGTGTTCTTGTTTACATCAGAGGTAAGGGTATCGTTCTTAAGGAACCTTCTGTTGTTGCTGTAAACAGCAAGACCGGTAAGGTCCTGGCAGT
>DBYI01000023.1 GCA_002310115.1 Ruminococcus flavefaciens
CTGCCGCAGCAGTGGAGCTTCATATGTCCTCTCCACACTATAAGGAGCTTGGAGAGCTAAAAAATGAATATGTGACAGATACAGTTTTTACACGATATGAGATCCCTGATTAATCTTGACAATTTAATTGTTTAATTGAAAGAGGTAATTATGGAAAACATAGTTCTGGAACCCATAGGAGTTGTGAAAAACTCTGTTGAGAACAAAAAGGACGTTTCGTGGAGCGAGGATACTTCCACTATAGTGCTGAATGAGGAATACTGCACGGGCCTTAAAGGTTTGGAGGATTTTTCACATGTTATATAAATTTAGGAATTGGCATTGTCAGTTCTCTTTTATTCTTTCACTATGTAGCTAGGTTTGGTTGGCGCTTACAAAAGACCATAGGCATTAAAAAGCCTGAATCCGTGTGGGGTTTAGCCCATTTAAGGCAATCAGGCTCACGGATTCAGGATATAATTATCTTATCTGTAAAATTTTCTGTTCATCTTGCCGTTGTAGGTTCTTGCAACCTCATCAACCTCTTCAATCGTCTTAGGAGTTTTGTAAGGCTCAAGACTGTGTGAAAGCTGACGGCGGATTTCGTATGCATCCATAGTTCCCTTTTCTTTCATTACAACAAGAAGTTTAAGTGAATTGCCGTAAAGCTCATTTTTTTCTGCGATACAGATACAATCCTTTATTCCTTCAATGCGTATAGCGGCTGACTCAACCTCCTCTGGCGCAACCTTAAGTCCGCCTGTGTTGATAACATCATCAGCACGTCCTCTTACAAATACAAAGCCGTTTTCATCAACATAGCCGAAATCATTTGTATAGACTATTCCGTCTTCAAGAATTTCAGCTGTAAGCTCAGGCTCGTTGTAGTAGCCTTTCATTACTGAATTGCTTCTGAATGCAAGTTTGCCCATGTTTTCCTTAGATGATTTTATTGGCTTACGCTCATCATCTACAACAATTGCTTCAGTATTCGGCAAAAGCTGTCCTATGCAGTATTCAAGACCTGTATGCTTATTGAAAACAAGATTTGAGAGAATACCTGCCTCAGATGAGCCGTATGCATTGTGAAAATTAGTATTCGGGAGCAATTTCATTGAAAGCTCCTTATCATGCTCAAGCAATGGTGCTGTACCGAGCTTGATGTCACCTATTCTGTCAGCATATTTTGCGAATTCATCAGGTACCATAGTTAGAAGAATTCTGAGATTTGCGGGGACAAGTGAAAGAAGCAATTTTTCACACGGATAGTCAAGTGCCTTGAAGTATGCCTTTAAATCAGCCATTCCACGAAGGATGTAAACTGTTCCTCCGCTGCGGAGCATTCCTCCTGTTTCCCATATTCCCTTTGCGTGATTAAGCGGAGTAGGAGTAATAAGCACACCATGCTCAGCGTAGTACTTCATATCAAGGAACTCAGCAATTTTTTGTTCAGATGCAGCCATTGCCTTGAATGAAATTTCAACACCCTTTGATGCGCCTGTGGTACCTGTTGTAAACATGATAATCTGTGTATCACTTTCAGACGGAAATTCAAGACAGCTCATGTCATCTGCAAGTAAGCTGCTTTTTGAACGAATTTCCTGCATTGAGAAGTATTTCAGATTATCAGGTAAATCATTTATGGTAATTCTTTCGGAAATAACAGTATCTGCTTTCAATTTTAAGGCAACTTGTACTGTTGAACTTGATGGCATATTTTGTTCAAGAGCACATGGAACAGCGCCTGCAAGCTGTAATCCGTAGTAGCAGATTAAATAGCTCGAACTCTGTACAGCTTTTATGGCGACCAAATCCCCCTTATTTATGCCGTTTTTTCTAAAAAAATGAGCTGCTCTGCAGATTTCTTTCCAAAATTCCGAATAAGTAAGCTGTTCTTTATTTGATACAACAGCAATTCGATTGGATTTTGTAACTGCGTAATCAGAAATTACGCTAAGAATGGTATTATTCATTTTAATTCCTTTATAAGTTTTTTGTGCTGATTAAACTACACAATTATATAATACAGAAAATACAAAAACGATTAATATATTAAGAATTATAACACCAATTCTTCTCATTCTTGATCTTCTTAAATTCTTTATTAGATAAATGCGTAGTCATCAAATCTAACGATAAATCAATGTACTGTAACCTCAATCATATAATTTATATGTTTGTATTATTGTAATAGAATACTATTAAAACCAGTAACTGAATAAAAGCAGTGATATCATCATTTTCTGAGATATTTTTTCTTTTATCGTAAGCTTGTTAATAATCATATTCTATTCCACATTACAAGTGAATCAAGATTAAGTAGCATACAAATATAATACCACATAACTGACGGACATGTCAAGTACAACTATCTATCTATTTATACGTAACCACCGTTTATTCAAATCTATTTCCGCATATCAGTATGACCGCACACGATGTAGATTTCAGATGAAAAATGAAGGACATTTGCTACAGGTTGTCATAGATGGAGAAATCGCTAGTGTTGCAATTCTATTTATGGACAAAGACGGTGAAACATTGTATATTGGTAGAATATTTTTAGACCCAGTTCACTATCGAAAGGGGTATGGTCTTTCCTTGATGAAAATGGTAGAAACGTTCTATCCTGGTATCAAGGGAATTAAACTTGATACACCTCTTTGGAATGTAAGAATGAATGCTTTTTATACAAAGCTGGGTTATTTTGAAGTGAAACGAGATAATGGTTTTTCTTACTACCAAAAAGAATTAGGTCGACAAAGCCTGATTTATGCTAAGAGTAAATGTTACATTTCAAAGATGTAATGTTCTGTAAGCTAAAACACAGGACAAAGGTTTTTTAATGATATATAATAAGAGCATGGAAACGGGGATAACCCGAATATAACAAAACTTTTATACCGAAGGGAAGTATTTATCATGAAAAAGTCAGAGATCATAGTATTTACAATTTATAAGGTCATCTATGTAATGTGTGCTATTAGTGCTGTATGCGATTATATCATGGATCTGATCAATCCTGCTGCTACCAATTGCAGCTTATCTTCAAATAGTTTTGTTTCACTTATTGCTATGACAGGTGTCCTTGCTTTGATTTTGAAAAAAGAACGTGAAGCAGAATAACAAAATAAACTCATTTATTAATACAAACATCTTGAATGTGAAATCGAGATAAATATAAAGAATTACGAACAGTTTATAGAGGTGTATTATGAAGAAAGATAGCTCTATATACAGCAATTATATTTATCATATTATGAATAAAAAATGATGACATTTTTCTGACATTCTTTCTTCGTCTTGACCTCTTTGACCAGATTGGCGGAGGCATTGTATAATCATAATCAATATCACTGTGAAAGGTTAAACAATAATGAATGATTATTTTAATAAACTTAGAACCGAAACTAACTGGCTAAAACTATTTATACCAATTTTTATAGGAATGACGATTTTGCTCGTTTTTTTCACACCAATTGTCATGTATATAATCGAGGTAATAATCAAGAAAAATGAATACGGAGAACATCCTATTAGCTACGCAATTATTATTTCACTGATTTATAGTATCATTCTGTCAGGAGTTATCAGTTATAGACATAAAAAAGAAAAGTCCAAAACAGATCAAACGACAGGTGATCAGAAAAAAACTGATTGAATCAAATACAAATAAACTGAAACAATAATACCGTCAGCCTTCCTTCGTTCCGACCTCTTTGACCTAAGCGGCAGCAGTACTGTATAATCACAGAAAGGACTCTACAGGAATGGGTATGTGATGTCATGAAAAAACTTGCATATTTGAAACAGCCATATAATGCAATACTAACGATACTGTATATAAGATCATGGTATATCAGAATAAAAAAGGCTATGATGCTGTACAGGCATCATTTGATGAGTACTGCTTCGATGATTGGGAAGGTGTACTTGAAGTCTGAAACGGCGAAATTGATGAAAGAGGTTGTATCAATATAGACGATCCATTGCCCGATTGCCAGCAAGACGCTTTGATTCCCATTCGGGTCAAAGGACGTATTACCGGAAAAACGGAATATGGAAAGCTTGAAACATTAAAAAACGGAAAATGGGTCGAGTATATTCCCTGATTCATCATGCAGTCATCCTTCCTTAGTTTCCGCCCGGATAGCATGATATAGTTAACTGAGCAGTTCCTGCTTTTCTTTGAAAGAAGTGAGTATTCCGCCTTACACATAATTAACAGAATATTTACAATTCCAGCCGCACATCTTCCATTTTCAGATGTTATAATATGTGTAAGGGAAAAATACCCAGAAGGAGGGCTGGTATGAATTTTTATAGACGATTATTCTCATTTGCAGCTTCGACGGCAGTAATGTTTTCTGTTGGAGCTTCTGCTGTGACGACGGCTGCGGTCGGTATGAGTTCTGCTGTCAGTGTGTCAGTTCCGGAAAAGGTTGCTGCTGGCTATGCTCCTGATTGGGTGCCGAATAACTATCTGGATGCACTTGAGTTTATCAACAAGTACGGCGCCACCTATGTGCAGGGCGAGTATGTCTGCGTTATACAGCAGCGTTCAAAGGCACCTAATGCTTATTATTCCATGGATTGTGCATTGTCCAACAGTTCATCCGCAAATGTACAGTATGCCTTTTCAGGGGAAATAAACTTCAGTCCCGATGACGCTCCTGACAAGAGCGACACGAAGGCATATGAGGCCTATTATAAAAGACTGAAGGCAGCAGGGATATCCGAGGATACAGAGGAGTTGGACAACTACTTCAGAGTCGAGGTATACAGGCCTGTTCTATCCTATATAGATGTGACACTGGAGGAGGGGTGGTATGACGGGGAAAATCCTGTTGTAACTTCATCAAATACCTATAAATTTGGTTATCAGACCTCTATTTTCAACCAGAGACAGCGGGATATCTTTGAATTTATGCCCGACAGCGTTGAGGAGTATGAGGACTTCATAAAAGAGCACGGAAATGTCTGCGTTTTCAA
>DBYI01000013.1 GCA_002310115.1 Ruminococcus flavefaciens
TAACATGCTTCCACGGTGTTACCACGATGTTCATTGCAATGCTCGGACATGCAGACTTCCCGAATACAGACTTTTCCTACATGAGAACTGGTATCATGGCAGGCTCTCCTTGTCCTATCAAGACAATGGAAGAGGTAGTTGAAAAGATGCACATGAATGAGATATGCATAACCTACGGTCAGACCGAGGCTTCTCCCGCAACAACCATGAGTAAGACTACCGACACACTGGAACAGCGTGTAAATACAGTCGGTGGACCAATTTTCGGCGTTGAGTGCCGTATAGTTGATCCCGAGACAAATCAGGAAGTTCCTGACGATGTTGACGGTGAGTTCGTAGCAAGAGGCTATAATATAATGAAGGGCTACTATAAGATGCCCGAGGCAACAGCTGCAGCAATCGACAGCGAGGGGTGGCTCCACACAGGTGACCTAGCAAGGCGCCGCTCTTCTGACGGATATTTTAAGATAACAGGACGTATCAAAGATATGATAATCCGTGGAGGCGAGAATATCTACCCCAAGGAGATAGAGGACTTCCTTTACACATATCCAAAAGTCAAGGATGTACAAGTAATCGGCGTTCCAGATGAGGATTACGGTGAAGAGATAATGGCTTGTATTGTTTTGCAGGACGGTGAGACAGCTAACGAGCAGGAGATAAAGGACTTCTGCCTTGCAAGAATGGCAAAGCACAAGTGCCCGAGATACGTTGATTTCGTAGACGGATTCCCAATGAATGCCGCAGGAAAGATACTGAAATACAAGATGAGAGAACAGGCTGTAGAAAAGCTAAAGCTTCATAAGGCAAACAGTATTGTTACTGCATAAAAAAAATCCGTATTTTCGATACAGAAATAAACCTTTTCAAAAAATCAAGACTACAAATGATTGATAATACTGTCTGCATCATAAAAGGATTAATTGTGACAATTTAATTATATAACTAAGGCAAGCTGCACTCAAGTCATTGTGCAGCTTGTTATTTGTATTATTTTTTTGGCTTCATGAAATTCATTTAAGCTCATGTTAAATACATATTATTCTAAAAGCTGAGCTCCCCTCAAATTACAAGGGGAGCTCAATGCTTATTTCATTTCTATAATCATGTGGTATATGTATAGAGTAAGTGGCCACAGCAGTTGCTGTATACGCCTACAACATTGTGTGTACCAGTAAGGCACTTAATAACTCTTGTAGTTGTGCCTGAACAACAACAGTGAGTATGTGCAGCGGTTGCTGTCATAGAAGCTCCTGATACGAGAAGTGTGGTTGCTGCTGCCAAAATAGTAAATGCTCTTTTGATTGCGTTTTTCATTTGTTTCATATCCTTTATTAAATATTTAAAACCGGCCAGCTTTATGTGCTAATTATATAACAATAAATTCACTTTGTCAACACTAAAAGTGTAAAATCAATAAATATTATCCCTTAGGTGGACAATGCAATGATTTATGTTCATTTTTTTATAAATATGTAAGAATTTACTATTTTCACCTCACGCTCTCTTTGCGGGAATACCAAATGTCAAAAAAACCGATGTCTCTTCTCAAGAAATCGCACAATCAAATCTAATTAGAGCGACGTTGGCAATTACGTCCCATCGCGGAATATTACTACAGATTGACGGTTTGTCCATCATATTAATGAAAACTAAAAACCCTTCCAGTGGCATATACATTTCTGGAAGAGTTTTTTATATTCTATATAGTCAACAACTTCAGGATTAAGTTCATATCTGGTTATCCAGTCTGGACGAAATGGATTTCTGACTAGAACATATCCTTCGCGTATCCTGTTCATGAACCATTCTAAGTAAAATGCAGGAATTCACATTCGTATATCGGTGTTTATTATCATTTTTCCCCATATTCTCTCAGCTGTATTACTATAAGTGCAAATGCTTTATTTACACAGCCCTATTACGGGCGGTTAAGCTAAACATAATGGTTATTATTACAAGATCATTCAAACAGCTTTTCAAAATCTGAAGCATTTTCACCATCTCTGACACTCATCATTATAATACACATAAGTTCATCATCTATCTTTCTTGCATAATAATTGAATTCAGTATTACCGTGATAGTCGATGATTACCTTTGCTCTGTCATATTCTTTTTCTCCGAGAGTTGCTTTTTTTATGTCTCTGCTTATGATAGACCAACCCTCTTCATCACTTTCACCTGCACGAGTCATAAGGTCAATGTAATCATTAAGATATTCTTCTTCGGTATAGTCGCTGTCATCAGGAACACCAAGCTCTGTATTCAGAAAATCAATTTCTATAGCACATCCGCTGCCGTTTCCGTCGTAGAATAAGCTATCGCATTTTTTGGCGGATTCGATCCTTTTGCCTTCCTCTTCAAAGCCTGACATAAATGGAACTAGATCAATGTCTTCAAATATATATCCCTCTGGTATAGACATTTTTATGTCTGCGTATTCATTGACATACACCCCTTTAGTTACAGTTCCCTTAGTATATCCTGTGTCTTTCAAAGGCTCTGAAATTATGTTGGAATTGTCATGTCCTGTTTCGCCTTTACGTTTTAGGATTATCACATAGACATATCCGTGTTCGTCGGATTCAATTATCTTGTTTTGGGTAGAACATGTCATCGATGAACCGTCATGAGAGTAACCGTTCTTATCTCTGTTAAGTCCGCAACAATAACCGTCATCATCCTTAAGAAGTATTTCCATTGATTGCTTATTAAGCAACTTTCCACTGAAAAGGGCACGGTCAAAAGAGAGCATATCAGAAAGACAGGAATGTATTCCGCCATCGCCTCTGGAGTTTTTTGGGCAAACAGGATAACCGTTTTCGTCCGTAAAGCCGTAAGCTGCCTGCTCCTCAAAATTCACAGGTACATATGTCATATCATCTTTAGCCATTGATGTGGTCTTTTTCATGCCACATTTTTCAAATATATTCTTTTTTATGTAGTCACAGTACTTCATACCTGTTACCTGCTCAATAATAAACGCAAGAAGACGATAATCTGTATTGCTGTAGCTGAAATGAGTGCCGGGCTCGAACAGCAATGGTGCATTATACAAAGCCTCAAGGAACTGCTCATCAGTTGTTCTATCCTGAAAAATATCGCTAAGCTGTTTATCTGCAGCTTCAGCGCCGGAAATATTCCAGAAAGGATCGGGATTATTAATATAATCCGGGATACCTGTATTCATGTGCAAAAGGTTATATATCGTTATGCTCTTCCCGGCTTCATACTCAGGAAAATACTTGTCAAGAGTATCATCAATACTTAGCTTACCTTTCTCCTGAAGCTGTAATATACATACGGCGGTGAATGTTTTGCTTACTGATGCAATGTCAAAGACAGTATCCTGAGAAACAGGTGTTTTATCATCTTTTTCAGTGGCATCTTCGCAATACAGATACACGATATCATTATCTGTTGCAACTGCCATAACACCACTGCACTTTTTGGAACCATAAGTTTCAAGGAGGTCTGAATATTTCTCGTTCTTATTTGACCATGAATGCTCAGATTCTGACAACTTAATTTCTGAAAAGATATCCGCTGATTTCTTATTTCTGCATGAGACAGTTGGTAACAGCATTACCGCTGCCATTAACAAAGATATTAGTTTTGAAAGCTTTTTGTACATTGTTAACGTACCTCCTCTTTTGGAGTAATTATAGAATACAAGTAAATAGCTGTCAAACCAGAGCAGCAAAGCTAGTAAGATTACTATTATTTTGAATTTCTATATATACATAATGACCATGTAGTTATATTATTACTAAAAAATATCTTTTGAAGCTTTTAGAAATTTAAAAGTACATATGTGACGAAGAGATGTATGAGTAGTACTGTGAATTTTTATGAGCCTAAATTTTGATATTTCTCCTTTGCCGTTTTATAATTATTATAAGTAATCATTATCAGACGAGGTGTTAATCATCTTTACGTATATATTTATTTGATCCGGCGTGAGATTGCAGAAGTGTTATATTGTGGGAAGAAATACTATAAATATGAGCAAAAATGCAACTATTTTCAATACAAAACGGCCTTAAAATATTTGCCGAACTTTATATTATAATACTACTATTATACTTCATTCCGATACTTATTTTGTAGGGCTAGGTTTGATTGGCGATTACTTTACAATAAGAAATGTATAATTGTTTTTCGCTTATTACTTATTGGTTTTCTTCACTTCTAGCTCCACACCTAACATAAAAAACTGCCTGTTGAATGCTTATTTTGCAAACAACAGACAGTGTTTTTTTATTTCTTCAAAAATTCAGACATTGATATAATATTCTCCTTAGTTGTTGAGAGGTAAGCATAATAAGCCAATATCTTTGAAGCATCAACTGCATCTATGATTCCGTCGCAATTTACATCAGCAGCTTGCTTTTGACTTTCATCGAATCCGCCTTCCTGCTTTGTAGATATTCTAGCATAATATGCAAGTACTTTTGAGGCATCTACTGCATCGATAATGTCGTTGCTATCTACATCTCCGAGATTATATTTTGTCGGATTTGTCTGCGTTGCGCTTGTCGTAGTTGTAGTAGTAGGCTGAGTTGTAGTTGTTGT
>DBYI01000048.1 GCA_002310115.1 Ruminococcus flavefaciens
TGCTCGTCTGTGTACGAGAGGAAGCCCCCGCCTCTTCTAGGCGGTGGGAGGATGTCACCTGATTACGTTTTATCTGAATATATATCATCCATATCAGCTCCATTGTCGCTGAAAACATACTTTTCGCGCTGCTGTTGTTCCATACTCTCACGTGCGCGCTTTATGTTCTCCATATCCTCGCGGAGTTCACTGATGTAATCAAGTGAACGATTGCCGCTGATGTCACCGAGGTACTGATTATTTCTCATGGTTTCACCACGGCTTTCGCGTCTTTCATCCGCGGCATATCTGAATAAACCTCGTATTGCATTAATAATGAGCTCTATGAGTCTGATTTCCAATCTGTTCATAAAAGTCCCCTCCACAGTTAGAACGAAATTTACTTGTATCTGATATATTATACCATAAATCCTGACTATTTGCAATATTTCCGCTGTTGACATTTTGCCTGTGATAGTGTATAATTTTTTACATACAGACAGACAACAGGAGGTGAGAATATGCGCTCAAAAGGTACAAAAACTATTGCTGAAAACCGCAAAGCCCGTCATGATTATTTTGTTCTAGAGTCCTACGAGGCAGGTATAGAGCTTGTGGGAACAGAGGTAAAGTCCATTCGTCAGGGCGGTGTGAACCTTAAGGATTCATGGTGTTCTATTGATAAAGGTGAACTTTTCGTTCGAGGTATGCACATCTCTCCTTACGAGAAAGGCAATATCTTTAATCGTGACCCCATGAGAGTAAGAAAACTTCTCATGCATAAACGTGAGATCAATAAATTATACGGAACTCTAAAACAGGAAGGCCTCTCCCTTATTCCGCTGAGCCTTTATTTCAAGGATTCAAGGGTTAAGATGCAACTTGGTCTCTGCAAAGGTAAAAAACTCTACGACAAACGTGCAGATATCGCAAAGCGCGATGCAAACCGCGAAATAGACCGTAATATCAAGTCACGAAACCAGTAAAGGAAGGGCGTTTTCTGATGATCTGTCCGGAACCATTGAAAAAAGGCGACAAGGTAGCTATAATATGCCTTTCCAGTGGTATTATTGGCGAACCATACTGCGCTCACGAAAAAGAGCTCGGCATAAAAAAACTTCTTGAATTCGGAGTTGAGCCTGTTTTCACAGAACATGCGCTTAGGGGCAGTAATTATATATTGTCTCATCCTGAAGCACGTGCTGCAGACCTTAAAGCCGCTTTCCTTGACGACTCTGTAAAGGGAATAATAACTGCTATAGGTGGTATTGAGACGTTTCGTACTTTTAAATATCTCATGGAGGATGATGAGTTTATCAGTGCTGTACATCAGAACCCCAAGTTTTTTATGGGCTTTTCGGATACAACTAACAACCACTTCATGTTCCACAGACTAGGACTTCAGACGTTCTACGGGCAGGCTTTTATTTGTGATCTTGCAGAACTTTCAGGAGATATGCTGCCTTACTCTAAAACTCAGTTCGAAAGCTGCTTTGAGAACTATCATGGCAGGAAGATAACGCCTTCTGATATATGGTATGAGGAAAGAACAGATTTCTCCGCATCAGCTGTTGGTACTATACCTGTATCTTATAAAGAAGAGCATGGATATGAACTATTACAAGGCAGTCCCGTATTCGAGGGTGAGCTTCTCGGCGGATGTATTGACAGCATGGGCGAAATGCTCATCGCAGGTAATATAGAGAGATTCGGCGATATACTTGCCAATGAATTTGAAATATGTCCGCAGCTCAAAGATGATTTCGCAAATCAGAATGAGATAACGCGGAAATATAATATCTTTCCCTCCGCAAATGAATGGCGTGGCAAGATACTCTTTGCTGAAACAAGCGAGGTAATGCCCACACCGGAAATGCTCGGAGAATATCTTTATGCACTCAAAAACGAAGGGGTTTTTGATAATATCAGCGGAATTATTGTTGGTAAACCAATGAATGAGAAATATTATGAGGAATACAAGACTGTATGGCGTAAAATTGTGGACAACGAAGACCTTCCAATACTTTATAATGTAAACTTCGGTCATTCAGCTCCGAGAGCTGTTCTGCCATATGGTGCTTTAGCTCATGTTGACGCTGAAAAGCAAGAGATAACTCTCATTTAAGTAAAATTATAATGTTATCTTATGTTTTAGCAACAGAAGTTGGCTTTTATGGTTGGCTTGAGAATGAAGATAACAAAAATTTGATTTTAGTTTAACGTATGTAAATTGACAAGGCACGACAGTTTTTTCTGTTGACAAAACAGTTAAAACTAGTTATAATAATATTTGGAGCACTTTAGCTCCCTACCTCACTCCCTCATAAATATGGGGGCGTAAAGGTTTCGACGGGGGTCTTGAAGTGTGATAAGCGAGCGGAGAATGGCGTGATCTCCATAACCTGCGCCACGTTTAAATATAAACGCAAGAAATAACATTACAGTTTCTAGAAATAGCGAACTGGTAGCTGCTTAAGTCAGCTTCTGTCCACCGAGGGAGTACCGCGGCTCTCGCTTGGGCATCGATGAGCGGTGAACGATTGACGGAAGTGTCCGTGTCCGTCAGTTGTATACGGACTACCTGTGACCTCAGCCCGTTTATCGGCGGTCGACACAGGGAATCATAATAGGTAAAATACGCTCGTAGAAAGTTGCATGAACGGATTTTCGGACAGGGGTTCAATTCCCCTCGCCTCCACCATTATTTTACTTTAGAGATGGCTGTATATAGCCATCTCTAAGCTTTAGCATTTTATTTAAGTTCGAATTGTTCTTTATTTGCCCTTTATTAAAAAATCAACTTTTGTGAGTCGAAAGGTCAAGCAACTTTTGACTCTATTTTCGTTTGAAAAATCCAGTGCTGTGCTGATAGCACCAGTGATTTTTGCTCTTGCTTCATCAAGCATATGACAATAAATATTACTTGTTGTTGAAACGGCTGAATGACCTAATGCACCTGATACGGTTACAATATCAACGCCTTGATTGACAAGAAGTGAAGCGAAAGTATGTCTGAACGAGTGTATCCCATGTGTTTCAGAAGCAAAGATGGTGCTGAATATTTTTGTGATGGATTAAGCGTACTTGAAACTTTGAAGTATATGGGCGTAACTTATTTGAGGCAGTGACCACCAGATTTAATAGATGAACAGAGGTTGAGATTCTTACTCGAACCTCTATTTGTCCTGCAAACAGCCTCGTAGATTGTCTACGAGGCTGTTTTACTTAATGGCCTGGCCGTGAATAGTAACATATCATTCTTAAATAAGTCTCTTTATTTCCAAATTGACTTGATTTTGTTATTCTACATAAAAGATGGCGATGGTAATTTTCAATTATATGATACAACAGAATCTCACTATATGGTAATTACTTAGATATCAGAATATTCAAAAGATGCTGCAAAGGTTGTTGGTCATTCAACAATGATTAAAGTCGCTTCTTGGAGTAGAGAGCTATATGTTGATTTAGATGAATATTCTGATATTGTTAATTCTGATGTTGATAAAAAATGTTTAATCATGTATATAATAATTTCGCCTCAAATATTCTTGAAATAGGGAGAAAGAAAAAATGAAAAAAAAGATAATTATAGGCATTGCATTTATATTGCTTTTATTGACAGGTATTGATTGTGTCAAAACATACTCAAAACACAAACTGAAAAGATATTTAAAATCACAGAATTATAGTTTTGTAACAGTTAACGGAGCAATAGCAAACAAAGAAGAAGTACGTGCTTATCTTGGGTTAGATCTTTCCGCATTTGAAAACGAGGATAAGTTTGCAGCTGAAGTCCAACATATAAAAAATGATATCGAGAAGTATTTAGATGATAATTATCATGACGCTCTTCCATCTGTCCCTAAAGTTAAGATTACAATTAATAATAACGAACGTGCTGATGGATTTTTATTTCTTTCTAATTATACCGGAGATACTTTTATTGTACGTGATGGATACACCTCTAAAGAGCTAAAAATTGAGTGTGGATATATCTTTTGTTCTGGAATGAATATTTCCTCTTTCAGTTGTATTGATGGCTTTAAATATTTACGCTTTAATGAGCTTAAAGGCATTGATTATGCAAGTGCGCTTAATAATATGAAAGATCTGCAATATCTCGAAATTGAGACCAAAGAAAATTTAAATGATATTGATGTTAACAAGATCAAAGAGCGGCATCCGAACTGTATAATTGAATTAAGAGAAGCAAAATGAGAAAGATACGCTGTTAATATATTTTGTTCTTTATTTGTTCATTATAAAAAAATTAACTTTTGTGAGTCAAAAGGTTAAGCACCTTTTGGCTCGATTTTTTTGTTTGAAAAATCCAACGCAGTACTGATAGCATCAGTAGTTTTCGCTCTTGCTTCATCTAGCATATGACAATAAATATTACTTGTTGTTGAAACGGCTGAATGACCTAATGCACCTGATACAGTTACAATATCAACGCCTTGATTGACAAGAAGTGAAGCGAAGGTATGTCTGAACGAGTGTATCCCATGGAACGAAATTTCATTGCGTTCACAAAAAAGCCTAAACCATGAATATGATTTCCCGTTATACATAGGCTCACCATTCCATTTAATAAATAGCCTGTCACTATTAATCCATTTATCACCGCACTGGAGCGCTTGATTCTCCTGCTCATTCTTATACATTTTCAGCAGTTCCATAATTGGATCTGGAAATTTAAGTGTTCTTTGTGAACGTTTTGTTTTCGTTGTATCAGTGTATGTTCCAATTTTTTTAGATAGTTGCTTGTTCGTCTAATACTGATAATATTATTATCAAAGTCAACATCTTTCCATTCCAATCCAAGCATCTCTCCTCTACGGAAACCGCTGTATATCATAAGAGTAAAGAAAACTTTGAACTGAAGAGGTTCGTTCTCGTGTAATGTTATCATGAATATTGACAATGCAGTTTATATGTGATATAATCAAAGTGATTAGTTATTATATACTAACAAAATTTATACAGTATAGTTATTCAAAGGATATGTTTAAACGATCGGAAAAGGAATAAATGAAATTTATCTCTGAATTATTTTTAAAACTCAGGAAGCGTGCGGCAGTGCAAGAGGCATTGATATCGTTGGTGAACTTGTAGTTTCAAAACCAACAGTAAGTATCGCTGCACATGAGCTTGAAAAAGAGGAATATATCAAGTGTATCAAGGGTTACGACATAATCCTGACAAGTAAAGGGATAATGCTGGAAAAAAATAAAAAGAAGATATTATTTTTCCCTTTTGATGCTCCGATATCTGGGAGTCGGATAAGAAAACGCAAAAACCAATGCCTGCAAAATAGAACTCAGTAGCGACGATGAGTCGTATAAAGCATTTTGGGATTTCTTTCTTCACAATCAACCTGAGATCGTATCACAAGGGAATAGTGAACTAAAGAAATTATTTTTTGATCTTCCGTTTGCATGCGCTAACAAAATTGATAAAGTTGAAGTGCCGAAAAGCATGGAATAAAAAGGAACATTAATTATGGAAATTAAATTAGGCGATGTACAGATGACTATACTTATTCTCATTGCAGTCAAGGTGAATGAGTCACTGCGAAAAAAGCCAGTATCAAGGATAACAAGACTGTCGGGATAATCAGGGGGCTTAACATTGATACAGTACAGTATTTCAAGTTTATGTCCTACGAGGGCGTTGTTGCAAGGACGATCATGCTTGACCGTCAACTGAAGGTTATCATTCAGAATGCTTCTGATACGGTAATTGTAAATGTGGATGCAGGCTTTGATAAGCGGCAGTTTTACTCCGATATTGTCACACCACTTGGTGAAAAGATAAAAGCAGACGGTACAACTGTACATATTTTCTATGCACTGCAAATGGGAGAAAAATACAGGAAACGCTATCTTCTGCATTTTGCAGAACCTGATATCATCGAACAGGATTACGGACACGAAGAGTTGTTGTTTTTCTATCCGAAAGAGTGGGTAAAGGAAATTAGAAGATGCTGCGATCAAAAGGAAGCGAGATCACATGAATTATAATGATATTGGCATTGAAAGCAGTCTCTACTGGAAGCGGATACGCAAGCTGTTTATCATCGGCGTGCTCGGCGGCTGTATGACTTTTGTAGGTGACTGGCTGCTTGGATACGGTGTTTGCGATGAAAGTCTGTCGGGACTTGAAAAGAAGCTGTCACAGTATCTTGTACTGCCTGACGTCAAACTGTTCTGGTCAGCATTTCTCGGACTGATCGGCATTTCACTGGAGGGACTTTGTTATTTCGGAATATATAGATTGATTGCAAACAAGAGTATGAAACACGCCCATATATTCCGAAGCGGCGTGTTCGGATATATGCTTTTTGCAGCCTGCGGTGTTCATGTACCTTGCCTTTCGACTGTGTTCTTCTACAAGCACATGATGCTTGAAAATCCTGAAGCTGCTTATGATTTGACACTGAAATTCGGCGCTTACTTCCTGCTGCCTGCAACGATACTGTTCCTGATATTCTTATTTGTTATGAGTACGGCAATGATCAGTGCTGTTGCAAAAGGGCTGACACCGTATCCGAAATGGTGCTGGATATTCTCAATGCCAGTCGGTATGGCAGCAACGATGCTTCTGAAATTTACAGGCAACCATGCAGTCGCAAATGGTCTGACTGCCGCTTGGATCAGTATAGGCAATATATGGATGTTCGGCGGATTGCTGCTGACAATGAATAAAGCCAAAGGAGGACAAAAGCATGAGATTTGATAAACATTATAAAGTTGTAAAAGCCCCAAATGCTCTTAGCAACCCAATGTACATTCTGACAAAGGCTGTTGTAAAAGCAGCAAAAATCAAGAACAGCCTGATCGGTACAAAAGATGAAGTCCTTGCAAAAGCGGCCAAAATAAATGCTAAAAATCGCCATTTCATCATGCCGACAGATAATAAGGCACACTATACCGACCATCTGATACAGTATCAGTACCACTGTGTTGAAATTGATATTGAAAAGTCACGGCGTAAAAATGCGATACTCTTTGTGTTCGGAGGCGGAATGATACTCGGCTCTGATAAAGGAGATATCGGGCTTTCGAGAAAGATCGCAGAGAAAACAGGCTCAGATGTGTGGTTTCCGTATTATCCTTTATGCCACGAACACGATATGCTCGAAAATGTGCAGATGATATTTGAATGTTATGAGAAAATGCTGACATTTTACAAGCCTGAAAACATTGTATTCCTTGGCTTTTCATCGGGCGGTGCGCTGATACTCGACCTTATATCATACATAAATGAACTGAATGACAACGGCAGAAATATACCCATGCCGGGACTGCTGATTCCCATATCGCCCGGAAGTGTTCCTGTAACAGAAGCGGAAAAATCAGCAATCAATAAACTTGATGAAAGGGATATCATGATACCTGCGGAATATATGTATACCGCCCGTGAGATCATGTGTCACGGCAGGGATATTCCTGAAATATACCTTACAACTGCACACGGCGACTTCCGAAATGCTCCAATGACGCATTTCTATTATGGCAGTGCTGAAACGCTTTATGCCTTTGCTCCCAGCTATGCGGAGAGCTTCAGAAATGCAGGTGCAAAGTGCGTAATCCATGTGGGAAAAGGAATGCATCACTGCTATGCCTTGCAATACTTTATTCCTGGCTGTAAGCCTGCATTTGAGGAGATAATGGGGCTGATACAAAAGTATTATAAAAGGGAGAAATAATTATGAGAAAACATTCTTGGAGTAAGAAAAACGCACTGTGGATGCTGTTGTATGCTGCACTGTATGTGATAGCGTCTGTAATTGTCTGCGTACTGGGTTCGATACACCCGTTTCTTTTCGTGTGCTATCAGATAACAGCAGGATTACTTGTAACAGGCGTAGCAGCGAAAGCATTCGAACGCATAAAAGCGTTTGGAGCTGCTGTTTGTCTGTCACTCGGAATGCTTATAACTTTCTTTGCAATGCGTGACGCGAATCTGTGGCATTGTGTGCCTGTTATTGTCATTGCTGTTCTTTCGGAGCTGATCCGTATTGCATATGAATATAACGAAAAAGGAAATATGATCGCTGCTGTGATAATGTCCTTTTCAACATTCGGATATTACGGACAGATATGGTTCAATCGTGATTATACTTACGAGTGTGCGGTTGAGGAAATGCCGAGCGGTTATGCGGAAACACTTATGAATTGCAGCCCTGAATGGTCATTTCCAATCGTTATTATCATTGGAATAGCAGTTGCATTGATAATTTATAATATAACTAAAAAGCTGTTCAAATTTGACAGATAATAAAGGAGTGGAATCAATGAGTGCGAATTATAAGAACTGGGTGCCGAATGGAATGATAACTGTGCTTACCGCTGGAACAGCGATTCTCGGTGCAGGAACGGCAGCACTGATGTGTGCAAAGATTGATCCGAAGCTGAAAAAGGCGCTTGTTGGAACAGCAGGTGCTGGTACGCTTGTATGCGGTGCGATGACTGCATGGAGCATCTATGCTCACAGCAAATTCTCTTATGACGGCAAGCGTCAGCTTTCAAAAGAGATAGTTGAGGGAACTGCGGGATACATCACACTACCCGAAGGTGGGATAGGTCTTGATGTAGGCTGCGGAAGCGGTGCGTTGACTATCGCTTGTGCAAAGCGTAATCCGCAGGGACGAATGATCGGTATTGACCGCTGGGGCATGGAGTATGCTTCATTCAGTCAGCAGCTCTGCGAGGACAACTCCGATGCAGAGGGCGTTAATAATACTGAGTTTCATCAAGGCGACGCCTGCAAGCTGGATTATCCCGATGAGTATTTCGACGCAGTTACAAGTAACTATGTTTATCATAACATTGCAGGTGTGAATAAACAGGAGCTTTTGCGAGAAACATTGCGTGTACTGAAAAAAGGCGGTACATTTGCTATCCATGATATTATGTCAAAGGCTCGGTACGGCGATATGCAGCAGTTTATCAGCGAGCTGTATGCTGAAGGCTATGAGGTCGCAGAGCTTATCGACACAACAAACGGTATGTTCATGACAAAGGGCGAAGCTAAAGTTCTTGGTCTGAGCGGCTCGTCGCTGCTGATTGGAAAGAAGTAGATCATGGTGATTAATGCGTTGATATGCGGTCTTATATGGTCGGTCATGTGGAGCGTTTATGTATTTCTGATACTGAAATACTATCCGTTTTCCATGCTTCATGATTATCCAGAGGATATCCAGGCTGCGGCAGCAATAGATAAACCTTCAAAAGAACAGGAAAAAGCAGCCAGACGATTCGGTGCAGTCGGCGGTTTTATCATATTTGTTATACTGCTTATATTCGGATTGATGAGATTTTACAGCGAACAGGCTTCTTTCGTACAGGTACATATATATCTGTTTATAGTCGCTATGACATGGAATGTTGTTGATCTGCTCGTTATGGACTGGCTTATCGTATGCACGATCACGCCGAAATGGGTAGTAATAAGAGGAACAGAAGGCTGCAAGGGATATAAGGACTATCTCTTTCACTTCAAGGGATTTCTGATAGGCTGCGTATATACCACTATCATGGCAGTGCTGTTTTCATGGATTGACTATGGGATACTTCGTTTATTGATATGGAGGTAAGGCGATATGATGAAGAATAAAGAACATTTGCCGATTTTTGGAATCGGACCGTTTCTTGTAACAGGAATGGCTGTTGTTACCGCTATTGCTATCGTATTAATTTATTATGTGTGCAAACTCGGCACATTAAGCGGCTTTACCGCTATGCTGCTGCGTGTTGTCGGAACTATTCTGTCGATACCAGGGATTATTATCTGGTTTATCGGCGCAGTACGTTCGGACATGGACGAGAATATCAAGGAAAATCGGCTTAAAAAAAATGGTATTTACGCTTGGGTAAGAAATCCCATGTACAGCGGCTGGTGGATATTTATCTCAGGAATCAGCCTGATTTGGCACAATGTATTTCTGATTCCCGTTATTTTAATTAACTGGTGCATTATGACTGTAGTGCTGAAAAATACAGAGGAAAAATGGCTGCGCGATCTTTACGGACGTGAATATGAGGATTACTGTAAGCGTGTCAATAGGTGTATTCCATGGAAACGAAACTGAAAGGAATTAGTAATATGACAAGTACAGAATACAAAAACTTATCCGTTAAGGAATTTACAAAAGCTGCTGAGGTATACGAATCAGATCAGGCAGGAATATATAATATGTGCAAGAAGGATTATCCTGATATACTCGCAGAATTGGAGAAAGAATCGTTCACCGACCTGCTGGACTGCGGCTGCGGAACAGCACCCATGCTGACGCTGCTGCATGAAAAATACCCCGACAAGCACTATACAGGCATTGACCTTACTCCAAAAATGATCGAGGTCGCAAAAGCAAAGAAAATGGAAAATGTTGAGTTGGTAGTCGGTGACTGTGAGAACCTTCCTTTTGCTGAAAATTCCTTTGACGCAGTGATATGCTCCGAGAGCTTTCATCATTACCCGAATCCACAGGACTTTTTCAATAGTGTTTACCGTGTACTCCGTCCGAATGGCAGATTCATTCTGCGTGATGTTACAGTTGAGCCGTCAGTTAAACGCTGGCTGTTTAATCACATAGGTGTAAAGCTTGTGAACCTGACAGGTAAGGGCGATGTTCGGATTTATGGCAGAGATGACATCAAAAAAATGTGTGATAATGCAGGCCTTCATTTGGAGTCTTTTGAAAAGAGAGCTTCCTATCGTCTGCACGCCGTTATCAGAAAAAGCAAAGCTTGAAAATCGAGGACGAATAATATGCTTTTAACGATTTTCCTTGCAATAGTGTTTTGTGCGGCGATAACACTTATGCTTTTATCAGCAGTAGCATTTATCCAGAAGAAAGAATTCTTCTCGTCCGCACCAAAGGAAGCACAGGAAGCTATTCTGCCGAGAGAACATGAATTATTCTACGGTGCGAGAGCAATAGGCCAGACCCTGATGATATTCAGCATACTAATGATAGCTGGCGTAGGCGTAATATCAATTTGGGACGGTTTCAGAAGTAACTTTACGTTTTTACAGTTCTTCCTGCGCTTTGTTTCCATATTCACCATTTACAAAATATACGACATGATCTGCTTTGATTATTTTCTTCTGATGAAATATCAGTTTTTTCAGTTTTATTACCCAGAGGTCAAGAGCGTATATTCGGGTAGAAAATACGGATACAACATCAAAAGCCAGCTATTGAAGCTGTTTGTTATTTTTCCTGCCGCTTCTGCACTTGTGGCGTGGATATGCACATTATTTCAATAACACTTATAAAGAAAGGAACGAAATATGTATTTAGTGTTTTCAATATTAGGACTGCTCGGCGGTTTACTTTGCTGTGTGGGAGATGTTCTGTTCGACCTGAAAGGCAAAAGAAATCAAAAACTCGGCACGTCTAAAAATATTGACAGTAACTGGCTGAAAATGGCTGATTGGAGGTTCGGACTGTCTATTGCACTTGCTCTGATAGGAGATGCCTTTGTTGGACTTGGTTTTTATTCTATCGGAATGCAGATTGCAGAAACGCATTCTCTTCTCGGTTATCTGACACTCGGATGCGGATATTTCGGATCTATTGCTGGCATTTTTATTCATTCCTTTGTCTGCATTCAGGCACTTATCTACAAAGGAGCAATGATACACGGCGACCTACAGATAGCAGATGATATACTCGAAAAACTGTACAAGCAGATCACACCAACATTTTTCGCAGGATATATCACGCTGATGATACCGACAGCCACCGTTATAATAGCAATACTCAACGGAGCACTCGATGTTCCGAAAATATGTGTATTGCTGAATCCGATTGTTTTTCTGATCTTCGGTGTGACCTGTCGAAAGATTGATCCTGTGAAATTTCAGGATCTGCCCGGAATTATAATGCCGAGTTTGGGGCTTGCTATGTTCGGACTGATCGGGATTCTGAATCTGACATGATGAAGGAGCAAAATAAATGGAAAAATATGGTATATCTCAGAAAATAGAGTTCAAAACAGGTACATACGAGCTGAACAGCGATGCGAATTTCAATTTTCAGCTCAATCGTGTCATTATGTGGGACGGCGGTGATGCTGACGAGGTTGCTGCTGTATCACAAATCATAAAGACAAGTTCTGATTGGGTAAGTGCAATGGAACAGCTTGCCGAAAAAGCACACGCCGAAGGCAGAACTGCCAACGAGATCGCATATCTTCGTATGTCGGAGTTTTTCATATATGATACAGATCCGAAGAAAAAGCAGCGTTACAATGAAGCCTGTGAACTGTTTTATGATTATTACAGCGAATATTTTGACAAAGGTATCGTTGAGCGGCATAAAGTTCCGTACTGCGGCGGCTATCTGCCTGTTATGGTGACAAAAGCAAAGGGGAAAAGAAAAGGTGCGCTGCTGCTTCACGGCGGAAACGACAGCTATTTTGAGGAGCTTTTTTTTCCTATGCTGTATCTTGCAGAGAACGGTTTTGACGTATATCTGTATGAAGGACCGGGACAGGGCGGCGTTCTACGCTTGCAGGAAATGAAATTCACGCATAAATGGGAGAAGCCGACAAAAGCTGTGTTGAATTACTTCAAGCTGAATGATGTAACGATAGTCGGTGCATCTCTCGGCGGATACCTTGCTCCCCGTGCAGCAGCATTTGACAAGCGTATCAAGCGAGTGGTTGGCTGGTCGATATTCCCCGATTTCTTCGATGTTATTATATGCGATCATCCTAAGCCCATGCGGAAAACCATAGACTTTATGTTCCGCAGGGGACTTGATGCACCGCTGAATAAGCTGTATACAAAGATGATGGAAAAGGAGGAGATCATCAAATGGAATCTTCTCCACGGAATGTACGCTTATGATGCAAAAACGCCCTGTGAGTATGTAAAGAAGATACGCAGATTCACGCTGAAAGGCATTGCTGACAGAATAGATCAGGACGTACTTATCATCGGTGCGAACAAGGATCATTTTATCATGCCTTACCTGTTCCATGAGGAATATGATATGCTGCAAAATGCCCGTTCCTTAACATTAAGACTGTTGACGGACAAGCAGAATGCAGGAGCACACTGCAATGTCGGCAATTCAAAGCTGGTACTGGATTCTATCATCAAATGGGTAGAGTGCTGCACTGAATAATTTTTAAGGAGAATGATGAATATGGGACTTATGAAGAACTTTTTTAGTCAGACAAGAAAGCCCGAAGGTACACTCGGCAAGATGATGCTTTCGGGTATGAATTCGGGACACGCAAAGCTGGCGGATTGGGGATTTGAGCATCTCCCGAAGCTGTCACCGAAACAGGTTGCTGATCTCGGCTGCGGTGCAGGCAGAAATGCAGGTGAACTGCTGAAAAAATATCTGCAGGCAGTTGTTACCGCAATGGATTATTCCGCGCTTTCCGTTCAAAAGGCAAAGGAATACAATCAGGCTATGATAGACGCAGGCAGGTGCAGGGTAATACAAGGCGATGTATCGAAACTGCCCCTCGAAGCTGACAGCTTCGAGCTTGTGACTGCTTTTGAAACGATCTATTTCTGGCCAGGACTTGAAAAGTGCTTTTCGCAGGTGGCTAAAATTCTGAAAGACGGCGGCTACTTTATGATATGCAATGAGTCCGACGGTACAGATAAGACGAGCAAAAAATTTGAAGCTATCATTGACGGTATGCATTGCTATACGCCCGCTGATATCATGGCGGCACTGAAAGCGGCAGGATTTTCAGAAGTACGCTCAGTTCACCATACCTCAAAACCGTGGATAACGGTTATTGCAAAGAAATGAAGCTGATAACATAGCAGTAATAAACCGCGACTTGACCACCGATATACTTATGACTTAAGATATAAGCATACAAAACAGGCTTTCCGAAAAGCCTGTTTTATGATTTTACATAAAAATACTTGCAATATTATAGACAATAAATGACAGCACCGGTGCATGAGGTATAATTTGATCTGTTGCTTTTTGCGATGAAAAACGAAAAATGTATTGACATGAATTACAAATAGTGCTATACTTATTATGTTAGTAAATGCTAACAGCATATTATAAGGCAAGCTGTTAATTTATTATCAATATACAGTAAAGTGAGGTCAAAAAATGAACAAGAACAAACTACGAAAGAAAAGGATATTATGCGCTGTATTATCAACAGCACTTCTGACTAATTCTTTTCATGTTGCTGCTGCAGCCAGTGCGGCTTCTTCTTATAAAGACGGAACGTATACAGGAACAGCAAGCGGATTTCTCGACGATATCACAGTTTCCGTAACTGTTACAGACGGTTCTATAGCTGCCATAGACGTTACAGAGCAAAAAGATACGCCCTCATATTGGGAAAGGGCTGAAGCGGTGATACCTGAGATAATAGCTGCAAACGGTACTGAGGGGATCGACGCTGTAAGCGGTGCAACATACAGCAGTGAAGGCATAATAAATGCCGTTAATAACGCCCTTGCCAGAAGCAGTGCCCCCGATTGCTTTGAGGACGGCTCAGGCAGTGTAAATGATCCCTTTGTTATAAAAACAGCTTCTCAGCTTGCGGAATTTGCAGAAAGTGTTGACAGCGGTGAAAACTATCTCGGAAAGTACGTAGTCCTTGACGCGGACATTGACCTGTCGGGTATTAGGAACTGGAACCCCATAGGTGCTGAGGGAGCTGCAAGCAAGAATCTTGATAAGATATTTGCAGGAGATTTCGACGGCAGAGGAAATGTCATTAAAGGTCTGAATATCAAAACAAATGATGAAACAGCCTATACTGATGAAACAAATGTGGGATTATTCTCAACGCTTCTGAGTACGGCAAAGGTCTCTGGTATCAGGCTTGAAGATGCAGATATCAATGTTTCGGGCACAAAGGTCATAAGAGCAGGCGGTATCGCAGGCGATATCACAAGCAAAGCAGTTTCAAAGACAGACGGTCATGCGGTAATAGACAGCTGTAGTGTCAGCGGCTCTGTATCCGCAAAAACCAATGAAGCTATGGTCATGACAGGCGGTGTTGTGGGCAGAATGGCAGGAAACGCCACTGTTTCAAACTGTATATCCGAAACAAGTATCTATTCCTCATCAGATACCAAGATCGCATACGGCGCAGGAATAGTTTCAATGGCAGGCAACGACACATACATCGTAAACTGCGCAAACACAGGCAATGTAAAGGTGCTGACATCAAGCGGTATGTCGCTGTATGCAGGCGGAGTTGCAGGTATGATGACTTCTGAGCAGTACAACTGCTTCTCGGCAGGCAATGTGACAGTCGGTACTATAGCGCAGTCAGATGCTTCAAATTGTGCAGGCATTATCAACGGAGCGCTTATGCCTGCGGCTTCGGGAAAATATGATTATTATGCAGACAGCGCCGAGCTGCACTATATTGATGAAGCCGGTGCAGAAACTTCTGTTGGGGCAGTATCCCACGGCGCAGGTTCTATGAACGCAGATGGTACATTTGCAGCTGAAAAGGCCGCAGAAATAAACAGCAGTGGATTTGCAGACAAGCTCAATGAAAATCTCTATGATATTTCTAAAATCCTTGCAAATGAGAATACTGCAGCAGAATTAAGGCTCTGGAAACTCTCGGACGAAGGAAAAATAACACTTTCAGATGAAGTGTTCATAAACGATGTAATTGACGCTTCAATATTTGAATCAGGAAAAGGTACCTCAGAGGATCCGTATATGCTTAAAACAGCAGACCAGCTTCGTGCATTTGCTTCTTCACTCTCAGAGCATATCGACTATTCGGGCGTATTCATCGAGCTTATGAGCGATATAGACATATCCGATAAGGAGTGGGCTCCTATCGGCGACAGCGACTATGTCTTCAACGGAAGCTTTGACGGAAAGGGACATACTGTATCGGGTATGACTGTTGGAAGTGCGGAGAAAGCAAAGGAGCTTGTACAGGATAAAAACTACATCGGCTTTTTCAGTGTACTCGGGACTGATGCTGCTGTAAAAAATGTCAAGCTCACAAATGTGCTTATAAACGCCTCATACAATGCAAGCGCATATGCAGGAGGTATAGCAGCTTTTATGAACTCCGACAGCGAAGATTACAAAGGCGCGGTCATTGACAGCTGCACAGTGGACGGAAGTATCAAATTGACCTCCGATAAGGGCAATAATTTTGTGGGCGGAATTGCCGCATACGTTTACAAGGGCGCTGTCATAAACTGCAAGTCCAATGTTGATGCATACTGCACAGTAACCAAGGGCAGCGCATTCGGTGAAACAGGCGGTTTGGCTGCACTTGTGAACAGAGGACTTGTTGCAAACAGCTACTCCCTCGGAAACGTTTACGGCAGCGGCAACCGCGAAGATGAGGGCATGGCAGTTATCAGCTCGCTTGTTGCTGTAAATGCAGGATATCTTGTGAACTGCTACGGTGCAGGTCAGCATGAAACAAACGATTATTCGATTTACACAGGTGCTGTGTCAGGCTGGATAACAGGTATCGGACACACATACGACTGCTATTACAACGATGAAGCTTCAATGAAGATAGGCGAAAAAACTGTTGACCCCGTTGCGGCTGTCGGTACGAGAGTATCATCTGGCGTAAGCGATGAGGGTATGGCGTATACAGGCGGTGTTGTGTACAATAACGAGGCTTATACCTCAAAGGATAACAGCAAGCTCGCAGAAAAGCTTAATGCCAACTTCAAGGAATTCCCTGTGGAGCTCACACAGTTCGGATTAACGAACAGCTCGCTTAAAACATGGAAATACGACAGTGAGGTCACATTTGCAGACGAGTACGCAGAAGCTTCTTACGTACAGCCCGAAGCTGAGATAGTCAAGAAAGAAGAAGCAAAGCTTCACGACGGTACATGGTACGGACGTGATAAAGATAAAAAGGCTGTAGTTACCATCACAGTTGTAAACGGCGAAGTAACAAAGGCAGTCTCATCTGACGGTTCAACAAGCGGTGAGGCTTATGACGAGGCGCTGAAAACAGCCAAGGACAAATCTGCGTACAATGACAAAACAACATACGCAGCAGCCGACACTACCAAATTTGCAGGCGGTAAGGGTACTGAGGAAGAACCGTATCTTATCAGAACAGAAGCGCAGCTCCGTTATGTGGCTGAGGCTATGAATGATGTTGTTGACTGGAAGGGTATCTGGTTCGCTCTTGACAGCGATATCACCCTTAAAGACGGTGAGTGGCTGCCTATCGGTCACGCTATACAGGCAGAGATAAACGGACAGAAGGAGACTGTTTCCGTATATCCGTTCAGAGGAAGCTTTGACGGCAGAGATCATACTATATCAGGTCTTACCATCGGAAGCAAGGAAGCTCCTGCCGATATATATCTTTCGGGACTGTTCGGTCTGGCAGCAGGTGAACACGACACAAATCTTACTCCCGAAGCTGATGAAAAGCTTGTTACTATCAGAAATATAAAGCTAAAGGATATTTCTATCAATGTTGACTCACGCTACGAAGCGAATGTTGGCGGACTTATCGCATGGGCTCAGAACGGATTTGTTATCGATAATTGCTCCGCTGAGGGAAATATAAACGCTAAAACAAGAGAGTCCTTTGCAAGAATCGGCGGACTTGTGGGAAGCACGCTCCGCGGCACTATCACTGACTGTTGTACAAATGTTGAGATAAACGCTGCTACTGGAACTTCTTCCGTATACGCAGGCGGACTTGCAGGAATGACAAACCGCTCTGCACAGGTGAACTGCTATACTCTCGGAAATATAACTGCAAATGCAGAGAGCAACAACAAGGCGATGGTCGGTGGATTAACAGGTATGTCGGGCGGTACTAATATCAGCTGCTACACATACGGCAACGTGGAATCACTTATCACAACTGTAGATGTTGGCGGGATAAACGGACGAAATGCAGGTATCTCTCTGGATTACGAGTGCTATTACAACGGAAGCGCAGTTTATAAGGCAGCAGGCAAGGAGATCACCGAAAAGACAGCTTCGGGTACAGTAGTCGGCGGAGAGTTGAAAACATCATCAAAAACTGCCGCAGAAATGGCTTCTGTTGAGTTTACAGAAGCTCTGAACGCGAATAAAGAAAATATGCCGAAGATACTTGAAGATGTAAGTGCATATCTTGACGATATGATGTCAAATAACAAGGAGGGTCTCTCGCATCTCCTATTCTATACAAATGACGGAACAGACCTCAACAGCTGGAGCAAGGGTGATAAAGCGCCTGAATTTGCTTCTGAAAATGTTGTTGAAGCTGATGATGATAAGGATAATATAGAATCAGACGAGATGCTTTGCAGTTGGGCAGTTAATGATTATCAGAGCAAAAATAAAGTCACTGATACAAGTGCTTCGATAAAGCGCACTGCTGACGGTGACTGTGAGATAACTATCACTGACAGCAAGGGCAATGTGCTTGATAAATACACTGTTGATCCTAAAACAGGAAAGGGCGTAAATTCAGCAAACGAAGTTGTTGATCTGCCGCAGACGGGCATTAATTCAATGTACAGGCTGTTTAGTATTCTTGGTGCGTTTATGATGATCGGACTTGGAATACTTTGCATTAAAGGCAGTATGAAAGTACGCCGCAGGGAAGAATAAATACAAAAAAGCAAGGCAGAGAAAAATCCCTGCCTTGCTTTTTGTATGTTTGGGTGTATTAAATTGGAGTTATCTTTTTTATAAGCGGTATCATCATACCGCCTGCTGCATTGCCTGCCGCAGCTGTCAGTATGTAAGGTATATCCTTCGGGAATGTTCCTGCCGAGAACATATAGAATGCGTCAGCGATAGAATGATTGAAGCCGCATATTATGAATATCATAACAGGTATGCATATACCGAATACAAATGACATATCCGCATTCTTTTTTCTGCTTTCCTTAGCGTTATCAACTGCAAGATACATGAGCATTCCGCAGAAAGCACCGAGAATAAGCTGACTTGCAATGCTGTCGCTTGTTTTGGCAGTCATGCACATCTCGGCTTTTTCATGAATTGTCTGAGAAAAGCGCGTATACCGAAGCACGACCGCTGTTAATGCAGTGCCTGCAATATTACCGATAAGCGTAATGAGGGTCTCAATGATATAAACGGGAGAGTTTTCGGGGATATACCCGACTTTTCCTGTGTAAAGAGCAAATCCTCTCTGTACTATGGTGAACAGTCCGAAGCTGAAAAGAAAGCTGCCTGCTATTTTATTCTCACACAGCAGATAAACTGTACCGCCAACGCCTATCATAATACCCGACAGCACTGCATTAAAGCTCAGAGCAATGTACTTTTTTGTACTATTATTCATAATCGACCACATTCACCCATGACAGGAGAATGTCTTTTTCCTTGTCCTTTTTCTTGACAGACTGAGATGCTGCCACTATGGGCATCCACGACTGCACATACTTCTTTGCGGTATTGCTTTTTTTGCAGAAAAGCTCAAGGTATTTGTCTGCGCCTGCAATATTGCCCTCAAGGCAGAATGTGAGATATGTCCTCGCTGCGTCGGCTGAGGCATTGCCCTGAGTAGCGTGAGCCCAATCCAGTATATACGGTGTATTATCGGGAGTGATGATGATGTTTGAGGGAGTATAATCGCCGTGGCAGAGCTTGTTGTGCTTCTTCATGCCGTCAAGACGTGTATGGAGGTCGTATTTTGTAGTTTCATCAAGCTCCGTCAGGTCTATCTTGCGGTTCATTTTGTCCTTGAGGCGGCTTAAAAGAGGACAATTTTTCGACTGTATATCAAGCTGTATCTCAACGAACTGCTCCATATATTCATTGTATTTTTTAGGATTTGCCGCAATAAGGTCGGATAGTCTTTCGCCCTCAATGAACTGCGAAACGATAGCCCACTTTCCGTCTATACGTGTGACCTCGTAAAGCTCGGGAACATTAAGTCCTGTTTCTTCAACTCTTGCATGGTTGAGAGCTTCGTTGAGAACGTCAGCCTTAGAATAGATCTCGTCAAAGAGCTTTATGCACTTGTTTCCGTCACGGAATATCTTCTTGTTTATTCTTTCTGAGATACAATTATCAAGTTTCATGGCATAGTCTCCTTTCAAGCTTTCGGGTATTCTTTTTCAGTGAATGTTCTGCCGTAATAAGCGTTGAGGTATATCTGCTTTATCTCGCTGAGAAGGGGATAACGGGGATTTGCACCTGTGCACTGATCGTCAAAGGCGTTTTCAGTCATCTCATCGAGAGTTTCCATGAAGGCTTTTTCCGATACGCCGTAATCCGCAATAGTATCCTTAATGCCTATCTTATGGCGAAGCTCTCTTATTGCAGTGATGAGCTTTTTGAGCTTGTCCCTGGGAGTTTTTCCACCAAGTCCGAGATAGTCTGCGACCTCTGCATAGCGTTCAAGTGTATGAGGGTGATCGTACTGAGGGAATGTTCCCATTTTTGCAGGAGTTTCCGCAGCATTGAACCGCAGTACATCTTCGATGACCAGTGCATTAGCGATACCGTGAGGAATGTGGTGATATGCTCCCAGCTTGTGTGCGAGGGAATGGCTCACTCCGAGAAATGCATTTGCAAAAGCCATACCTGCCATTGTTGCGGCATTAGCCATTTTCTCCCTTGCCTCCGGATCATTGGGACCGTTGTCATAAGCGCGTGGGAGATACTCGAATATGATTTTCAGAGCTTTAAGTGCAAGTCCGTCTGTGAAGTCTGTTGCCATTACCGAGGCGTATGCTTCAAGAGCATGAGTAACTGCATCGATACCCGAAGCGGAGGTAAGTCCCTTTGGAGCGCTCATGTGGAGATCGGTGTCGATGACAGCCATATTCGGCAGTAGCTCATAGTCTGCAAGAGGATATTTTACTCCTGTACTCTCGTCGGTGATAACTGCGAAGGGCGTCACCTCCGAGCCTGTTCCCGCAGAGGTGGGTATAGCCACAAAATAAGCCTTCTCCCCCATTTTCGGGAAGGTGTAAACTCTCTTTCGTATATCCATGAAGCGCATTGCCATGTCGGCGAAGTCTGCTTCGGGGTGTTCGTAAAGCACCCACATAATTTTAGCAGCATCCATTGCAGAGCCGCCGCCAACAGCGATGATTACGTCGGGCTTGAATACCGATATCTGTGCCGCACCTTCCTTGGCGCAGGCAAGTGTTGGATCGGGAGCAACGTCAAAGAAGGAAGAATGCTGTATGCCAAGCTCGTCCAGCTTATCGGTAATAGGTTTTGTGAAGCCGTTTTCATAGAGGAACTTATCCGTAACGATAAAGGCACGTTTCTTGCCCATAACGCTTTTCAATTCATCAAGTGCAGTGGGCAGGCAGCCGCGCTTCATGTATATCTTTTCGGGAGCTCTGAACCAAAGCATATTCTCTCTCCTTTCGGCAACAGTTTTTATATTCAGCAAATGCTTTACCCCGACATTTTCGCTTACGGAATTTCCGCCCCATGAGCCGCACCCGAGGGTAAGGGACGGAGTGAGTCTGAAATTGTAGATGTCGCCTATACCCCCTTGTGATGATGGGGTGTTCACAAGTATACGACAGGTCTTCATTCGGCTGCGGAATTCTGCAAGCTTATCCTGCTGAGTGATAGTATCAAGATATATTGATGATGTGTGACCGTATCCGCCGTCGGCTATGAGCTTTTCAGCCTTGCTGAATGCGTCATGGATATCCTCTGCCTTGTACATTGCAAGGACAGGGGAGAGCTTTTCGTGTGCGAACTCCTCTGAAAGCTCTGTGCTGTCGGTCTCACCAATGAGAATTTTTGTGCCATTGGGAACGGTTATACCTGCCAGTTCCGCAATTTTGCAAGCGCTCTTACCAACTATCTTTGCATTGAGAGCTCCGTTTATAAGGATAGTCTTTCCCACTTTTTCCTTTTCTTCTTTTGACAGGAAGTAGCAGCCCCTTGCGGCAAATTCAGCCTTGACCCTGCTGTAGATATTTTTGTGCACGATAGTTGACTGCTCCGAAGCACATATCATGCCGTTATCGAAAGTTTTTGAGTGGATTATTGAGTTTACCGCAAGAATGATATCTGCGGATTCGTCAATTATAGCAGGAGTATTTCCCGCACCGACGCCCACAGCAGGCTTTCCGCTGGAATAAGCTGCCTTTACCATTCCGGGACCGCCTGTTGCAAGGATAATATCAGCCTCTGCCATAACAAGATTTGTCATTTCAAGGCTCGGAACATCTATCCACGCTATTATATCCTCGGGAGCTCCTGCCGCAACTGCTGCCTCAAGTACTATCCTTGCAGCTTCTATAGTCGATATCTTTGCTCTCGGATGAGGACTGATGATAATTCCGTTGCGGGTCTTTAAGGCGATAAGGGATTTGAATATAGCAGTAGAGGTCGGGTTTGTTGTAGGGATAACAGCAGCAATAACGCCGATAGGTTCGGCAATTTTTGTAACGCCTGCTGCCTTGTCCTCTTCAATAATACCGCAGGTCTTTACGTTTCGATAGGCATTGTAGATATACTCTGAGGCGTAATGATTTTTTATCACCTTATCCTCAACAATTCCCATTCCCGTTTCTTCGACTGCCAGCTTTGCAAGAGGTATCCTATTTTTATTCGCAGCAGTCGCAGCCGCAAGGAATATTTTATCCACCTGTTCCTGAGTGAATCCCGCAAACTTCTTCTGAGCCTGTCTGACTTTTTCTATGGCTTTTTCAAGCTTTTCCGTGCTGTCAACTATTTCATAATTCTTCTTTTTCATATTTACCTCCGTTGGGAAAATTGCTTATCAGAGATGTGAATGGAAAGTACGCGAGATAACGTCGTCCTGCTGCTCCTTTGTCAGCTTTACGAAGTTAACTGCGTAGCCCGAAACTCTTACAGTGAGCTGCGGATACTTCTCAGGGTGAGCCTGCGCGTCAAGGAGAGTTTCACGTGTGAAAACGTTTACGTTGAGGTGGTGACCGCCTTTTTCAACATAGCCGTCAAGCAATTCAATGAGGTTGTCTACCTGTTTCTGGTTATCCATAAAAATCCTCCTTTTTTATAATTCATAATTCTTAATTCATAATGCATAATTGCGGTATCGCCTTACGGCGATGAATAATAATTACGAATTATGCATTCTGCATTATGAATTGATTTATTCTTCTTCATCAATGGCATTCTCGGTGGGCTGACAGCAGGCGCCCTTTGTGCCGCATATATCCGTGCTTTTCACGGTGTTCACTTTCAGATCAGCCCCGTTTCCGATTATATTCACATGACCGCTTCCCTGTGCCATGAGCTGATCAATGAGGTCAGCAAGCTCCGCAGGGGAGTTTTTATCTTCGGGAGCTGTCATATCATTCTCCTCTGAGCTTGTCGAGATCAAGATCTCCTGCGAATACCTCCATGTCCTTGCCGAGAGCGTTAGGAACGATTGAGAAGGTATTGGAGATACCGTCCTGTGCGTGTCTGAATGGCAGCTTTGCAACCGACGAGAGTGAAGC
>DBYI01000052.1 GCA_002310115.1 Ruminococcus flavefaciens
CTTGCTGAGGAAATTGCAGAGGAAACTCTGTTGAAGCTCTATGTGGATAAACCTAAATTCTCCGGTAAGTCATCGTTCAGATCATGGCTCTATTCTATAGGAAGAAATACAGCTATAGATCATCTCCGAAAAGCATCAAAGCTTGAAAAAGTACCTGTTGATGACTTTTACGACCTTGCTGACAAAGAGGATATAGAACGGAATTATATCAAAAACGAGGAGAAGAAACATCTCCTGAGAGCGTTGGAAAAGCTGAACGATGATTACAGGCAGATACTGTATCTTATATATTTCGAGAATTTCAGCAACACTGAAACGGCTAAGATAATGGGGAAATCAGAGAGACAAATAAGAAATCTTCTCTATCGTTCGAAGGAGTCTTTGCGGAATATTTTGGAAAAGGAGGGCTTCAGATATGAGGGAATATGACAAAATGACCCTGAAGATCGCCGACAGAATATTTGAGAACGGCGATAAGATATTGGAACAGCGTCGGAAAAAAGCCGCTAAAATACGTCATATTACCTATGCGGCATCGGGAATGTGTGCTGTACTTATAGTCTGCATAGGTGCGTGGAAGCTGTTTCCGTCATTAAAGTTAAACAACAACTTCAAGGACGTTGATATCTTTATAACTACTTCCACTACCGCTGCTGAAACAGCTACCGAAAATACAACCTCTGCTAAGACAACAAATGCAATATCAACTTCAAAAACCACCGTAAAAGCCACAGAAACAACGGCTGTTGCAGTGAAAAGCTCAGCTATAGGGACATTAGCCGTAAAAACTACGGCTGTCAGCTACACTGAACCCTTAAGAACTGATGCTCTGACTTCTGAAAAAAGGACACAAACCATCGTTTATACCATTGCCACCACAAATGTGATGACTTCAAAAATTACGACAGACGCAGAGGAAAGTATCATCATAACCACAACAGACGGACATATAGAAGAGAGTATCGAATCTTGGAATCCTACAACAACTTCATTGAACGACAGTCCTGTTACTACTTTAAAAACATCAGCCTGCGTTGTACCGGTTACGTTTTTCACAACCAGTGCCTGTAATGTATCTATTACTACTACAACGGAAAAAGCAATATCTACTCAGCCTGAAGGTCCTGTATCCTTAAGTATGCAGGAAATGTTTCTTTCACGCCCTGTGAGTGTGAGACTTGATAATATAAGGTATGACAAAGAGACAGCCGAAACTTCAACTACTGTAGGCGTCACACAGAGAGGTATACCTGTAAACAGTATAGGAAGCTTTATCCGCAGCAGTTCGGTGAATATCTACGTTGACAATAGTTTCACCTTAATAGATACAATGGAGATCTACGAAATAAAGAATGTACCACCAGAAAAAGCAGTCGCAGTAAGACTCAAAAATACCGATGAATACTATATGTTCAAAAACTATGATTACAATGAAGAAGACGTTTCATAGCGAAACGAAGGCCTACTCAAATGAGTGGGATCAGTCTGTCGAAAAAGTCCGGCAAAATCTTAATGCAATTAAGCAATCTGAAGAAAATAAAAAATATATTTATAAATTATTGACTTTATAATAAATGCATTGTATTATAAAATCAAAAAATAGAATAAATAGAGAAGGGAAAGAAAAAAGCAAATAAAGGAGTGTTTTTATGAGGAAAAGAATGCTGACGTTTATTATGTCATCGGTATTTGCTTTGTCGATGATGTGCGTTCCCAGTGCAGAGGCAAAGAGGATACAAAGAGAGTACGGAGACATGATAGTGACCGTTATCGATGAGGAGACAGACGAGCTTTTTGACTTGGACTGTGGGTTCAGCATACTTCCCTGTGATGAGAGTTGGAACACCTCGGAGAGCAATCCCTTTACCGTAAAGAACGCTTTAAAGGAAGCAAGCTATGTTGTCGTTTCAGACTGTGCAGTGAGGGAGTATGACGGATATAAGTACAGTATAGACTACAAAACGACATATTCGCAGTTCTTTTACGATAAAAGTGAAGAACCGTATAATATTACAATATACATGAAGAAAGAGCCAATAAAGCAGAACGACAACTGTGGGACAGTCAACATCACTGTCATTGATGAAGAAACGAATGAACTTTTCACAGAGCACAGTCTGTTCAGTATTCCAGCCCTTAGCGTTAATTGGGATGCGGCTCTCTGCAATCCGCTTACATTGAAAAATGTACCGTTAAACACTGCAGGTAGTATTGTGAACGACACATACTACATGAGGGACGACGATTATTATTATGCAATAGACTATGCCAAAGATTCCAGTGCATTTTTATGGCAGGTCAAGGAGAAAGTTAACGATATAACGGTATATGTACATAAGCTCCCGAGAGAGGATAAGGTCGAATACGGAGATATCAAAGTCACAGTTATTGACGAGGAAACAAATGAGCTTTTCAGCGATCCCGAAGGCAAGAATGTTGTATTCAACGCCTATTCTTCTTCTATGATTATGCCTTCAGACCCGTTTTTCGGTGGATGTGTCTCTCTTGACGAATGGAATGTAAACGAAAGCAATCCATTTGTCATTGAGGACGCTATATTAAATAATTATATAAGTATCGTATATCATTGGGCGCATTCATATGTTGAAAACAGGAACTATTGTTATATAATTGATGAAGAAAAGTCTCAGACCCCATTCTGCTTTACCTCCCCAGAACAGAATGAGATCACGCTGTATATGAAAAAGGTCTATTCCGGTGACAGCGTAAAGAATGATCAGCCGTCCGAGACAGATACATCCGTAATAAATGCCGATAATGACTATACTTTCGAGGATATCCGCAGTATGACTGTGGAAGAGATACAAGCTCTGTTTGAGATGAAGGGTATCAAAAAATCTCATGTTCATACCACAAATAATACTCAAAACAATTTCCTTATGGATCCAATGCCTTATTTAAGTGACAATATTCCTGAGGATGTAATGGCAGTATTAAAGGATATGTCCGACAGTAATGAGATAATATATTGGTTTGATGAAGAAAAAGTCAAGAAATCTCTCGGACTTCCTGAC
>DBYI01000004.1:0-5019 GCA_002310115.1 Ruminococcus flavefaciens
TTGCTACAAGTAGCAACGTTCAAAGCACAGGAGAAAATGAAAAAATCGTTGACATAAGTAACAACGAGATAAAAGACGTTGTTACAAGTAGCAACGATGATAGTCCTGAATTTACAGCTATCCACGAAACGGTATTAATTGATATAAACAATCCTATATCACCATATATTGATACACTTGCTCTCTTTGAGAGTCAGAAAATAAGGATATATGGCGATGAAGTGTTGACAGACAATGAAGTCGAATACGACAAGGTCAACCTTAACATTGAAAGGTTTGACTTAGGAGAACCGATAATGAGAAAGGAGGAATATGAAAATGAGGATCAGGAACAGATCACGCCCGATGTTATAAATCCAGATGGTAGTATTGAAGTTGCTACAAGTAGCAACGATGATACGACAGATAGGCAATATGATTTTGAAGTCCTCGATGAAGTGGCTTCATCTATTGAGGATTTAACCTCAGACGATATAAACAAAGCAATTATAAAGGCGTCCGAAAATCATGCAGTATCAGACGATGTGATACAAGACGACTATGATTTTGACGTTGAATTCAGAGATTTTTAATTAAAAAACGGAGGAATAATATTATGAAAAAGTTTTTTGTACGTATAACAACACTGGTTATGGCTGTTTTTACAATGGCTATTATGGCAGCACTTCCTGTTACAGCATTTGCAGCTGAGGCAAACAATGGAGAAGTATACATAGCACAGGCTTTAGCAGATGACGGCGATTATGCCATAGTACAGCTTGGTAATCCAGCTGACGGTGGCGGTGCAGATGCAGGTGCAGGTGCAGGTGCTGGTGGCGGTCATACTGGAAAATCAGGTTCATCAGATGCTGATAGTGCATACGAAAGTGTAATGGACTTCATTATCACTTGGGTACGCCGTATTGGTGCAGCAGTTGCATTCTTTGGCGGTATCATGCTTGCACTTGCACTTAAAAAGAACGACGCAGACCAGAAGGAAGATGGTATAAAGACAATGGTGGCTGGCTTCGTAGTCTGGGCTATCTGCTTTGCTGTTGATAAGTTTGACTTATTCACCTGATAAAATATTATATCTGCCCTTGCAATAGCAAGGGCAGAATACTTCTAAGGAGGAAGTGATAATGGAAATAATATCACATTTCATGGCTCTTTTCTTAGAGATACTTCCACCACCACCAGAGGGAACACCAAATGAGCTTGCTAAGAACGGCATTGATTTTTTTGCAACATGGATAGCTCGTTGTGGCGGTCTTGTGGCTTTTATCGGTGCTGTAAAGCTTGGTCTTTCAATCAAAGATGATAATGCTAAAGAACAGATGTTAGCCATACTTGTTATGGTATCGGGATTTATGATCAAAGCGGCTGTATCTGATTTGAATGTTTTCCATATTCCAACGACATATACTGAAGCTGCCGCAAATTTGGAGTTCAAATCCATTTTAAACTTTGTAGGTAAATGGATACGCCGTGTCGGAGCATTTGGATTGTTTATGGGAGCCGCCATGCTTGGATTATCCATGAAAGATCACGATGCCGGAAGAAAAGTTATAGCTTTAAAAACAATATCATCAGGTGGTGTCGTAGTTGCTGTATCTGCTATTCTCAGCACATTTGTATAAGAAGGAGTGATATAATGCACGGTGTAATACCTTATCCTCAATATCAGCAATTAATGAAATTACGCAGAACCGTATATACGATTATTATCGTATGTGGACTGTTTATGATATTCTGCCCTCCGCTTATAGCTCATGCGGATATGTTTGGATATTACGTTCCTGACGTTTATGCCGAAATAACAGAGAATGTCAATGATACAAATCATATTTTAACAAAAGCATTTACGTTTTCTAAGACATCTCCTTACGAAATCGTAAATACATTACGTCCGTCGACTTCGCAAGGAATACTTGCCATAAGAATAAGAGAAGCTTCAAAAACGCTTGCACTTGTTACTGCTACATTACTTCTTATGGTGGATTTTTTCAGAAAAACGATAAACTTTGAATGGTCATCAAAATGGGAGAATATCCTTATATTTCTTATAAAAATAATTGTTATCAAACAAGTCGTTCAAAATGCAGATGTAATTGTTGGGTACATTTACTCGTTTTTTGACTCACTCAACGATGCTGCAACAAGTACGACTATTCATTATCTGCCTGACGGAAATGCGGCAGATTATACAGCAACCGTTAAACAAGGTCTTATAAAGCAATTATCAAAAGGTTGGTGGGACTATTGGTACGATAAAGGTGCTGACAACGTATATGATACGTATACATATCATATATCACAGGATGCTGTAAAAATGTTTTATCCTGACGCTACATTTCCAGCAGCAAAAGTCTTTAGTGACGTTGATACATTTACGGAAGCATTTCCCTCACCGACTAATAAAATCAATTTTTTTCCAACGCTTGAAATTTACGTCAAGCTTAAACCTATATTCCTTGTAATGAAAGCAATTGCTTACATTATATTTGTAATTATTATCGGTAGAGTATTTGAACTCGCCGTATATACACTGCTTGCACCGCTTCCTCTTGCGACATTTGCATCTGAAACAACACATGATGTGGCTAAGAACTTCCTGAAAAACTATATATCAGTTGTAATTCAGGTAGCTGTCATAGTCGTGATGTTTGTCGTATATGTTGCTACAAATCAATTTGTAGTTGAATGGATGAAAAAGAACGGTACAGCAACACTCATGAATTTTATTTGTCTATGTGCTTTAGGACTTGGCGTTATGCGTTCCGGTACATGGTCTAAGAAAATATGCGGTATAGCATAAGGTTGAAGTAATAAGAAATACAGAGAGGTGAAACAATGTTAGAAGTAAAGATACCAATAGAGATACAAGGATATAAATCAAAAGTAATAGCTGGTCTGACACTTCGTCAGCTTATAGCCATAGGTGGAGCTTTTATAACTGCTTTACCGATAGGTGTGTATGGTCGAGGACATATTTCTTCGGATATACTTCCGTGGTTTGTAATAGCAACTACTATTCCGTGGGTGCTTTGGGGCTTTTTCACCTTTCAGGGGTTGAAGTTTGAGGATTATTTCCTTTCATGGCTTTCTTTCAATTTCTTACCTCAGAAAAGAGTATATGAGGATACTGACGGAAGCCTTTTACAAGCTTTACATGAAGAATTACTGGAAGAAAAAATAGTTCAGCAGCTTATAGAGAGCGGTGAATATGAAATAGATCAGGAGGAGTGAAGAAACATATATGAACATATTTGGGAAGAAAAATAAAGAAATGAGTTCAGCCAAAGAACGTGACAAAGAACGTGAAGCACAGCAGAAAACAAAGAAAAAAGAAAAGGTTCAGAAAGAGAAGCGAAAGATAAAACGTACTACTATCCAGACATTACCTTATGAGTGCTTTGTAAGTAATTATGTTATGCTTAACAAAACAGGTGTTAAGGTAGGAAAGCAAACCGCCAATTTATATTCTAAAACATATCTCGTTCCTGACATTAATTATTCTACAGTTCCTATAAAGAGGCAAGGAGAATTACAGGCTTTGTATATTGAGTTACTGAATGGATTTGATGATACAGCAAGCTTGCAGATCTCTTTATTGAATTCTCCGATAAATATAGAGCAGTTCACAGAAAAAATCCTATTAAAAGATAAGCAAGACGGACTTGACGATGAGAGGAATGAATTCAACGATATACTCAGGGAAAAGATAATTCACGGACAGAATGGATTACAGTGCAGAAAGTTATTTACGGTGACTGTTACAGCTGTTAATTTTGAAGCTGCCAATACTCGTTTTTTCAATATAGAAGCGCACATGGTGAATTGTCTTAATCGTATGGGTACAGATATTATTCCGCTTAACGCCAATGAGCGTGTAAGACTTATAGCTGATATTCTGAGGGACGTTAATTGTAAGATTATTCCATGTTCCCGTGACGAGTTTGCAAGAAAGGCTGAAAAGCAGCATTGCTGTCCAGAGTACATGGAATTTAAAAAGGATTATTTCCTTTTCAACGATAAATATGCTCGTTGCATAGCTATTCAGAAATATCCAGCATCCATTATGGATACAATTTTTAAGAGTATTATAGAGCTAAATCAGACAATGATAATCACGGAAAATCTTGACTTTGTAGAGCAGTCGGAAGCAATAAGGCTGCTGGAAAGAAAGAGTACTGATATGAAACAGGAAGCTATTGTCAAGACAAGGAAATCGTCCGAAGCAGCACGAGGTGCTTTCATTGATCCGATAGAAGGTTCTCAGCTTCAAAGAGATATGGAAGCAGCACAGACTCTCCTTACAGATTTACAGGAAAGAAACGAAAAAATGCTTCGTGGACAGATCATTATTATGATAACAGCTGATACGTATGATGAGCTTGAAAAAAATACAGATGCACTGAAAATCGTACTTCGTAAATATCAATTAGTGCCTATGAGATGTGCTGGATTACAGGAAGAAGCTTTCTGTAGCGTTCTTCCTGTGGGTAATTCATCTTCGATTGATAAGGAAAAAAATCTCCAGATAAGAAGAACTCTTTCTTCATCTGCAACATCTGGTTTCATGCCGTTCAATTCAAAGGAGTTGCTTCATGAAGGTGGCTTGTACTACGGTCAAAATCAAGTGACAAAAAATCTCATTCTTTTTGATCGCAGAGCTTTAAAAAATCCTAACGGTTTTATCCTCGGTGTTCCCGGAGGAGGTAAGGGTGTACAAGCCAAAATTGAAATGATTTATTCAATTTTACAGACAGATGAAGAAATCATTATTCTTGATCCTGAAGGAGAGTATACTGCCCTTGCTGAAAAGCATGGAGGTGAAGTTATATACATATCTGAGAATTCTCAGACACACATAAATCCTCTTGATTTAACAGAAAATCCTGATGCCGGTGATAATGAATACGATCCGTTGAAGGCTAAACTGAGTTTCCTATTATCGTTTTTCTCTACAATTATGGGAAATGAAAAAATATCCCCTATTCAAAAAACAATCATCGACAATGTAATGCATAACACTTA
>DBYI01000004.1:5218-10929 GCA_002310115.1 Ruminococcus flavefaciens
CTTGAAAATATCTGGGATAGAGTTGCCAAGAACAAGACAAGGAAAATAGGAACAAGAATATACATCGACGAAATGTATTTGCTTTTCAAATCAGAACAATCTTCTCAATTCTTCTATGAGTTATATAAACGTGCTCGTAAATGGGGCGGTGTTCCTACAGGTATTACTCAAAACGTAGAAGATCTGTTGCGTTCTGAGCAAGCGAGGTCTATGCTTTCCAATACTGAGTTTGTGGTTATGTTGGCACAGAATGCCACAGACAGAGAGCAGCTCGCACACCTCTTAAAAATATCCAACGAAACAATGGAATATGTTACCAATTCAAGACCTGGATGTGGCTTAATCTATGCCGGTGAATATGGCGTTATACCGTTCGATAATACAATTCCGACAAATACCAATATTTATAATATTATCACAACCAAATTTGGAGAAGAAAACTCTGTATAAATAATATGGTTGATATTTGTATCAACGAGAAACGGAGGTGAGAAGCATGGAACAGGACAGTACAGGTTCTGAAATAGTTAAAAGTGCCTATCAAGGTGCTAAATTAGCAAAGCAAACCGGTTCGCTTGCAAAATCTGGTGTCACATTATCTGTGAAGGCAGGTTCAGACCTTTATAAAGCGGTAACATCAAGGCAGACACGTTTAGAAGCAATTCTCGGTGAAATTAATACTGTAAACGATTTGAAGGAGCAATTAAAGAGTGTAGAGTTAGAAATACTCGATATTGAAGATAAAATTAACGAAAAATCTGCAATTATTGAGAGACTTTCTTCAATAGAAAACAAATCCCAATCTGAACTTAATGAATTGAAGCAGCAGAAAGAAGAACTCAAAATTCTGAAATCTCGTCATAAAAAGCTCGATAAAGAAGAGAAAGAATTAAGTGAAAGTATTCATTTAAAATCAAGTAACGTAGCTTATATAAAACATAGTCTTAAACCGCGTCCTATAAGGACAACAGCAAAGTTTAGTTATAAAGTCGTAAAAGGTACATTGAAATCTTCTTTTCGGGTTACAAAAAATGTTGCAGCACAAGCGAATCCGTTAAATAAACGTGCTAATTTTAATGATACTACTGATACTGGCGTTGAGTCTTTAAAACTCGGATATACTACAGTAAAAAAGACATATCAGACAAGCAAAAAGGCGGTTCGTGGTGTCAGAGTGCTGTATAAAGCACCTGTGAAAACAGTAAAATTTGCTGTTGGAACAGTTAAAGTTGCAAGCAGTATAGTCATTCATACTGTTGCACTTCTTTTAAATCCGATATTTTGGGCTTTGATTTTGCTGTTTGTTCTTGTTTTCTTAATCATAATGCCGGCGATTATCATTTTGTTAGGTGGTGGAGCTGCAAGTGGAAGCACTACAAATAAAGCTTATGGTACGGCAGCTGGAGCTAATAAAGATATTCTTACGGCTTATGCTGAAGCAGAAGAATTTTATCGTATTGCAGCAGAAACAAGGCAAAATGATTTTAATTCCATGATTGACTCACTCTATTTTTCAACGGACGATCTAAAGCATTCTGACCTTGTATATATGAAGTGTAGTCATGATGGTTCTGAGTATCAGACGAGCATGGCTACAAATAGTAAGAAAAATCAGCTCAAAACTAAATTCAGTAATTCGCTTCCAAAAGCAGAAGCGATAGCTCTTGTATATGTATACCTTGAAAAGCAGAAAAATGACGAAAATAGTACTACTGCCCAGATATATGAAGTTGAGTTTACGCAACAGGCGTTTGATGATTTACTTAATCAGATGATTTCATGGACGGAAACAATATACTCTGGACAGGAATGCCCTAATAAAAATTGTTCTGTTCGAGAGGAGCATAATCCTGAATGGGATACTGCTAAATACAATCGTGATATGTCAGTAAATGCTTTCAATGAATGGGCGACTGATATTCAGCCAAGAATAGCTAACAATACTCGTATCAAAGATGGCGCAGCTCAATCTCAGGATTGGGATGCAAACATTGGATGGCGAATAGATAACTGGAATTTAGTTTATTCTGATTTAATGGGTAATGCCTATACTTCAAACGATGGTTTAGATTGTTTAGCTGATTTAGATCGAATATCTGATTATTACATAGAAATACTTGATAAAACTCCTGAAAATTTTCAAGTAGTTGACTGTGAGCATTTGCATAATAACCATGCAATAGGTCTTAATATCATAAGCAAAGAGAGTGTAATGGACTCATGGGGCTTTGATGACAATTATAGGCAATGGGTAGAGCTTACATATCAAGGATTCCTTGTAAATCCTGATTTACAAAATTGAATAGAAAGAAGGTACATTTATATGAAGTCTCATTCAGAACGAGTAAAAATAGTCCGTTCTTATTTTGAAAAAAACAAACTATTCTCTGTTGTAGCTGCTATCATAATAGTTGCTCTGATCGGTAATTTCATAGTCAATCGTGTTGCCGAAGCAAAAGCTCGAAATATGGTATCTTCCTCTGTATCAGAAGAAATAACAAATGATAATGCAGCATCAGATCCCGTTGATACAAATATCAACCAAAAGGAAGATGAAGAACCACATTGGAGGTTCTACTGGATAGATGTTTGGGTATTACTTGGTCTCGGTGGATTTTGTCTTTTTAAAATAATGCAGGAAAAGAAGAAAGCAAAGGAGAAATTACAATGAATTACTTTTGTCGTGCTCACTGTGTCAGTTCCAAAGATAGAGAAATAACCACATATATCATATTTGATAATAATCAACAGCCGCTTCTTAAAGAGGAAATCCTCAATGATAATCAGCAGTTTAAGGAGTTTATGAGTGATTATAAGCCAAAAATAGTTTATGTTGATTATGCAGTATATTATACAGAGGAAAATCTTGACAACAGTATGCAGCCTGAAACATTTGAAAATATTATAAGTACCAATTCAACATTTTATTCTCAGGGAGAGCTTACGGTTAATCCAAAAGGAAGTAAGGTAGCCAAAAAGAAGAAAACTTCAATAGGGAGTATAGTATTTATCAGCTGTATATGTGCGTTGATAGCTGGTGTAGCCGGTCTTATAGGCGGCAAGTATCTTTTTGGTAAAACACAAGCAGCCCCAGTTGAGACTGTCGAAGTAGTTCCAAGTAACGAGGACGGAATGATTATTCCTGAACAAGCACCAATTGAAGCCGATGCAGAGCAGATAACAGTATCAATTGACCGTTCATACTTAGCTATTCCTACTGAAGATTTGGAATTAAAAGGCGCATTAGTTGATGGCAAAGCTGCTATTACACTTCCTGAATTTGATAAGACTGACTTTTTCACTCATGTATCAGGGTATACATGGGGATTTTCTTCCGTTCCTGACGGGAAGAAAATAGAGTATTATGGAGGTCAGACTTATAATTTTACAGAGAATAAGAAGCTTTATCGTGTACTTGTTAAGTATGGCGGTGGCAGCGGCACAAAAGAAGATCCGTATCTAATTGATTACTACGATCAGCTTGAGTTGATGGCTTCTGAGGAAACAAGAGGTTATTTTAAGCAGATTAAGGATATAAGCTTTCCTGAATATGCTTCACACACTCCAATTGATACCGTCAATGAGCTTAAAAGTGATCCTGATACCGAACGCTTTGAGTATGACGGTAATGGATTTGTGATTGATAACCTCGATAATCCGTTATTTGGAAAAGTTTCCGGAGCAACTATCAAGAATGTCAATCTTAGAAATGTAGTAATTGAGAATTCATTATTTAAGGATTATGGAGCAATTGTGTGCAACGCCTATAATTTCCAGTATAGGACAAATGATACTTTATATCAGACAGGAGAAACACTAATAAAGCACTGTTCTGTTGCACACGCTTCGATAATTGTCGGTGCAGCACCTATCGAAGAAACAACGGAAGTTGCAACAGGAGAGGTTGTACCGCCAGACCTTATTGAATATGATGAAAATGGTAAGGTCATAGAGCCTGATGATAAAGATAAAACAGAAAAAGTAGAACCTATGAAAATGGCACAAGGATACTCTGTCGGTGGCATAAGTGGTAACGGTGGTCAGATAGAGGACTGTTACGTTGCAGATATGGGTATAATAGTAAATGCTGATGATTATATTCTCAATGTAGGTGGTATCTCTGGAAAACCGGCAAATGTAATCAACAGTGTTGTTTTCAATTACTCTGCAAATGGTAATATATTCAATGCCGGAGGAATTGTAGGTTCAGCTGCTGGTTCTCGTATGTACGATGCCAAAGGTCGTGAACTTCCTGAATATTACGGTGGTAATATTCAAGGTTGCGTTGCAAGAAAGGTGTGGTTTAATAACGAAGTATCAGCTGGCGGTATTGCTGGAATAGGCGGCAGTGATGCTGATAATCCAGTTATTTCTAACTGCTATGCAATGGAAATGTATTATAACTGTGGTGAATATTCTAAAGGTATTAATCCTGTGCTTGTAAAAGAAGGTATATGTGGTGGAATTATAGGTTCAGACGGTACTTTTAAAAACGGTCATAATATAACGAATACAGTTTCAGTTGCCGATAAGCTCGTTATTGGCAAAAAAGAAAAGTCAAAATATGATGAAACTGTAAGACAAGCTCCTGATTATGCTTATTATCAGGCAAATATATTGACAGTAATTAACAGTCCTACGGTTAATCCTGATAATCCAAAGGAAATATTCACAGGGGTATTTAAGTTCGATAGCTCCGATGTTTTCGGAGATAAAGAAAAAGGTGCTTTAAGTTATCCTGATACAATGGAGGACTTATTTGCAAAAACAATCATGGAGGAAAACACAAATGGATAAACAGGAATTAAATGCTTTAAAAAAGGATATTCAAAAGCTCAAGACCGCAAAAAAGAAGCAAATGGAAGCCGCAGATAAGTGTAGGGACAAAATAACGTCCCTACAATCTGAGCTTGCTGACACTGAAAACAGTATTAAGGAAACAGAAGCAGAACTTGCACAGAAAGAAGCTCTGCTCAAAAAAGCAGAGTATTCTTCTGCTCTCCAGAAGCTCGATGATGCTGTATTAAGTAAGTTTTCAAAGAGACAGGCTGAACTGCTTACAGAGCGTATCATGTCTGGTGAGTTAAATTCATTACTTGAAGATGATAGCGTTGTTACAAGTAACAACGAAGGGGATAATGGCGTTGCTACAAGTAGCAACGAATAATAAAATGAAGGAGAAATATAATGAAAGCGGCTGCGAAGGAAATTATCAGGGATAAGCGAATGAGATTAGGGTGGTCACAGCAAGAATTGGCTCAGAAAGCTGGAGTTTGTAAGAATACAATCTACAACTTGGAAGCCAATAAGGGTTCTACTAAATTTGAAACCTATGAAAAGGTGTGTAAAGCTCTCGGTATTAAAATAACTTATCTTCTATAATAAATAAAACAGCCCGTGTAGAAGCCATAACACGGACTGTTCCAATGTGGTTCTTAAAAGTAGTAGAAACCGTAATTATTATATCACAGTCGTAATCAGTTGTCAAGTCTATTAACAAAAGGAGCGTTTATAATGGAAATACAAAAAAACAGTCCAGTACCTATATATATGCAAATAGTGTACGATATACAAAACAAGATTAACTTTGGCAAATTAAGATCCGGCGATCAGTTACCTTCAGTACGCTCCATATCCAAAGAATGTGATATTAACGTTAATACTGTATTAAAAGCCTATGACCAACTTATCAAAGAGGGATATGTTACTTC
>DBYI01000004.1:10985-11319 GCA_002310115.1 Ruminococcus flavefaciens
GAATATATAAGGCAGAGCCTTGAACTCATAAAAACATCAGCAGAAATAGGAGATATAAGTCTCGAAACAGTATGTAATCTTCTGAATGAAGTATGGAATGAAGGAGAATAGGAATGAAGCAATTTATATACGGTGCATTATCCACATTTTCAGTAGTAGCAGCATATCACTTATTTAAAGGATTGACGAATAAAAAGAAAACTTCCGTTGCTACTTGTAACAACGTCTTTAATAATCTTACTAAAGATGAGGAAAGTGAAATTTGGGACGGAGATATAAAACAGCCTAAACTTGTTTCTTTTAATAAAGAATATATCGAAGAAAGAAAAGAATT
>DBYI01000073.1 GCA_002310115.1 Ruminococcus flavefaciens
TGGAATTCAATAGGTTGTATGTCATTTATCAATCAGCCTATCAATACCTACAGCAACGAGATAAGAAGTGCGGTTCTTCTTATCCACGGTGAAAAAGCTCATTCATGCTATTTCAGCAAAGATGCTTATGAAGCTATGACTAAGGACAGCAAATATGCTGACAATAAGGAACTCATGATCATTCCTGACGCGGTTCACACAGACCTCTATGACGGCGGCGGAAAGGACGCAATCCCGTTTGATAAGATTGAAGAGTTCTACCGTGAATATCTTAAATAAAGGAGAAAAACATGTCTAAAAAGGTACTTGTCATATCATCGAGCCTGCGTAACAAAAGCAATTCCGAAATACTTGCCCGACAGGCGGCAAAGGGCGCAGAGGACGCAGGTCACGAAGTAGAATTCATCACGCTGAAAGACAAAACACTGAATTTCTGCAAGGGCTGTCTTGCCTGTCAGAAAACAATGCGGTGTGTTATCAGGGACGATGCCTCGGAAATATGCGAGAAAGTCGGCAATGCCGAAGTGCTTATCTTTGCAAATCCGATCTACTACTATGAGCTTTGCGGTCAGCTAAAGACCTTGCTTGACCGCTGTAATCCGCTTTATCCGTCCGACTACAAGTTCAGAGATGTGTATCTTATCACCGCCTCTGCTGAGGACGGCGATGAGGTCTGTCAGACAGCTAAGGGCGGCTTGCAGGGCTGGGTGGACTGCTTTGAGAAAGCAAGACTTGTAAAAGTGCTTTCGGGCGGCGGTCTCAACGTCCCTGCCGAAGCGGAGCAGAGAGAAGAATACTTAAAGGCAACCTATGAGTTAGGCAGAAACATATAAATTCCATGAAGGGTGTGATCTTATGAAGATACTGAAAATTTGCGGAAAGGTACTCCTGATAATCGTCATCATCATTGCTGTGATACTTGTTATCGGTCTGCTGTTCCTTGAATTTTATCCTTCCGTAGGAGATACACCCGATAAGGAAAAGCAAAAAGAATATGGAGCAAAAACCGACCTGTACTATGAAAAGCAGTTCCATAACGAACTTGACTTTGAAGTCATGACAGGTGAATCCTCGCCAAAGAGTGATAGGAACGTTCCAGAAAATAAGCTGCCTGCCGAAACGCCCGAAAGCATTGAACGTGCAAAGTCGGGAGAAATGAAGATCACATGGCTCGGTCATTCTTCTTCTCTGCTGCAAATGAACGATAAGAATATTCTCATTGATCCCATAATGAGTGACAGGGCTTCTCCTGTAGGTTTCGCTGGTCCAGCACGGTTTGCGGAATACGCCTTTGATACAAACACCGTTCCAGAAATAGATGTGCTTTTCATATCCCACGACCATTACGATCACCTTGACTACAACACGATCAAGGCGATAGACAGTAAGGTAAGCAATTATATCGTTCCACTCGGCATCGATTTTATCTTAAAGGGCTGGGGCATTGACGAAAGCAAACTGCACCCTCTGTACTGGTGGGAGAGTATCGAGCTTGAAGGCATTTCATACACTGTAACCCCTGCGGAACACTATACCGGAAGAAATCCGCTGAAAAACAATGCCACGTTATGGGGCGGACTTTATATCAAGGACAGCTCTCACAATTTCTATTACACGGGGGATACGGGCTATTACGATCTGTTTGAACAGGTATATGACAAATTGGGAGCGCCAGATCTTATGCTTGTCGATTCAGGACAATATGACAAAGGTTGGGCAACTACCCATATGTTCCCCGAAGAAACAGTGCAGGCCGCAAAGGACGTTCACGCAAATTGGCTGATACCCGTTCACTGGGGTGCATATTCACTCTCAAATCACGCCTGGGACGAACCGCCGCAGAGAGCTGTAAAGGCGGCAGACGAGCAGGGCGTGAGCCTTGCAACGCCGAGGATAGGTCAGACCGTGAACTATGATGATATAGCTTCATTTACCGAGCATTGGTGGGAGGAATATAAATGACAACATCGGAATTTCTCGAATACATAAACAGTGGCAGACAGGTCACGTCAGAGTGCGGTGTTCATCAGACTATGCACAGGCTGAGTCAAGAGGCTATCCGCATCACAATGGAGATCAACAGCCGTTATCATACGCCCGATGAGATAAACGAGCTTATGTCGGAACTTATCGGCGAGCCCGTCGAGGTCGGACTTTTCCCGCCGTTCTTCACCGATTGCGGAAAGAATATTCATCTTGGCAAGGGCGTGTTCATCAATTCGGGTTGTAAGTTTCAGGATCAAGGCGGCATTTACATCGGTGACGGTGCACTGGTTGGTCATAATACGGTGCTTGCAACGCTTAATCACGGACTGCTTCCCGAAGAACGCCATGACCTGATACCAAAGCCTATACATATCGGCAAAAATGTCTGGATAGGATCTAACTCAACAGTTCTTCCGGGAGTTACGATCGGAGATAATGCTGTCATCGGTGCAGGTTCGGTGGTGACAAAAGATATTCCCGAAAATATGATAGCAGTCGGAAGTCCAGCGAAAGTGATAAGGAGTATATATGATGAAAAATAGATTGTTTACATCATTTCTTTTTTCTGTTGTCATGCTTATGTTCAGCGGCTGCGGAGCATATGAAGACGCCTTGCCAACAAACAAAGGAAGTTCCATAACAGCCACTGCTACGGAATTTAAAGAACAGACTGTGAAAGAATCCGAGCCTATCATGAACATTTCTGTCGGAGATAAAGAGTTTCAGATCACGCTTGAAAATAATGATACCGTTACAGCATTGAAGGAGTTTCTGCCCATGACACTTGATATGTCAGAACTTAACAGCAATGAGAAGTATTATTATCTTGATTCGAAATTACCGTCAGCTCCAGACAAAGTTGGTAGGATAACTGCAGGTGATATTATGCTGTATGGTGATAACTGCCTTGTTGTTTTCTACAAGAGCTTTGACACATCATACACCTACACTAAGATTGGTCATATCAAGGATACAACCGGATTGACAGATGCACTTGGAAGCGGCGGAGTAACTGTTTCTTTTCAGCTCGCCCCCACAAAGGTCATATATACAGTGCATGATATACGCAATCTCAGCGATTTTATCCTTGGGAAACCAATAGAAAATGACCTGACAGATAAACATTATGATCTTGATAATGATGGTATATGGAGTACCTTTGATATAGTTCTGATGAGAAAAAAGATACTTGAACAGAAAAATATGAAAACAGAATTTGATTTTGACAGCAAGACCGTATTGCTGAACAGCGGCTATGAAATGCCAATACTCGGGCTCGGTACCTGGACACAGGACGATGAAACAGTTGAAGAATCAGTCTATACAGCATTGAAAGACGGTTATCGTCTTATCGACACGGCTCAGTATTACGGCAACGAAACAGGCGTAGGCAACGGTCTGAAAAGAGCTGTATCCGAAGGTATAGTCAAACGTGAAGATGTTTTCATCACAACAAAAGTAATGCCCTCCAATTATGAGAGGGCATATCAGTCTATAGACGATTCGCTTAAAAGACTAAACGTTGATTACATTGATCTTATGCTGATACATCAGTCCGGCAGCAATGATACGGAGGTCTATAAGGCTCTGTGTCAAGGCGTAAGAGACGGAAAGCTCCGCAGTATCGGTATTTCCAATTATTATACTCCGGAAGAATACGAGCGTGTTACTGCAGGTGAGAATATCAAACCTGCGTTGGTACAGAATGAGAACCACCCTTTCTATCAGAATACGGAATTCAAAGAATATGTATCAAAGTATGGAACAGTAGTCGAATCATGGTATCCATTCGGCGGAAGAGGTCATACGCAGGATTTGTTTGAAAATGAAACAATCATGGAGATCGCCGAAGCTCACGGAAAGACTTCAGCTCAGATAATCCTTCGCTGGCATTTGCAGGCAGGATATATTACGATACCTGGTTCGCAGAATCCTGATCATATCCTTGAAAACATCAGCGTATTCGACTTTGAACTGACAGATGAGGAGATGCAGAGAATGACAGCGTTGCATACAGGAAAACGATATGAAAACTGGTAAAATATACCTATCATTAGCAACAACAAATATGAAATTAATTGAGTAGGAGGCGGCGATAACGCCGCCGACCTCTCAGTCGAGTACTTCAACAAATCTTTTCATATATACTTACCTCTTACTTCAAATCATTTCTGATAAAATGCGTTGGATTCCATGCTTCCTTCTGGGGCAGGCCATATTTTTCCTTACCGAGAGCGATTGACTTCATCAGGAACGACATATTCCTTGCAAGGTTTCTCATAGTCTGCATGCCCTCTGCATCGAATTCGGCTTCGCCCTGCAATCTGCCGTGAACGCTGTTCCAGTATGTGCTTGAAGCAACAGGCATACCACAGATCGTGAAGTATTTGTTCAGCTCGTCAAATGTCGCCGAACAGCCTCCGCGTCTTGCAACAACAACGCTTGCGCCAACCTTCATGGTCTTATCAAAGTGAGAACTGTAAAACAGCCTGTCAAGACAGGATATGAGAGTTGCATTTGCCGAAGCGTAGTAAACAGGAGAGGCTGTTATAAGGCCGTCAGCTGCTTCAAACTTAGCTGCGATCTCATTTACTGCATCGTCAAATACACAACGTCCAAGCTCCGCGCATTTTCCGCAGGCAATACATCCGCGGATATTCTTGCTGCCTATCTGACAGACTTCGGTCTCAATACCCTCTGCATCAAATGTTCTTACCAACTCATTCACTGCGACAGATGTGTTGCCCTCGGTTCTGGGACTTCCATTGATTATAAGTACTTTCATTGAATCTTCCTCCTTATAGCTTTGCTGAACACATTTCAGCATAAATATCATCAATACTGAAAAATGTCAGAATGTAAAGTGATCTCCGCCCATATTGGCGGAATTAAAAATAGTCCATTAATTGCCTATACTTCATCAGGATGCTCTCCTGACCATCCTCTCTCAGGGAGACATGAAAGGTATGACATATCGTCAGCAGAAATACTGAAGCCAAATATATCCAGATTTTCCTTCATTCTTTCCTTTGATGCAACTTTCGGGATAACAGGAATACCTCGCTGATTAAGGTATCTGAGCAATAATGCAGCACTGGTACAGCCGTATTTTGCGGCTATCTTTGATACTGCACCGTCATTTATAAGTTTTGCTCTGCCAAGAGGGCTCCATGCCTGAGGAAGTATCCCCTCATTTCGTAGGTATGAAAGCGTATATTCCTGCATATATCCTACGTGAAGCTCCAACTGGTCTACCATAGGACGGATCCGTGCAATCTCTAAAAGAGGCCTTATATGGTGCGGAAGGAAATTAGACAAACCTATGGCTTTTACTCTTCCCTGCTCATATAACTCCTCCATTGCCGCCCATGAACCGCTGACTTTTTCAAGCCATTCATCATCATTCCCGTCACTCTTAGGCCAGTGTATAAGATACATATCAAGATAATCAGTTTTAAGCTTCTTGCATGACTCTTCAAATGATCTCATCGTTTTCTCTCTGCCAAGATCGGTATGCCATACCTTGCTGCACAGGAATATCTCCTCTCTTGGAATACCCGAACGTTCTATAGCTTCACCGATCTGTTCCTCGTTTCCGTAGAACTGCGCCGTGTCTATATAGCGGTAGCCGGCATCAAGGGCATCTATAATAGTCTGAACTCCGCCTTTTTCTGTTGAAAGGTATGAACCGTAGCCTACTGCCGGGATCACTGTCCCATTTGGCAGGACGAACTGCTCCTTTGAGTCATTATATCCGACTGCATCAAGTATACTATCGAGGATCCGCATATTCATGGTTGAAAATTTCTCTGTGATATACGGCTTTGCTTTCCCTTTAATGCATTCATTCATCTGCTCCATCTCCATACTGTAGTTGGAACCAGCATCAACAGTTTCGGTTCGTGTAACTCTTTCGCCATTTGAATCCTTAACTGTTACTTCAAATGACAGCTCTCCCTCACCGTTATACTCAACATCGGAACGAATATATCCCTTGGAACCGTGGATAAACAGTCTGTCGTACCTGTCGCTGGTATCAGTGCCGAGTATCATGCCCGCATTGAATGAAGCTCTTGAACCATCCTCAAATCCAATAAGAACAGAAGCCATATGATCGACGTCTGTGCTTCCAAACTCTGCATCAGCCTTTATGTACTTTACCGGTGAATCAATGAGCGAAAGTATCATAGATGTACAGTAACAGCCTACATCATATATTCCTCCGCCGCCATGCTCCTTGTGAAGTCTGATATCCTCAGAATAGTCCTGGGTAAGGAATGCGGTATCGATATAATCTACCTGTCCTATCTCGCCCGATGAAATTATCTCCTTGAGGCGGCATATATAAGGACTGTGGAGATATGCGTAAGCTTCCATAAGTATAACACCGTTATCCCTTGCTGCTGCAAACATACGACGAAGCTCACCCTCATTCATAGCAAGAGGCTTCTCGCACAATACGTGCTTATGAGCGTTAAGAGCCTTTATTACCCATTCGCAGTGTAAATCATTCGGCAATGGGATATATACTGCCTCCACTTCCGGATCGGACAGCAGCGCATCATATCCTTTATAAGCTTTTTCAAATCCGAAACGCTCCTTATAAGCCTGGGCTTTTTCGAGGCTTCTGCCTGCTATCGCATACAGCCCGCAACCTTCTGCTTTCTGCATTCCGGGGATAGTACCCCATGACGCGATTCCGGCAGTACCCATAACGCCCCATTTTACGGTTCGTTTTTCTTCAAACATAAAGCATCCTCCTATAAATTATTTTTTCTTATTCTATGTACACATCTATCTGCCAAGGATTTTGAAAACGGCATACAGACATCTGCAACAGGACCAACAAGAAATGCACAGATTATTGTGCCTATGCCAAATTTGCCGCCAAGCAGAAAGCCTGTCAATACAAATATCACATCCGTAACAATTCTTACAGCAGCAAAACGTATCTTACTTTTGTCGCTGATGACAACTGCTACAAGGTCGTTTGGTCCTGTACCTGCCTCAGATTTGATAACAATCGACATTCCGAATACCAGTATTCCGCAACCTATGATCAATACAACTATTTTTACAGGCATAACTGCATCTCCGATTTTAAAACCGCTTAGCAGCCATGTGAAGAAATCGATTATCGGTCCGCCGCAGAACATAAAAACTATCGTCCCAAGCTTTACATATCTTCTGTCAACGATCAAAAGAATAATGATGATCAGAAAGCAAATGAACATATGCACTATTCCGTGAGTCGGAACAAACAGACATGTTTTAATGACAAGCATGCGAAGTCCCTGTATCATAACATTGAAAGGATCTGCTCCCGCATCTGCAAGCAGAAATAATGTTACACCGAGATGTGCAATTACAAGCCCGATAAATAACAGTATAAGTCTTATGAACGTTTCTTTTGTTTTCTGTTGCATTATCTCAGCTCCTCAGAACGGATAATCTTCATCAAGATTAGTTATAAACCTATGGCATTCAAAATCATTTCTCTTTTTCTCAAAAAGTTCACGCAGTATCTCTGCTGCTTTATAAGATGAAAGCGGAGCAGGATTATCAGCTCTTCCGTCAGTGCGTATCCATCCGGGGGTGAACACAGAATATATTAACTGCCCTGTCGTCGCTGAAAGTGTTGTAAAGGTTCATTGTTGCCATATTCAGTGCGGCTTTGGCCATACCATAGTCAATAAGATTAGTACGGTAACACTTCGATATACTTCCCGCTTCTGAAGAGATATTCATAATCAGAGCTGTTCTGTCACTCTTTATCAAAAACGGATAGAATGCTTATATTACACGCATAGCTCCTACAGCCGCAATATCCACAGTTCTTGCAATATAGTCTAGATCAGCGTCAAAAAATCCCTTATCACAATCAGGAGAAACCGATACCGCATTATTTATAAGCAGATCCAGATGATCCGTTTCATCTGACAGCTCAGCTGCAGCATTCAGCACTGATTCAGTATCGCTTATATCCATTGTCAGTACCGTAAGCCTATCACCATATTTCTCTTTCAGGTCATCAAGTTCAGGACATGGCTTCCTTATAGTAGCTACAACGTTATCTCCTGCTTCAAGATAACGAAGCACCAAGTTGAAGCCAAGACCTGAAGCCTTACCTGCTCCGGTTATCATAACATTCTGAGACATATCTGTCCCCCTTACTTTAATCTGCATTTTACAATTGCTTCTGTAACAGCTGTCAATACAAGTTCGCCGTTCTGATTATATACCTCAAAGGATACAGCCACAATACCGTTTTTCTCGTTACGCTTAACAAGATCTGTTATAGCCGCTTTACCCGTCAGCGCATCTTCGGCAAATACAGGCTTCACCCATTCGATCTTAGTTGATTTTCCGGCAAGAAGTTCATCTCCGAAAAAATCCACCTCAAGATACTTAGCCCATACAGCCATGAAAGACATAACACCAGGAGCAATGAGCTTTCCGAATGGTGTAGTTTTAGCATATTCTTCATCAGTATGGAGCGGTACATCATCATATTCTTTCGCAAACTCAAGCATTTTATCTTTGTCTATAACCGCAGGTGCAACATTTACTGTCATTCCAATCTTCATATCATCAAAATACATTTTTCCCTCCCGGATAATAAATTCTTGCATTTCCAATGCATATTTGAATTATACCATAGATGAAAAAATTTATCAACAATATAACCAAGATAATTGAAAGAATTAAAAATAATTTACATAATATTCATTGAAAACCATGACCTGATATGATATAATAATTAAAAATTATTTATGATATGGAGGTATGATAATGGACAAAGTAAAGAAAAAACTGGCTTTCGGCTGTATGCGTCTTCCTATGACGGATGGCAGAGTTGATGAGCCACAGTTCTGCAGGATGATAGACCGCTTCATCGAAGAGGGGTTCAATTACTTTGATACTGCACACGGATATATCGGAGGTCAGAGCGAAACAGCTATCCGCTCATGCCTTACAAGCCGATATCCGCGCGAAGCTTATCTACTGACAGACAAGCTTACAGACAGCTACTTTAAAAAGCAGGAAGATATCAGACCATTCTTTGAAAAACAGCTTGAATGGTGTGGAGTAGATTATTTTGATTTCTACCTCATGCACGCTCAGAATGCAGGCAATTATGAGCTATTCCAGAGATGCAAAGCTTATGAAACTGCATTTGAACTTAAAGCAGAGGGAAAGATACGTCATGTTGGTATCTCCTTCCATGATACCGCCGAGGTGCTCGAACAGATACTCACCGATCACCCTGAGATAGAAGTAGTCCAGATACAGTTCAACTACCTTGACTATGACGATCCTGCTGTACAAAGCCGCAAGGTATACGAAGTCTGCCGCAGGCACAATAAGCCGGTTCTTGTAATGGAGCCAGTTAAGGGCGGAAATCTTGTTAATCTTCCTGATGTTGCCAGACAAGTATTAAACGGACTCAACGGAGGCAGTATCGCAAGCTATGCTGTACGCTTTGCCGCAGGCTTTGACGGAATGCTGTGTGTATTGTCCGGAATGAGCAGTATAGAACAGCTTGAGGATAATATCAGCTATATGAAGGATTTTCAGCCGCTTAACGATACTGAGTTCAATGCAGTGAATAAAGTAGTGGAAATCCTGCATTCCAAAGACCTTATCCCCTGCACTGCCTGCCGTTACTGCGTGGATGGATGTCCGCAGCATATCGCTATTCCCGATCTGTTCTCATGTATGAACACAAGAGAACTCACGCACGACTGGAATCCGCATATGTATTATGATATACATACCCGTGACAGCGGCAAAGCTTCAAGCTGTATCAAGTGCGGAAAATGTGAAAAGATATGCCCACAGCATCTGCCAATAAGAAAACTGCTTAAAGATATAGCAAGCACCTTTGAACACTGAGGAGGGAACACAATGTTTGAAAACGCATTATCTATGAAAGATTTATCTCATGGCACTAAGATCACATATAAAGCCCTTGTTTCTGTCGGACTTATCGCGCTTGCTGTTATACTGCCGCAGCTCATCCATCTTGCACTTGGACAACCGGGGGGCGTCAAGTGGCTGCCAATGTATCTGCCGGTTCTTATCGGCGGCTGTCTGCTCGGAACTGAATGGGGACTTGCTGTAGGAATACTCTCCCCTATCGTAAGCTTCCTCATAACTTCAGCTATGGGCAATCCAATGCCTATGTCAGCAAGACTTCCGTTCATGGTTCTGGAGCTTGCAGTATTTGCAGCTATTTCAGGTCTTTTCACTAAGAAGATATCAGAAAACGGACTTTGGGCTTTTCCCGCCGTAATACTCGCTCAGTTTTGCGGAAGGAGCGTATTTCTCGGAGCAATAGTCGC
>DBYI01000096.1 GCA_002310115.1 Ruminococcus flavefaciens
ACAGAAACGACCGATTCACCTGTTACGGTCTATAATTTCCAGGTCGAGGAGTATCATACTTACTTTGTATCAGATACAGGTATTCTTGTACATAATGCTGACAGTAGTTATATTTCTCCATCCGAACAAGCAAAGAGTTGGCAAGGAAAGGGAAAATATCCGGGTGTTGATGAATATGTAGATGTTACTGTTAATAAAGGTACCGTCCTGTATCGTGGAGAGCCTAATGGATCTGAATACTTCACGACAATTGATGCTATTGAAAAATCTGGAAGAAATGCAACTAAGATATTTGAGGGATTGCAGGTTGAAAAACATCCTATATATGGATATAGATCAGAAATGAAAGGATATATATTTAATCAGGATATTGAAGCTGCCTACGGTATAACCAATGCTAATCCTCAGTTTGGTGCCGGAGGATTACCTCAGTATTTTGTGCCTGATGTTCAAACATTAATTGATAATAATATATTGGTTCCAATTGATAATATTTCTTTAACACCATGACAAATGAAAGGAAAGCTTTTTATGGATTTTGAAAACGGAATTATTGTTATAGACGATGAAATAATTAAGCCTGGATATACATTCAGCGATTTTTGTAAATCTTCTTTTTACTCCAATCAGGACGGAATAAAGTTGATATATCTTAATGGCGAAAAGGAGATCGACGATCATCGTTTTGTTGTCAGCCTTTTTTTCAGGAAAGAAAAGCTATATATGATATCTTTGATCTGCTGTGATATTGAATACACAATGGAAACAGAATTCAGACGAAAAAAACTTCATGATGAAATACTTAGTAAGTACTGCATTGATAATGAAAAAGAGTTCTTTTGGGGAAAGGTTTATTCCGAATATGATAACAGGAGCAACTTAAGTAGTATAAATATCATTTATAACTGAAATTTGTATGAAGATAATTTCCAGACATATATAATCAATACGCCATAGATCTGTTCTGTATATATGAGTATCAATTAGGATAATTAATAAGGAGAATCGTTATGTTATATAATATCGAAAGCAGAATTGATTGTGATATATATACATTCGATAGTATCGACCTTAAAATAAAATGCGTTGAAAACAAGGATGATGTTTGCGTGCACATAAACTATAATGGATATAATCCTTTATTGTCAATGCTTTGTGGCGGTTTTGAGTCAGAATGCGATATTGATTCTATCAGTTTTAAAGTAAAAAAAGAAAGTACTGAAAAGGACAACTCTATGTATGCAATAGTAGAAAAAGGCGGACTCATAGGCTTTGTCAATGAGGTATACTTCTTTGTTATGGAAAATGATTTAGAAAACAAGCTGAAAGAAAGCGATAAGAGCGTTTGGACTTTCTGATATGAGCTCGTTTTTACAAATGCTATGGAATTAAAACATGTTCAAGAGTTATTTTTATGAAGCGTGAACTTCAGACCTGTATCAGAATTGGAGTTGTGGCATATTATCCGCTCCCAAAAAGGTACAGGATCTGCGGAGTTCTATGCTTAATGATCGTGTCGAACTGCGTATGCAGGTGATAGGCGGAGAGACCGTCGGCGGAGATTATGTGACATGGCGTATGGCTTTGGACATGGATACGTACAAACTGAAAATCGCAGGTTACGATCCGAGGTAGTTCACAGCGTGTAACAAAGATTAAAAGAACCTGAATAATAAAAGAAAGCAGGGTTTGGAATGTTTTTTGCAAAGAATAATAAAAACAACAGATTTATTATGGGAGTTGCCGATATTTTCGCTTTTAATGGGACGGATGATATGGCTGTTATCGGCAATGTTTCCGGAACTGTTAATGTTGGGGATATAGTTAGCATTATCAATTTCGGAGATGATAATGCACAGATGTTTTCGGCTGAGATATGCGGGATAGAGACAAACAACAATAAAGCGGATTCGGTTACAGACAGTTTTGCTGCATTGAGAATCAAAAACGGTAGTGAATATAATTTAAAAACAGGTACTGTGATTTTTAATGGCAATCATGAAATGCATGATATGTATAATAATTATGCGGCTGCATTTATGGCTCAGATGGATGTTATCGGACTCAAAGAGCAAACCTTAAACAGAGCAAGTCTAAGCGAATGTGCGGAGATAGTACGAACAGATCATCTTCTTGTACAGCTAAAAAACATTAAGAGAACAAATGATGAGATAAAAAAGCGAAACAGCGTAATAAACAGTATTATCAGGGAAAAGATTCTTGCTTCCGAATATGTTTACTGCGTTTACAGCAAAGCTACTGGCGAACCATACATGAAGTCAGATGTGTATAAAAACGGTGACAGTCTTTCAGCTGCACCGCCTGTGCTGATACTGATAACAGAAGCATTTCTTCCGTTTGCAAAGCTGAAGTATTCGTCTGAGGATTTTGAGCTGCGGAAAATAGAGAACGGAAAAGACAAAAACGGTATCGAAAAATTCCTTGGATTCAGTTTCTATGTTAACGGAGCCTCAGGTATTTCTCTGCTTTACGATGACGTTGTTATTCCTGCACATACTTTCATAAGTCAGGAGGAGCACACTAAGAAATATCCTCTCCCTCTGCCTGTGGCAAATCCAGAGATACAGGCTCTTTCGCTTCTTATCAATCAGATCGGGCAGCCAAAGAACGATGATGAAAATACCATATTGAAATTTTACTGCAAGCTCATTGTAAACAGAATGTCCGAAGTTGTCGTTCTTGTTCCTGTAAGCTCTGATGACAAGAAAAATGAAACAGAAGGACCTGATATTCCCGTTGTAAAGACAGGTGATAACAGATATGCAGTTCCCCTTTTTACGGATGCAGTCCACCTACTTTCGTTTTTCGGAGAAAAATACGACGCAATAGCAAATAAAATATCATTCTTTACCGAAAAATATGATATTGTTATAAATCCTTCCGATATAAATCCAAACGGATGTTATTTCAGCAGGGAAATGATTGAAAAGCTTAAATGAGCATGATATCGTAAATCATTCAGTGAAGAATCACGTATAAAAGGTCTTAGTCAATTTGCAGGTGAGAGAGGACAGAAAACTATATTTGGAAATATGGATGTCAAATATCTGAAGGAAGAATATGCGATATGTGAGATCGGAGACGGATATTATTATGATGTTGAAGCGGATAAGTTACAAAAGATTAAGCTTATAAAAAGTGAGTAGATATACTTTTCAGCATTGATCTGTTGTCTTCAATGACATTATTCAATTTCGATGATATAATAAAATCGCTTGATATGCGGTTAAATAATGACGAAAGGGCAAGACATTATGAAGGATATGGATGTAAAAAAGAAGAAAAAGTGGCCAAAGGTGCTACTGACGATAGTCGTAATAGGTGGAGCTCTTACAGGTTTTATAGCCTATAACGCTTCTAAGAACATGGAGGTAATGAACAGGACTATAGAGTCCGGAATGGAAACTATTTCCAATTATGCCGAGGTCAAATCTGTTGATCCGGGAGAATTCTCACAGGTGAAAATGTATGGACTGATGAAGTTCAATGTTTCGCAGTATGACGTCAGCAATGTGGGAAATCTTTCAGTTATGACGGTTAATATGGGCATGATGCAGATGGTTTCATATGTTATTACGCCATATGAAAAGAATATGCCGCTGATGTCGATGGATTTCATGTATATTCTTGGAAAACGCAAGGCATACGTAGAGTTTTACGATCTTGTTTCTGATAAGAATGACAGCAGATTTATTAGTGTGCTCGATGCCTTGAAGGAGTTTGAAGGCAGATACAGCAGTCTTGAGAATATCATTACAGATCCTGCCTGGTACGATGATCTTATGACAGTAGTTCTTCACAAGGCAGGTAAGCGTGTGGATGATGAAAAGATAGAGGAAATGTTCTGTGACGCTATAAGTACCTATATGGAAAATGCTAAAGAACTTGATGAGCTTTCAGATGTGGAAAAGGGTGAAAAACTTGCACTTACACAGGAATATTCCGATAATCTAATCTCAAAAGGCGGAGTTTCAACAGATGTTTTCAAAAAGGCTCTCGGAGAGGATAAAACCAAGAAGTTCTTTGATAATGTATTTTTCGGCACAGAGAGAAGAAAATAAGTGTTGTTTCCTGGCGTTAAGTTAGGCATGGCGGCCACAGAAGAGGAAACTTTCCTGTGGTTGCCTTTTGGAGTGTAGCTCGCATTCGATGGTTTAATCTGTTTTGGGGGAATCTGATATGGATAATTTGTTGGGAAGAATAATGTTCATGCTTGAATCATCGAATAAAATACATATGATTTGGTGCGGAGCGGTAATGCTGACTATGATTGTGCTTGCTGTGCTTCATCATCGCTGGTGGGAATATGATAGCAAGTTAAGGCTTTGGAGAAAGCTTTGTCTTATACCGTTTCTAATAACGACTGTACACTATTTTATTTATGTTTCCGGAGCACCTGAATTTCTGAACAATTATGTGCCTATGTATCTGATAGCAATTATCGCTTTTGTGCCAATGCTATGCGCGGATATGGAAAAGGGATATAGAATTTTTGCTCCAGTAACGGCTGTAATGACGGCCATATTCGGGATTGTTTTCTTCACTTCTTCTAATGATATTCATAATTATACTCGGAAAAGTTATACCAAGTCCTTTCACGCTATGGTAAAGGAACTGGACAGAAGATACGTCCTGAAAGAATGGAAGAAACTCGATTTTTCTGTACTTGAAGAAAAATATATGCCCATTGTAAGAGAAGCGGAAGAAAAAGATGATCCATCCCTATTTTCGGACGCTGTTTTCATGTTTTGCAATGAGCTCCACGATGGTCATGTAGAGGTTTATGTAGATTATGACGATAAAAAGTATCATTCTGCTTTTGAACTGAATGATTATGGCCTTTCGATGGTACAGCTTGACAGTGGAGAAGTGATTGCTGTCTGCACCGAGAAAGAAATCAATAGTTTCGGAATAGAGGATGGAACAATTATCACGAAATGGAACGGAAAGCCTGTTTTACAGGCTGCTGAAGAGTTAGTAGAGAATGAGGGACTTTCCGTAAAGGCCAATGCAGAACGCCTTGCAATGTTCGAGCTATCGGCAACAGGCGGAGAAACTGTGGAGGTTACATTTATTGACAAATCGGGAAATGAGCGTACGGCAGTGCTTTCAGCGCGTGCAGACGAACACACATATGATGAAGCTGTAAATGCTTTTGTACATAGACCAGTGAATCGCAGGGACATACTTACTTCTAATTTCAGTACGAAAATGCTTAATGATGAATGTGGCTATCTTAGGCTAAGCGCTGAGACTACTGGCGGAAGCATAAGTGATATCATGAGTTTTTACAGGGGTGAATGCAGAAGCGCGAGGAAAATGTTCAAGAGAAAGCTTCGCAGACTGAAAGAACAGGGAATGGAATATCTTGTTGTAGATCTACGGAATAATCAAGGCGGTTATGATGAGATAGGTTGTGCTCTCTGTGAACTTTTTACTAGTGAAGAAATATATGCACAGGGAGTAGGTTTGCGAAAAGACTGAAAATACATCCGTACCGCTTTTCACAACATTCGCGGTGATGGGGAATTTTCTAATATTAAGGTGGTTGCGCTGACAAACATGTACTGTGTAAGTGCAGGAGACGTGACTGCTTATCTGCTTTCAAAGCTGCCGAATGTTACTCTTGCTGGTATCACTGATCCAAATGGCAGCGGTCAGATGACAGGCGGTTGCTGTGTATTATCTGAGGGAATTGTCAGCGTTTCATATCCTGTGGGACTAACTATCAATGAGGACGGAGAGCCGGCAATAGATACCTGTGCTGATATGGTTAGCCGAAATCCTGTTGAGGTGCGTATTCCGTTTGATTATGATGCGGCAATGGCGATATTCCGCGATAACAAGGACTATGAGCTGGATTGGGCAGTCAACTTCCTTAAAAACAGTGATAAATAACTTAAATCTGAAATATTATCTTCGCCCCCCGCAGTTTGAACTTCGGGGAATTTTTTATATAAGTAGAATGTTGTTATAATTTATTCAGAAAGAATATGAATTTTTAGTTAAAATGCTTGAAAAATGCATCCGGATGTGGTATAATTAGGAAAATACCTATAGCTTTTCTGAAGGGGGGGAGAGCAATTGGAGCAGCAACACAATGAAAATTACGATATATCTTGGATACACGAATTGTTAGGCGACATTTTAAAGCTTTCTACGGACAAAGAGCGTTCTTTGCTCATTGAGAAGTATAGCAATGAGCATAAAGGTGAAATTGAAGGAGTAATATTGACTGATGCGGACAATATAGCTGAAATGTTGGTACGAATCAGAAATTACACAGGCATTGTCAATCATAAGCTGATGTCGCTTTCAGATAATGAGAAGGCTGAGCTCGAAGAGACCGAGCGAATTATTGATGAAAACCAGTTCGATTACTATTTCCAGCCCATTGTTAATGCCAAGGATGGTGAAATATACTCTTATGAAGCACTTATGAGACCGAAAAGCTCTTTGAAGCTCTCACCGCTCCATATACTGAAATATGCAGGACTTGTTAACAGGCTTCCAGATATCGAACGCGGCACTTTTCTGAATGTACTAGGTATAATAGACCTGCGAAAAAGTGAGTTTATGGGAAGGTATGTGTTCATTAACAGCATTCCTGAGGCAAAGCTTGAAGCAGAGGACTACAGAAAGGTCACGAAAATGCTTCTTAAGCACGCAGATGTAGCAGTTGTTGAGATGACAGAGCAGTCTGAGATTGACGATGAGAGTCTGGAGTCTCTCAAGGAACGTTATAAGAATATGGGCGTAAAAATGGCTATCGATGACTACGGCTCGGGATATTCCAATGTTGGCAATCTTCTTCGATATATGCCGAATTTCGTAAAAATAGACCGTTCTCTGCTGCATGAGATACATACAAGTCCGAAAAAACGCCATTTTGTAAGGGAAATAATACAGTTCTGCCATGATAATGATATCCTTGCTCTCGCAGAGGGCGTTGAAACTGCGGATGAGCTGCATACTGTCATACTTTTGGGAGCTGATCTTATTCAGGGATATTTTACGTCAAGACCTGCACCTGAGATTATAGAATCTATTCCTGATGATATAAAGCAACTTATAAAGCGATATAATCAGGAGCGAGAGGAAGGCATAGGTCAGCAGGTATATCTTGCTGATAGTGCAGAGAGAGTTCTGCTTGACAGACTTGCACCTTCGGGAATAAAGTGCATAGTTGTCGGCGCAAACGGAAATGGTGATGTTATTGTTGAGGGTGATCCGAGTGTTGACTCTCAGATACGAATAGAAACGCGAAAGGGCTTCTGCGGCAGGATAATTCTTGAAAACTCATGGCTCACCAGTATAAAAAATAAGCCCTGTATAGATATCGGCGAGGAAAATGATATCACAGTCGTACTTATCGGGGATAATAAACTCGATTTGGGTGGAATAAGAGTTCCTGAGTCTTCAAAGTTCACTCTTTCAGGGGATGGAAGGCTCGAGATAAACCTTGATGATAAGGATTATTATGGTATCGGAAATGGAGTCGGTTTACTGCATGGAGAACTTGTTTTTGAGCAGTCTGGCAGACTTACTGTTAATTCCAACGGGAAGACGGGTATTGCCATAGGCTCAGGAAATGGTGGTATTATAAGGATAAATTCTGGTCAGTATCGTCTGAATCTGCAGGGGGATGTTGCAGTTGGTATTGGAGCATTGTATGCTTCTACGAAATTGTGTATCCATGACTGTGATATCGGCATGGAAATGACTTCGGCACGCGGAACTGCTATCGGTAATATCGGTAGAAGCAACGATATCAGTCTATATAAGACCTCTGCGAAGATATTCATGTCTGGTATAGAGCTTGTCGGTATCGGAACTCTTGACGGTGAAACCTCAAAGCTTTCATTGAAGGAAGCGAGTTGCTTCGTAAATATCAAGGGAGAACGGTGCTCGGCTGTAGCGGCTCTCGAGGGAAAAAGCGATATAGTTGTAGAACAGGCTGCTGTTCGTTTAACGGTGGAGGGGAAGCAGTCCCTCGGTATAGGTGGTTTTACGGGAGCTACAAGTATAACGCAGACTGATGCGAATACTCATATAATTCTCAATTCTGCGGCAAATGCTGAAAAATTTCTCAAGCGTGAAAACATAGATTCTTCTCACGGAAAATTCATATTCACGCTTAACGGAACTGATAATCTCGTTATTGAAGGATAGTAATATAAAATTGCCTGTTTTTCATTGAAAGTCTGATGGACTTACTGTGAAAAACAGGATTTTTTTGCTTGAAATATTTGAAAAACAAACAACGAATGAAGAAAATATTATTAACAAATAGCACAAAAAGATGGCATAATAAAAAAGAACGCAATTTTTATATTGACTTGTTGTATAAAAAAGGATATAATTTACTTAAGTTGTTATGTTATTATGCAAAAATTGCAATGAAGAGTTGATGCGTTATCAGCTTAGTTGCTGTAGTATAGCATGATTAGGCAGCTTTGTACACGAGTATAAGCCAATATAAGTGCTGCAGTTAACATCTGCTTGAATAATGAGCACTGAAAAAAAGGAGTAATTAAATTGATTCACAAATTTGCCAAAAGATTCACACGAAAAGCAATTTCATTATTGGCGGCTGCTTCTGTAGTAACAGGACAGATTGCAGGAAGCATGTCACTCAACACGAAAGCCGCTGGTTTGAACTCAACAGCTAAGGTATTACTTGATATTAAACACTGGTGGGGAGATGAAGAATATGAAACGGGTGCTGTTACTGCTGAAAATGAAATGATTACAGTCAATCCTTGCTTATCTATGGACAAATTGACTGCTGAAGCAGGATCTAACGTTACAATGAATATTTACATCGAGGATAAAAATATCGGTGATAACATTTCTTACTATTCATATGCGAACGTATACGTTGATATGGATGCTCGTCTTAAAGCGACTGTAAAAAAGGCAACTTCTGGTGGAACGAGCGAATTGGATCTTTATAATTACCTTATGACTGATTCAGTATACAGAAAGACACTTCGTATATATTCCTTCGATGGACATGGAAAAAACGGCATTTATGCTTCCTTGGATGTGAAAATTCCAGAAAATGCTAAGCCCGGTGACATATTTTATTTCAATTTATGCGATCTTTACCATGAAGAGGTGAATTTTTTTATAAGCGGAGCAGATGCTTCTGATAAAATAAAGAATGAATTCGGAAAGTCACCTACATTAGCCGATACAAGTGGTGATGAGATTCTTAATGGTACTTACTATGATGGATATATTCTTATTGATCCTAAGTCTAAGGCAAAGGCTTCTGACACTGAAAGACCTTATGAGCTAGTCGTAAAGGATTCTATCGCGTATGCTGTATATGAGGATCATGCAGAGGTGGCATATGGTGAATACGAAGCGGAAAAGGCAGAAATAGTTTCTGAAATAAATGGGAAAAAGGTAACTGCTATTGCGGACTGGGCATTTGCGTACACAAATATCAAATCGGCTGTTATTCCAAATACAGTTGTATCTATCGGTAAATCTGCTTTCCGTGCGTGTTCAATTGAAACAGTTACTATTCCAGACAGCGTTACTTCTATAGGTGCAAATGCATTCCGTTACAGTGACATAAAAGCTGTAGATGTTCCCGATAGTGTAACGGTCCTTAACGAGTATACTTTTGCAGACTGCGATTCGCTTGAGAAAGTTACACTTCCATCGAAGCTTGAAAAACTTATGAATCATGTGTTCTCTTATTCAACGAAAATCAGTACTTTGGATCTCCCAGAAACATTAACATTTATCGGTAGCTGGACATTTGGGGCGACTAAGATAACGGAACTTAACATCCCTGCTTCAGTGACAGAAGTTGGGGCAAGTGCTTTTGGAAGCTCTAACATTGAGACTATAAACTATCCCGATGAAAATACCACGATTCCTGCTTATGCTTATTCCGGTGCTGATCATATGAAAACTGTAAAGCTTCCTTCAAAGCTTACTGCTATTCCAGACTATGCTTTTCATAACTGTTCATCGCTCAAATCCGTTGATGTTCCCGAAAATGTTACAAGTATAGGTGAATTTGCTTTTGCCGGATGCGGCATAGGGGAATTTACAATACAGGATTCTGTAAAAACTCTTGAGCCTTATGTATTTGCACATTCAAGGATTGAATCTATTGACATTCCAGAAAGATTTACTGAGCTACCAAAAGGAATGTTCATGTTCAATGGTATGCTTAACAGCGTAAAACTGCCGTCAAAGATTAAAGCTGTTCCTGACGATATGTTTTGCTACTGCTCAAAACTCACAAGTATAGAATTGCCTGATACAGTAACGAGTATAGGTGCAAATGCTATGAGTAACTGTAGCATAACAGAGATTAAGCTGCCAAAGGATATTGAAGAGATAAAGGGTTATGCTTTTATTGACACAAAGCTCAAGACTATTGAAATTCCTGAAGGAATAACAGTGATTCCTTCTCATATGGTTGCAAACTGTACGTTACTTGAGAGTATAAAGCTCCCCTCAACTATCACAAGCATAGATGAGTTAGCTTTCTCAGGCTGTACTGCTCTTAAGACAATAGAACTTCCAGACAGCGTGGAGTCTTTAGGTTACCGTGTATTTGAAAACTGCGGCGTAACAGAGTTAAAAATGCCAACATCTCTGAAAACATTGAATAGGTATACATTTGAGACATCAAACATTGAAACGGTCATCTATGACGACAGTCTTACAACGCTTCCTGATAATGCATTCAGCTGTGTAAAAAACATGAAGTCTGTAAAACTTCCGTCAAGGATTACTGCTTTACCCAATTATACTTTCTATTGTTGTGAATCGCTTGAAAGCGTAAAGCTACCATCAACACTCATAAGCATAGGAGAGAGAGCTTTCGCATACTGTACTGCGCTTAAGACCCTAGATATCCCTGACAGTGTTGAGATTCTTGATTATAATGTATTTGTAAACTGTGGCGTAACAGAGTTAAAAATGCCGACTTCTCTGAAATCATTGAATCACTGTGCATTTGAGGGATCAAACCTTGAATCGATTGTATATGATGACAGCCTTACAACACTTCCTGATTATGCATTCGGCTTTGTAAAGAATATGAAGTCTGTAAAGCTTCCGTCAGGGCTTACTGCTTTACCAAATGGTGTTTTCAACAATTGTCAATCACTTGAAAGTGTAAAGCTTCCTTTAACTCTTACAAGTATAGGAGATAAAGCTTTCGCATACTGTAATGCCCTTAAGACAGTTGAGTTTCCTGACAGCGTTGAGACTTTAGGTTATCGCGTGTTTGAAAATAGCGGCCTTACAGAGATAAAAATGCCGATTTCTATTAAAAAGTTGAATCCGTATACATTTGAAGGATCAAACATTGAATCGATTATATATGATGACGGTCTTACAACGCTTCCTGATAATGCATTCAGCTGTGTAAAAAACATGAAGTCTGTAAAGCTTCCATCGAGGCTTACTGCTTTGCCAAATAATGTTTTCAACGGTTGTGAATCACTTGAAAGTGTAGATATTCCTGATACAGTAACGAGTATAGGTGAAAGCGCTTTCTCTAACTGTAGTACGCTGAAGAGCATTGAACTTCCGGAGGTACTGACATTTATTGGTGATTATGCTTTCAATAAGACACTTGCGCTGGAAAGCGTTAAGATACCTGACAATGTTGAGAAATTAAACTACGGAACTTTTTGTTTAAGCGGTATAAAATCTGTAGAACTATCAAAAAACCTTAAAACTATCGGCATTTCTGCATTTGAAAAATCAGCTCTCGAATCTGTAAAACTCAACGAAGGACTAACTATTATTCAGTCCGGAGCATTCTGTAACTGCAAGGCACTGAAGGAGATAGAGATACCTGAGACTGTAACAAATATTGATTATGGTGCGTTCAGGGGTACGGCTATTAGCTCCATAGTTATCCCAGAAACAGTTAAGTCACTTAACACATCACACCTGTTTATGGACTGTGAAAATCTTGAATCCGTAACTCTTCCGACATCTGTTAATACGATATCAAATTATGCTTTTGGAAACTGTGCTAAGCTCAAAGGGGTCGATATTCCTGATTACGTTACTAGTATAGGTAACAATGCTTTTAACGGAACTACCTTTACGTCATTGTTTATACCGGGAAGTGTTACGAAAATTGAAACCAATGCTTTTGAGGGAAGCAAAATCGATACTATTTATGGTTTCAAGAGTTCTTCTGCGGAGATATTTGCAAATGAACATAATATAAAGTTCATTGCAAGTGAAGGCAGGATATGGGACAGATCAGACAGACTTCCTGTCGGCGGTGTTTATAAGCTTGGTTGTGATGTTACTCTCAGCAAAAAAACGAAAATAAGCGGTATACTTGATCTCGATCTTAACGGACATACAATAAGTGCTCCTTCAATACACTGCAGCAATACAAGTGAAGTTAGTATCAGAGACAGCTCAGCAGATAAAACAGGTGCTGTAAAGAGTACGGATTCGGATAACCTTATAGTATCTGAAAATAAACTTACTATTTATGGCGGTACATTCTATGGATATAATAAGGATAAAACTTCATATGCAACGGTAAGGATAAATTCAGGCGAATTTAACTTAAAGGGCGGAGAGGTTGTAGGATATTACAGAGGACCTCTTTCAGTCAGAAACAACGTAAATACGGTTAACCTTGAAGGTGGAAATCTTACGTTCAAATCTGGTGATATTATTGTATCTGAAACAAAAGTTGGCTGCATATGGATTGAAGATGGTTTTTCAGGTACTCTGAATATAAAAGGAACGGATATCCATTCAGATTATTATTCTGCAGTATACGGTATTCCGACTGCCGGTACTATAAACATTTCGGGTGGAAAGATAGTAAGCAACGGAAAATACGGTGTAATATGCACAGGAGACAGCAATGTGAACCTCAGCGGAAATATCAGCATAACAGGTAAACAAGGTGGTATTTATATACCTGAGGGTAAACCATTAAATATAACAGGTGCTGTTACAGAAGCTAAAACTAGTATTTATGCTGAAGCTTCCGGAGCTGTCACAAAAGGACTCAACAAGTATGTATCAGCAGAAGTGCTTAAGGATTTCTTACAACTGATAAAGGCGAACGGCACACTCGGCATTAATTCCGACGGTGAAATTGTAATTGATATTCCTGTTGAAACAACTACAACGACTTCTACCACTACAAGCACATCAACTTCTACTACAGGTACAACTACAACAACTAAACCTGCATCAAAACGTTATACAGTGTTCAATGAAAGCATGACCTGGAGTGATGCAGAGGCATATTGCGAAAAACTAGGTGGTCACCTCGCTGTTATCACCTCTGAGAAAGAACAAGAACTCGTTAACGAAGCTATAAAGGCTGCTTCTCCTTCTAAGGATTATCTGTGGATAGGCGGTGCCTGCGACAGCAATCGTGTATTCTATTGGATCACGGGTGAAACAATGGATTATAAGAACTGGCGTCCTGGCCAACCTGATAACGATGGCGGAGAAGATCGTATGATGGCTTTCAGAGCAAATGGAACATGGAATGATAATCCAGAAAGAGGATGGAATAACAATATCGATAATATGGGATTTATCTGTGAGATTGATGATGCTAAAGTTGTAAAAAAGCCAACAACAACTACTACAATCACAACTACTACGACAACAACAACCACAGTTGTCACTACAACAAAAGCACCTTTGGTCATAGGCAGTCTTACAGTTAACAACATGACCAAAGAAGAAATTGAAAAAGTGGTCGATGACATAAATGACAACGAAAATTTAACTGGTTTCCAGTACTCTATCAAAACTGGTTTTGGCGTTCCTGATATGACTATAGACAGATCCGCTGTTTACAATGAAAAAGGAAATGCTGTTTACAACAAATTGATAATTACTAAAGGAGAAAGCACAGTTGACCTTGGAAAAGCAATCGCTGATAATTCAGATAACAGTGAAGGCGTTCGTTTCGAGGAAATCAATGCAACCGTTTACCATACTGAAACAGTTAATGAAGATATGTTCCTTTTTGTTGACGGTAATTGCAGGTGGCTTAATGAGTTCTACGATGTACAGCTTCTTGTTATCAACAAAGGCGGCGGAAGTATTACACACGGCAAAGCAACTCTCGATGTTCCAAAGGGACTGACTCTCGTTTACAGCGATCATGAGCAAAATGTAGGAGAACTTACAAATAGAAGTGCTCAGACTGCACATTGGCATGTCCGCGGAGACGCTGCTGGTGAATATGAGCTTTCAGCTGTATATGAGGGGCTTAATAACGGTGATCCCAATTCTCCGTTTAAAATACCATTTAATACAAAGGATAAGTTCCGCGTCTACACTTCTGACGCTGTTCAAATGAATATAGAGCTTCCTAAGTATTCGTATTTAAATAAGGATTATGTAATAAAGATAAACCTCACAAACCAAACCGACAAAAACATTTATAATCTCTTATGCGAAGTAGACAGAAGAATGCAGCTTTCAAAAGCTGATCTGATAATCAAGGATAAAAACGGCATCGAAATAACAGATCATATTGAAGAAAAGTATAAAACACTTGATCTTATAGGAAAAAGTGCAGATGACAAAAAGCTCTATGTTGATTCATTACCGGCAGAAAGTACTGCAACCTTAGAGATAACTGTAAAGGATCTCTGGAAGTCAGTTTATGAGCAGTATATTTCATCAGTACTATTTGACACAAACATCAACCTTAAAGATAGTCTGCATTATAACATCGATTATACTCCTGCTCTTTTCAGAAATAACCTTATGAAAGAACAGTTTGCAAAGGACTTAGGCGAGCTTCCTACAGAACATAT
>DBYI01000118.1:0-18755 GCA_002310115.1 Ruminococcus flavefaciens
ATTTTACAAGATATTATGAGGAGGTATATATATTATGAGTAAACTTAACGATTTTCTTACGGAAGCAGGTATGTTTTTCGTTGCTACAAACGATGGTGCACAGCCTAAGCTTAGACCTTTTGGGGCTCACGTTGAGATTGACGGAAAGGTTATTTTTGCAGTTGGCGATTTCAAGGCAGTTTACAGGCAGATGCTTGCCAATCCTCTTTGCGAGATAGTTGCTTGTAAGCCAGACGGAGTATGGCTCCGTTATACTGGCAAAATTGTTTTTGATGATAATCCGAAGTATCAGGAAGCTATGTTCGCAACTAGCCCGCTTCTTAAGGAGATATATAATGAGAAAACAGGCTTCAAGATGAAAACTTTCCGCCTTGAGGACGCCACTGCATTCATTATGCCGCCTATGGGCGAGCCAGAGAAGATACTCTGATAATTTATAATGAATAATGTACGAATTATAAATGGATTGAATAATAAAGTATCAATAACGAAGAAGGAACATCCTTGAACCGCTTGTTTATTGGAACTTTGTTTTATACAGTCTCATATTGTAGTTTTGCGGCATGCGTGAGGTGTCACTTTCGATAAAAAATCCCTATCAATAGTGATAGGGATTTTTTATCGGTGGTGCTAGGAGTAGCCACAGTTCTTACATGTGAAAGTTCTGTTATAGCCATTTGTAGCAAAACGTAAGCATGTGTTAGCAATGGCGACAAGAGAAAAAAAGAGTGTATCTCAACAATCAACATAAAAATAATGGTTGCCCTTCAATTTTTAATTGAAGGAGCAACCATATGATTTTTTATCTTCATTTATCATCTATATGCAAGTTTTAAGTCCTTGGAAAGAATCTTTCTGAGGTCGAATGCTAATATTGCACCGCCTATGACTGCGGTAATAAGCTCCGATACGGGTATGGTTAACCATACTAGGTTTATGCTTCCAAAGTAGTATGCAATGAATGCAAGAGGTATTACTAGGAATGTTCCTCTAAGTAAAGATACCATCTGAGCTGTGTGTGCCTTTTCATTGGACGAGAAATACACTGCGAGTATCGTGTTTATGCCCATGAATGGCATGAACAGGAAATAAAGTTTCAGACCGTGCTCGGCTATTGCTTGTAGTGTCTTGTTACTGCTGTTGTTGAAAAGGCCGACCAAAGGCGATACCTGTATGAAAAGCAAGATGTATGCAGTTGCCGAGAATATCAACGAAGTAACTACCGAAAGTTTCAGTAGATAACGTATAGCCAAGTCGCTTTTTCTACCGTGGTATCTGCACATGAGGGGTTGTACGCCGCTAGCTATCCCCACAAATATAGCAGTAAAGACTATTCCAATATTTGCGATTACGCCATATGCGGCAATTCCTATATTGCCAAGCAGACGGTATATCACGAAGTTGAAAATAAGTATGACTATTCCACCAGAAATCTCAGTAAAGAACGAGTGAAGTCCTAGCGAGACTATCTCACGAATAAGTTTCGGAGAAGGGAGCGATAACCGTAGACTGAAAGCATTCCAGCCAGTGATGATATGTATGCTCATTATCCCCATACTTACGAACGGTGCGATACACGTAGCAAGCGCTGCACCGTCCATTCCCATATCCATTCTGAAAATAAATATGTAGTCAAGCACTACATTGACAAAACTACCGCTCAGCATTCCAAGCATTGCAAGCTTCGGGGCACAGTCATTCCTCATAAAGCAGGCAAGCAGGTTATTTAAAAGAAAAGCGGGCGAAAACAGCAGTATCCTGTGTAGATAGCTGTGTGACATCTCAAATACAGCGGCATCTGCACCGAGGAGATGCGTAATCTGCCGTGAGAAAAATATACCCAGTATCTCAAACACGGCTGCAATGAGCAGTGTTGTCATGAACGCATTTGAGAATATTCTGTCAGTTTCTTCTCGTTCAGTCCTGCAATACATAATTGAGAACTTGCTCCCTCCACCCATTCCGAGCATAAGCCCGAAACCGTTCAGAAAGTTGAACACAGGCAGAGCAAGGTTCAGTGCTGCAAGACCTTCCGACCCCATTCCCTTAGAAATAAAGAACGTATCTATCAGTATATAGATAGATACGCCTACAGAGCTGGTGACATTTGCCAATATGTACCTGAAAAAATCATTACGTATTGGTTTTCTGTCCATTAAAAATGTTTACCCCCTGTAAACAAGCGAAGCAAGCTGATATGGCTTGCGGACCAGTACGAACACTCGGTATGTCAGTAAGGTCAATTCTCTAATACATAACCATATTATATCACATTATCGCCAAAAATGATAGACTGTTTTTGTAACTTTGTATGAATGACGAAATTAATTGCTTAAATTATTGGCATAAGCTAGCATGTAGAACAATTTTAATGCTGAAAATTGTGCAATTGGTGTGGAACTTTGATGACATTTGTTTATTAAGAGAGTAATATTATGATAAATCGAGTGTGTGTATGCCAAGAGCATTGATCATAGAGTGTAGTTCGTGAAATTCATTTCGTTGCGTCTTCTTTGCAAAGAGACCTGAGCATTCGACAGTTATCTTTAGCTCTAAAAGATGGGAGCTGAAACGGAAAAAAGGCGGATTTGCGGTGATATCCCGTTCAAAATCGGTAAAATCAGACCAGTAAAAAGTGGATAAATCTTTGAAAATTATCTGTTCCTTATCTATTGATTTAATATCAGTATGGCACTTGACAAAAGGCTTCCAGTATTTGAAAGAAAAACCGTTTTCTGGTTCGCCGATTTCATATCCAAGAGCTTCCGTAAGCTTTGATTTTAGCTCTGGATACCATTTATTCCATATTTCATCAGGCATTTCGCCTGATATCTGAATTCCACCTGGTTCTGTTGAGACGTACAATTCTATATTCGCTCCACACCATGTAAGACAGTTTTCACCTTTGTTGTAGTAATCCATCGAGCGGAAAACTTCATCTATTTTTTCCCATATCTTATCAGGGGCGGAATAGTGTATATTAAGACAAACATCATGAACTGACATAATTTTTCTCCTTTTGCTATAACTTTGAATTATATTTTGGTTATACAATCAAAAGCAATACTCGCGTAGAAAATAGTGTTATTTCATGTTTATGAACGCTCACTAGAAAAAACATTAATTCAATTAAATACATAATGAAAAAAGCGTTCCTTGTTAGGAACGCCCTTTATTATCCATGTTGAATGATCAAGCTCTTTCAACCTTACCTGAACGTAGGCATCTTGAGCAAGCGTAGATATGACAAGGAGTACCCTTGACGATAGCCTTAACACGCTTTACGTTAGGCTTCCATGTTCTGTTGGAACGTCTGTGTGAGTGAGAAACCTTGATACCAAAGGTTACGCCCTTTCCGCAGATATCACATTTTGCCATTAGGTTGCACCTCCTTAAATAACCTGTAAAAATACAACATGATTATTCTAACACATAATCAGAAAAAAAGCAAGTGTTTTTTGAAAAAAACTAAAAAAATTTTTTTTTGAAGTATAAAAATACTTTTTTACTTGAAATAAATAGCGATTTATAGTATAATATATATTGTATATCTATCTGCATTTTATATGCATGATACTGTATCGAAGAAAGGACATAAATATGAATTTGGATATTCAGACTTTTTTGAAGTATTTTGCGAGAATAGCAACGCTTCTACTCGTTTTACCATTACATGAATCAGCTCATGGCCTTATGGCTAAGTGGCTGGGCGATGATACTGCACAGAGACAAGGAAGAATTTCTCTCAATCCATTTGTACACCTTGATCCGCTAGGTTCGATACTTATGGTGCTTGGTGGCTTTGGCTGGGCAAAGCCTGTTGAGGTTAATCCAATGAGATTTAAGCATTACCGTGCTGGTTATGCGCTAACAGCTCTTGCTGGTCCAGTTTCGAATTTGCTGGCATCTTTCGTTTCAGCACTTGCCTTTGCCATAATCCTCTGCTTCAGAAGTGGTAAGGCGGCCTTTTACAGACTTTTAGATAATCAATACGATACAATGTCGTGTCTGCTACTACTTTTGCAGTTCCTTGTTGTCGTTAATATCGGACTTGCACTTTTCAATCTTATACCTGTGCCACCTCTTGACGGTTTCAATATCCTCCGTGCATTTACTCCTGAAAAGTTCGATCGCTGGGTATATCAGCATCAGAGAGAGATTAATTATGTTTTCTTTACATTATTCATTCTTATAAACGTTATTCCAACTCAATATTCTCCGCTTGCTATAGCTTCCGATTATCTTTATAGGCTAATGATGAAGGCTGTATTGTGGATACCAGATACTTTCAGCGTATAATCTGAAGTTTAGGGAGAAAAATAATGGAATTTAAGTTTTACAGAGTTTTCCTTACGTTAGTCAGCAGAGGTGTTATGCTTACCGCTATAATGCCACTTGCATGTTTTGTTAAGGCGTGGGTAGCTATGAGGCTTGGTGACAGAACGGCTGCAGGTGAAGGGAGACTTTCATTTGATTTTCGAAGGCATACAGACTGGTTTGGAATGCTTATGATACTTGTATTAGGCTTTGGTTGGAGCAAGGAGGTCAATATTGATGTATCAAGGCTTAAGAATATGAAGCGAGATGTTACGCTAATCTCGTTGGCTTCGCCTGTGACTTATTTTATTATATATGTACTCCTCAGAAATATTAGTCAGTTGATATTAGGAATTAATCCTGCATCATTTATCATGGCAAGTTTGTATTTTGTGCTGAGAAAAGCGGCGTTCTCGTCACTATTCTTCGGTATTATCGCTCTTCTGCCTATACCGCCACTTGATGGCTTCCACATATTCTATCAGTTCTCATGGCCGAAGTTTAGGCGCTGGTATTTTGCAAATTATCAGAAAATTTCTGAATGGTCGAGATATGTACTTCTTGCGGTATTTTTCTTGGGAAGTGTGAGCGACGGCGAATTTTCAATACTTGCTCCTCTTTCACATATGTGGAGACTTCTTCTCGACCGACTTATAGTTTTTAATCCCGAACTATCGGGAGTTACGCAAACAATACTGGAAGAGATCATTCTTATGTGCTAATGAAGCGAATGATCTCGGTTCATACGGTGAAATATGGAAAGTATATCATTCAAGCTCGAGGTATTTGAAGGACCTCTCGATCTTCTGCTTAGCCTTATTGCAAAGCATAAGTTGAATATTTGCGATATTGAGATATCCAAGCTTCTGGAGCAGTATCTGCTGTATATTGATCAGGCGCATGAGCAGAATCTTGAGCTTGCAGGCGAATTCCTTGAAATGGCTGCAAGACTCATATATATCAAGACGGCGTCACTGCTGCCACAGCCTGAGGAGGCTGAGCAGATGAAGCGAGAGTTGGAGGGGGCTCTCATAGAGTATTCTCTCTGCAAAATCGCTGCAAAGCAGCTTGCTGATGCATATGTAGGTGGAAATATTTTCGTTCGCGAGCCCATGAAAATAAAGGCCGACATGACATATACCCTTGTGCATGAGCCAGAGAGACTTGCTATCGCTTACAGCGCTATATCATTGAAAAATATAAAGTCTGAGCATGCTAAGCTGCATGTTGAAAACAAGATAAATTCAGTTGTTAAGCGTCGTATCGTATCGGTAATGTCAAAGGTAGTACATGTGCTTCGCGAGTTGTATACTACCGGTGAAGTCTATATGGATAAACTATACGACGGAGTTACTGATCGTTCGGAGAGGGTCGCTACTTTTCTTGCGGTCCTGGAGCTTACAAGGTCTGGTAGGATAACAATAAGCGACGATAATATGATGATATTCTTCAAGGGAAGAAAGAACGGAGTGAAGAAATCTTGGAGATCAAGGACAGGCTCGGAGCAATAGAGGCTATACTCTTTGCAAGCGGCGAACCCATAGAGATGTACCGCCTTTCAGAGGCCAGCGGTGTTGATGCAGGAACGCTTCCATCAATGATAAGGTTGTTAAATGAGCGTTATGAGGATTGCGGAAGCGGAATATGCATAAAAAAACTGGACAGTAGCTATCAGATGTGTACTCGTGAGGAGTATGCTGAGCAGATAAGAGCTGCTCTTGAAACTAAAAGAGCTGCGCCACTTTCAAATGCTGCTATGGAGGCTCTTACTATAATTGCCTATAACCAGCCTGTATCAAAGGGATTTGTTGAGAATGTAAGAGGTATTGATAGCTCATCGGTTATCAATAATCTTGTTGAAAAGGGGCTTGTTGAAGAAGCAGGACGTCTTGATGTTCCTGGAAAGCCTATAGTATACAGAACAACATCAGTGTTCCTGAGAAGCTTCGGTCTAAGCTCAACTGCCGATCTTCCGCCTCTTCCGGGACAAGGAGATTTGGTTCTCGAGACAGAGGACGAGTTTGTGGACAGAGAACTTGCGGAGGCAAATCAGGATAGATAATAACAGAAAGGAGCGGCAGGAATGATTGTACTGAAAATTCTGCTGTATATACTTCTTGCCGTTTTAGGCATATTACTTCTTGTACTAATAACTCCAGCTGGAGGCGAGTTTAGTTACATTGATGGTAAATTTAGCTATAAAGTGAAGTTGTGGATACTGAATCTTATGGATTCTGAGGGCGGAGGTCTTTACGGTTGGTGGAAAAAGCGTAAAGCCAATAAGAAAGATAAGCCCGAAAAGCCTAAAAAGCCGAAAAAAATCAAGGAGAAGAAACAGAAAAAGAAAAAAGAACGAGATAAATACGAATGGGAAGATGAGCTTGACAGTATTCCCGTGAACAACATAGAGGATGGTACGTCTTCGGCAGAGACATCAGTTGAGACTATCGAGAACGAAGAATACGAGCCTGTTTCGGACAGTGTTGAAAAAGGAAAAGACAAAAAGAAGGATAAAAATAAGAAAAAGGTTGATACCAACGAGTATGTAACTGCGGATGAGGACAATTCTTCAAATGATGATGAAAAAAAGTCACTTAGCGATAAGGTAGAGTTCCTTGTAGGCATATGGGAGAGTGCACAACGTCCATTGCTAAAGATATTCAAGGGCTTCAAGATTAAAGATTTGTATATTGATTTTGTTATTGCAGACGAGGATGCGTATGATTGTGCCATAAAATATGGAAAATACTCCACCCTAGTTTATAACGGAATAGCTTTTTTTAGTCAGCTTTTCACAGTAAGACTGAAAACTATAGATGTTCGTCCACAGTTCGGCGTATCAAAGGGGCGGTGGGACGTATCTGGAAAGCTGTATTTCCGCCTTGGAACATTGGTTATTGCAGGAGCATGGTTCCTGATAACATATCTTTTCAGGACTTTCTTGCCTGAAAAATTGAGAAGATTCAGAATGAAACGCAAAATGAAAAAATCCGCCGCAAGGCAGAAGTGAGGTATATAATCATGAGTGCAAACAACACACCTGTAAGCGATCTCTTAGGTATTTCCATTGAAAAGATTAAGGAAATGGCAGATGTTAATTCCATAATCGGCGAACCCATTAAGCTTCCTGATGGAACTACTATAATTCCTGTTTCAAAGGTTAGTTACGGATTTGCTTCTGGCGGCTCCGATCTTCCTTCAAAATATGATAAGGATCTTTTTGGAGGTGGCGCTGGCGCAGGAGTTTCCATAAAGCCTGAGGGATTTCTTGTTATAGCTCCAGACGGATCAGCAAAAATGGTCAATATGGAGGGCTCGAATGATCCTATAAGCAACGCAATCGAGAAAATGCCAGCTATTATTGATAAAGTAAGTGGCTTTATTAACAAGAAAAAAGGTGGTAACACTGAGGTAAAGACTTCTGATGTCACAGATGGGTCTGTTACCATAAACTGAGCATAAAACGGTTGTTTTGGACATATCCTTTAGCATAGTATTTATGCGGAGGTGTACATTTGAAACGATTTATATCTGTATTAACGACAATTCTGTTTACATTTTTATGTGTATGCGATACAATTGTTTTTAGCGAAGAATATCCTGAAATATCTGCAAAAGCGGCTGTACTTATTTGTGCAGATACGGGTGAAGTGGTTTACTCGTTCAATGCTAGAGAAAAGCTTCCTATGGCAAGCACTACAAAGATAATGACGACGCTGCTGTGTATTGAAAGTGGCGGTCTACATGACGAGTTCGTTGTTGACAGCAAGGCTATAAAGGTAGAGGGCTCATCAATGGGGCTTTGCGAAGGGGATATAGTTACGAAGTACGCACTTTGCTGTGGAATGCTTTTACCTTCAGGCAATGATGCGGCAAATGCGGCTGCCGTAAGAATATCAGGCAGTATAGAGGCTTTTGTCGGGCTTATGAACCAACGCGCACGAAAAATGGGACTTTCAAAGACGTTTTTTGTTACTCCCTCGGGACTTGAAGGGGTTGGACATGGTTCATCAGCGATGGATATGGCTTTGCTTGCACGTGAGGCACTGAAAAATAAGATTTTTTGTGAGATATGCTCTAAAGAGCGAATGAAAGTACGATTTGGCAATCCGCCTTATGACAGATGGCTGAAAAATACAAATAAGCTTCTTTCGATGTATGATGGTGTTTATGGTGTAAAGACGGGCTATACTGATGAGGCAGGGCGTTGTCTTGTTTCTGCCTGTGAGCGTGACGGGAATAAGCTGATATGTGTTACTCTTAATGACGCTAACGACTGGAATGACCATATGGTACTGTATGAATATGGTTTCAGAAAAGTCCATCAGATACAGCTTTCGCTCCCCGATGATATTAGTGCGGATATAGTAGGCGGTACTTCGGAAAAGGTGAGACTCGTAACCGAAAAAGGTACGTATAATGTGACAACTTTTGCTGGAAATGAAGATGACTTTACATATATGGTGCTTAAACCACCTTTTATGTATGCTCCCGTAAAAGAGGGAGAGGAGTTGGCTAGTCTTAGGATATGCTACTTCGGGCAGGAGCTTGACACGATCTCGCTTTATGCTACGGAGAATATCGAGACAGTTCCTGAAAAGAATGATTCTGAAAATACTGGAAAAGTTAAAAAAGGACTGTTTACGAGAATAAAAGAATTTTTTGGGAGAGTATTCTCTAATTAAGGACTGGATAAAAGTGGAAAAAATAAGAATTCAGAAAATGATTGCTGACAGCGGCATATGCTCCCGCAGAAAAGCAGAGGAGCTCATAGCACAGGGCAGGGTAAAGCTCAATGGTCATCCCGTAAAGTTGGGAGATAAATGTGGCTTCAAGGATCTCATTACTATCGATGGTGAGCGTATCAATATGCCAAGAAAAAAGAGCTTCCTGTATATTATGATGAACAAACCGAGAGGCTATGTCACCACTGTATCGGACGAGCTTGACAGGCGATGCGTCATGGATCTCCTCGCAGATGTTGAGGAACGTGTTTATCCTGTAGGACGCCTTGATCGTAATTCAGAGGGACTTCTCCTCTTTACCAATGATGGTGAGTTTGCAAATAGTATAATGCATCCGAGCCGTCATATATCAAAGACTTATCGAGTTACTGTTCGACCTGATATAAACGATGAACAACTTGTAAGGTTGTCAGAAGGTGTGGAGATTGACGGAAAAAAGACTCTTCCTGCCTCAGTTGTGGTAAAGGAAAAGGAAGAGGGAAGAGTTGTGCTTCTTATGACCATTAAAGAGGGAAGAAATCGCCAGATAAGAAAGATGTGTGAGACTGTAGGGCTTGAGGTAGCTAGACTGCGACGTATCAGTATAGGTCCACTTAAGCTCGGTATGCTTAAGCCAGGTACCTATCGCGAGCTGACTGCTGAGGAGCTTCGTGCTCTTCGTAACGCTATAGGCAAGGAGAAGTGAAATGCTGGAGATACAAGAAAGATTCGATACTGTCGGCTATGAAAGGCTTAAAGAAGTTTCAGGCAGTGCCGTGCTCCATATCACAGAAGCTATAGATGGAGATGGCGTTATCGGCTTTATTGCATATTCTTATGGAGCAGAGAGAACCATTGTTTATGATTATGATGACGGTGGTGATCTTATGTTATGCGATGGGCTTGTTCGTTCGGTAATGCTGAAAAGTGTACTAAAGGGCATAAAACATATGCTGTTTGACTTCGATGACAGCTCTAAATTCGATGACTTGAAAAGGCTTCGCTTTGTTAGTGGAGACAGCAGACAGTGCAGTGATCTTGACAGTTTTATGAATAGTTGTCAGAGCTGCAAAAATAAGAAATAATAAATATGAAAGGATAGATCAGGATTGCCAATTAGGATTTCTTCAGAGCTTCCTGCTTTCAAAACTCTTGGAAATGAAAATATATTCGTTATGTCAAAGGAAAGGGCGGAACATCAGGATATACGTCCGCTGAGAGTGGTTATTCTCAATATAATGCCTAAAAAGATAGAAACGGAGTGTCAGTTGCTGAGACTTCTCAGTAATACGCCACTTCAGGTTGATGTGGATTTGTTGCAAATGGCTTCACATACGTCGAAAAACACCTCACATCATCATCTCGAGGCTTTCTATAAGACTTTCGATGAGATATTTGAGGATAGGTATGACGGAATGATAATAACGGGAGCTCCCGTGGAACTGCTTGACTACGAAAAGGTGGATTACTGGAAAGAGATATGCAGTATTATGGAGTGGTCAAAAACACATGTATTCTCTACTATATATATATGCTGGGCTGCACAGGCAGGACTTTATTATCATTATGGTATACCGAAGTATACTCTTGACCACAAGATGTTTGGTATATTCCCTCACAGGGCAGAGGTCAGTAACTGTCAGTTGCTCAGGGGATTTGACGATATATTCTATGTTCCTCATTCGAGAAATACGGAAGTACGCAGAGAAGATATCGAACGCATCCCGCAACTCGAGATCCTTACCTCGTCGGATATAGCAGGAGTACACATAATAGCCAATAAAAATGGTAGACAGTATTTTATCACGGGACATTCAGAGTACGATAGAGATACTATAGCAAATGAGTACAGACGAGATGTTGAAAAGGGCATAGATATACAGATACCGTATAACTATTTCCCAGGTGACAATCCTGAGAATATGCCTGTTTTCTCATGGCGATGTACTGCCAACCTTATGTTTTCAAACTGGCTCAACTACTGCGTTTACCAGAAAACTCCATATAATCTTGAGGAGCTTGAGGTGCGCAACTGGAACTGGGAAACAAGCTTATAAAATAAGAACAGGAGTATATAGAATGGAAGATATGTTTAATAACGGTAATAATAACGATAACAACGGTTACATCAATGACAACGGACGCGGATATTTTCCAGACGGAGAGTTCAGAGGAGATTACGGCGAAAACTATGATCTTTCTCCTGAGCCCAAGGGCAGCGGACTTGCAATAGCGGCTTTTGTAATAGCTCTTGTAAATATTATTCCGTGCTGTACGATTTTGAGCATAATTTCGGTTCCGCTTTGCCTTATTCTTGCAATAGTTTCACTTGCTGGCAAAAGAAAAGGCAAAGGATTTGCAATAACGGCTATAATTCTCTCCTTATTGGCAGGTCTGATGTTTGCTTACTACGGTTTTATAATGTATAAGGTAGCTCCAGATTATGTTTACTTTATAGCAAATGCAAATCAGATTGTTGAGGACTATGAGGAGGATGGAACTATTCCCGAAAGATATGAAAAATACCGTGATCCGAAATATGACAAGTACTGGAAGAGAAGCGGCTATGATTCATTTGATGAGTTCTTCGAGAAGTTTATTGAGGGCTACAGCGCTGGACTTAATTCTGCATCTGGTAGTTATTCAAACACCAGTAGTTCTGAAGAGGACAATGACAAGGATCAGATAGCAAGAGAGTATATACCTATATTTTAAATAATGATTATTATGGTGGCGTGATATTTTTATCACGCCATGTTTTTTGTAAGATTTTCCATGTATTCTTCAGTTGTGAACAGACCGCTTCTGTTATAGCGGGAAATGCCATATAAACAGTCGGGGTTACGTGTTATAAGATTTATTTTCTCACGACAGGTAAGCGTTATTAGAATGCCGCTATCACGAAGTACCGGAAGACTTTCTCGACTGATAACACCAAATGGATAAGCAAAAATCGCAGGAGCTATGCCGCAGTTCCGTATGAGTTCTGTTTTCAGCAGACCAATATCAGCGCTGAAAATTTCAGTATACTTTTCAACGCTCTCGCTAGGAAGCTTTGCACAACCTTGTCTTTCATCTTTATTTGAATGCATATCATAAGTATGGCTGCCTATCTCTATTCGTCCCGAAGCAGTTAACTTAGTGATATCATTCCATGTTAGATAGGAATAGTTGTCAGCGTGGGGATCAGCGGGTGCATAATCATCAGTATATCTGCCAACAATAGAAACAACAGCGCACATATCGTACTTATCAAGTAGTGGCAGAGCAAGGGAGAGGTTATTGTAAAAGCCATCGTCAAAAGTTATGAAGACCGCTTTTTCAGGGAGCTCGCCCATTCCCTGTGTGTAGTCTATTAGCTGACGGGCGCTTACGGAAGTATAGCCATTGTTTTTCAGCCATGCAAGATCACATTGGAGTTGCTTTGGAGTTATGGTGTAGGTAGATGGTGGTTTTTCACAGACACTGTGATACATTATAACAGGTAAAGGTACTGGCTTCTCGTCGCTTTTCCTGGCAGATACCGTAAAAATCATAGTTTTTGCAATAAAAAAAATCGCAAAAAGGAATATTATAAGTAACGCAACGAGAAGTTTGTAAAGAAGCCTGCTGACAGAAAGACATTTGTACATCATTATCACCTCTTTTCAATAATATGCCGATTTGGGGCGAAAAATGATATGAAAAAGCGGACATATCGCTAATTGGCACAGAATATACTTGTTTTAGTGAAAGAGGTGAGTATATGACACGCCAAAAACGTAAAAGAACAAAAGTTTTTGTAAGGTGCATTGTAGCTATACTTGTGCCTGTTGTGGTGGCTTTTGGATTAAAGGAAGTAATATGCATTAAAGGTTTTTATGAAGGAACTAAAGGTTATACGTTAAATATTACAGAAAAAGCGTCGGCAGATCATATAAATACCGATGCAGAAGTGATAAAGCGTATAAAATGTGAGGAAGAAATGCTTGCAGGAGCCAATATAGTGTCAGAGGGCTACGGTTTTGCCGATGAAGATGATAGAAACAGGGACTATGTAAGGCTAACTAATCCTTTAGATATGAAAAGTGATAATGCAGGCTCTAAGCCGTATCCTGACTCTTGGAGCGATGGAGGTATGATAATACGTACCACTTATGGAAAATACAGCGGAAATTCTTTTTTTGACCTCGATGGTGGTGGACAGGTTAACAACAGGACAGATATCTCGAATGAGGAGCTTTTCCATGAAAGCGGGTATTATCCGAATTTTATGATAGATAATACCGACGAGCCAATTGTGCTGATATATCATACACATACTACTGAGAGTTTTGAACCATTTGTACGTGATAATTATGACTCAGCATTTAATTACAGGACTACTGATGATACAAAAAATGTGGTAATGGTTGGAAATGCCATACAGGCGGAGCTTGAAGCCCTTGGTATAGGAGTCATTCACGCTACTGAGGTACATGATTATCCATCATATAACGGATCATATGGTAGGAGCCGAGAAACAATAACTCCATTACTTGAGAAATATCCAAGTATAAAAGTGGCTCTTGATATCCATAGAGATGCAATTTCTGGAGAGGGGTATGCGTATCAGCCGTTTATAGAAGTTGATGGTAGGGAAGCGGCTCAGATAATGATAATATCAGGTTGTGATGACGGAACTCTAGGCATGCCGAATTATATGCAGAATTTTCACTTTGCCTGTACTCTGCAAAGCAAGCTCGAATCAGACCATGAGGGCTTTACGCGTCCTATTCTTTTTGATTATAGACACTATAATCAGGATCTAACAAATGGAAGCCTGCTGATCGAGGTAGGATCGCATTGTAACACACTGGAGCAAGTACAATTTGCTGGGCAGCTTTTCGGTCGATCGTTAGGAGAACTGCTGAATTCCATGAAAGGAAGATAAAATGCATATTAAAAAGAAAAAAACCGCCCTGAAAGCAGTTTTTCTGTATCTGCTTTTGAGCGGCGGCTCGTGGATGTTTATCAATTCATATGCTAATTCATATAATATGCTAAGCAAAAAAAGCATATCTCCCGCAGGACTTGTGCTCAGAGACGAAGAGCTGTCCGTTAAACTACTAGACCATAGCAATAGCATAGATATATCGCTGATAGCCCCAGACAGTAAAGCATATTGCGGCATTTATATACTTGCACCTGATGAAGTAAGGGCTGCGTCGTATATTATATCATTATGTATATAGCTTGGATTTTCTTGTGTAATAGAAAGTATTGAGCTCGCCTGCGTAAATAAGATCGGCTCCTGGGAAATTTCTGAAATCATCAGGAGTATAAAGTGAAAAGGCTTTATCGAGATGAATACCGATTTTATCCATAATATACGCGACAAACTGTGAACAGACGAAGCTACGTTCTCTTTTCCATTCGATATTAAAATATACCGCAAGAAGTCCAAGAAGGTTATATGAATAGACGTTGCGATGCTGGGCAAAGTGGGAAATAAGTTTGTTATAAGCTTCCTTTTGCTCAAGAGTTACGCTTATTTGGTATATTTCACAAGGGATATTGTGATACTGACCGAGAGTTCCTTGTCCGACTATCTCCTTATTGAAAGTGGCAGGTAACGGAAAAGGTTTATATGTACGACAGAAGCTGTACATTTCTGAAAGATCCACATCCCCAGAAAGAGAAACGTGATTGAACGGTTTTTTAGTACAGAACTTGAAGAACCGAGCAGGTCTGGTACCTGTTTGTGCAACTATTAAGTAGATATAGTCACTCAAAACGTTCCCTCCTAATATATTTTTTATAATTATATCATAAAAGCTTGCAAATTTCAAGAGTTTTTGATATAATTATATGGTACTTTAAAAATGCGCCTGTAGCTCAGTGGATAGAGCATCCGCCTCCGACGCGGTGTGCGCTGGTTCGATTCCAGTCAGGCGTATACTAGCAATGGCTGTATTAAGCCATTTACACTAGAAGAGTGAGTAATCTGATTTGTATTTGAACTTATCGGATAATCACTCTTTTTTATTATTTGTAAATCACGTTCGGTTGTATTACTTTCATTAATGTAGCATTCTGTAATCCACTCCAACGTTAAAGCGATTATAGCTATTACAAAACGAATGATGTCATTGTATCTATGCGAACAATAGTTGAAACGGGATATATATCACCATATCCAACAGTATTATATTTGTTGTTACACTTTGCTTAGAATTGGCGTTACTATAATTGAAGGCAAATAATAACCTTAAGTTTTTATGTAAAGGAAGTAAAACAAATGAAAAAGTATAAAAAAGTATTATCAGCGGTACTTTCACTGGCATTGACATTTGGATGTTTGGCACCGGCTGCTGCTGGAGCTTTAGATCTGTCAAATTATGACGGTGTTGAAAAAAACGCCGAAAAGACCCAGGAGGTTATCGAAAAAGCTAAAAGTACAATTGAATCATACTCCGGATTCACCAGCGATATTGCTGAAGAAGCATACAGAAATCAGCTTATAGATAACTATGCAGAAAAGAATATTAAAGCAATAGGAAGGATAAGAGAAGGTGAAAAGTGGTATGAGACCATTTTGTCCTTCCAGGAAACAAAAGGCAGCCTCAAAGAGTACGATAGCTCCAAGAGTAAGGAGCGTATCACATATGTGATGATGTCGCAAGAGGATTATAATAACCTCCAAAATCATCCTGATGAATACAAGCTTGATTACATTGACAATGAACCTGTTATAATACACGACGGCAAGACAAAGAGCCTGAGTGCGACACCAAGCGGTAAAACAGATGAAGTTGCTGTATACGCAGGCGATGAACAGATGAAAAAGCTTGAAGGCGCAATAAGTCCATGGGGTAATGAGCTTACTAAGATAGATGATATGATGACCGAGGATGGTTACTGGAATATATCTGAAGATGAGTGTATTATTTATCCTGTAGAAAAAACCAAACTGATCTATAACGGCAAATCCGGAAACGACACATATCGTATCAGAAAGACAAAAGGAATTGCCTGTATACATGATTACAGCTTGAAAAATTCGGGCGATTCCGATACGATAATATTCGATTATGATGCATCTGACAGTAAAGTGTCTTTATATCGTGATGTGGATGATCTTTATATCATTGATGAAACAAATGAGATCCTAGTATATATCCAGAAGTACTTCACTGACAGCAGAGTAGAATATATAAAGATATCAGAAGATGTTACACTTGAATTTGATGATGTATACATTCTTACAGATATAATTGGCGGCACAGACAAGAATGATAACCTAAAAGGATATGTACAGCCTACACTTCTTCTGGGATATTCTGGCAATGACACTATAACCGCATCAAACGGTGATAATTACTGGGCATTTGGTGATGACGGAGACGATAATATCTCTGTTCCGTTTGGAAATGCTATGGTTTGGGGCGGCGATGGTTCTGATGTTATAAACATTACCAAAAGCGGAAAAGCATCATTTACGATTGACTATGACTACGGATATAATGTTGTTTTTGCAGGTGATGGAAACGATACGGTATCTACTACTGCTACTTTGGGTGAAAATCTTATCATTGGTGGCGTCGGTGATGACACACTGAAAGGTGGTTTCGGAGATGATGTATTTGTATACAATCATGGCGATGGCAATGATAAGATAAGTGAATCCTGCAACGCATTTTCCAACGGCGGAACTGATTACATATATTTTGCTGATCTTCTGCCTGAAGATGTCTATGTCCGTAAAGATAATGGCTTTACCATATATGTAAAAGACGGATGCGGCTCGGTAAATATCCCTCGTATTTATCAGAACGGTAATTCAAAATACAAAGAGACTGTAGAATATATCGTATTTGCAGACGATACTATCTGGAATCTTCATGATATTCTGGAGCAGTGCGCTTTTATAAGCGGTGTCTCTGAATTCAGCGGAAAAGATAAAGAAGGATATATCATTTTAGGTACCGATGGCGACGATAAATATACCACAGGTAATGGCGACGATGTTATTCGTGCAGGCAAGGGAAATGACTACATCAATGCAGGCGGAGGAAAAGATACTGTGATCTTCTGCCGTGGTGACGGACATGATGTATTTGATGAGAAAGGAAAGGGTGCAGACACCTTAATATTTGAGGATATTAAATCCGATGAAGTACGCATAGCCAGATTCGGTTCAAAGCTCACCATAAACGTCAACGGTTCTGATGACGCTCTTGAGCTACCTGGCATTTATTACACTGGTTTTTCAGGCCCTCTTCATCATGTAGAGAAAGTTCATTTTGCTGATGGTGTGGTTTGGACATTTGATGAGATGCTTGCAATGGCAAGGGTTGAAGCTACTGACGGAGATGACACTATTATTGTACCCGATGAAACACATATTGTGTGTTGTGGAAAAGGGAATGACACTATTATTGGTACATCTGACGGAGAGACATATTTGTATGGAATGGGCGATGGACACGATGTCATAACTGACAAGAGATCCAAAGAAAACAGCTGTGACACTATATGTTTCGGTGAAGGAATCAATCCGGAAACACTTAATGTAAATGTTAACAGAAATACTATTGTTATATCAATACCCGAAACTGAAGATTCTGTCACATTGACAAAGGGACAGTTAGAGCGCTTTTCATTCACAGACGGAACAAGCTGGACTGAGAGTGACCTTCTTGAAAGAGCAAAATAATATTAATAAACATGAAAAGATGGTCTCTGCTGATTTGACAGAGGCCATCTTATTTTATAAGTTTTTTCAATATAAAAGAAAGAACAAACAAGATTTGTCTTTATAATGATAAACTTGGAAAAACTTATAATTTTACGAAGCAGTTGGTTCCATTGGTATGATTGAGCATTGACTGGACGCCTCAGAACCAGTAAGAAGTTGTTTTATCTATATCACGGCAGAATACCTCCGCTTCTAAGCGAAGCGAAAGAGGGGGGATGAATGCCGGATTTTTAAACCAAAACTATAGATAATCAGCAAAACATATGCAATAATAGATGCATAGGAAATATCCTAAATCTAAAAGGAAGGAGAAAAAACATATGTATCTAACGGTAAAGCAAAAGGTAAGCATCTGTCAAAGGAAGAGTATAGTATTTTGAGGAAATTGTGTAATACAGCGAAAAATCTTGCAAATGAAGCAATCTACAATGTACGACAGCATTATTTCACAGATGGAGAATACCTGTTATCAGCCAAATTATTTAAAGTAGAAAAGTTCAAATTAAATGAGGGAGAAAAAGCAGCATAGAAAGTGACAGGCAAATTAAATGAGGGAAAATGATCGAATTGAGAGCCGAGCTTTTAACCAAGAAAACGGAGACCGCCAAATATAGCGATCTCTGAATTAATGTTGATAAATATATGATCAAATCGACGGGCTCAGTGAAAAAATTTCTGTAAATTCAAAAAACTGTGATAAAAACGATATATAGAAGCGGCTTTAAAAATTAGCCGCTTCGATTTTTTACAGTATACAATGGATACTGCAATTTGTCAAGGTTCTGTGGATATCAGCCTGATGGAATGGAGCGTAGCGGAATGGAATCAGGCTGATATCCAGCGGCTCAACCGAGCCTATCAGGGTACATGATCTCCAACTCGCCTAGTACTTTGCCCCAGTTCCTCAGCGGCATAGTCCATTTCTTAGCTATCTCATGCGTTGCCAGATACAGAGCCTTCAGGAGCGCTGTGGATTATACAGAACTGCTGACGGA
>DBYI01000118.1:18809-72637 GCA_002310115.1 Ruminococcus flavefaciens
TTCTAACGTTGGATGAAAACTTGAAATCGGCGATATTACGTCCCAGTTCTTGTACCAGCTCTTCATAGCGTTGGGATAATCGTCCTTCCATTTCTCGCTAACACAGTCGAGTGCTTCAAGAGCAGCATCCTCGGATGGCGCATGGTAGATTGTTTTCAGGTCGTTGGCAAACTCCTTCTTGTTCTTTTCACCGACATATTTTAGCGTGTTTCTTACCTGATGAACGATNNNCTGCGGGAATGCAGCTGATACGGCTTCCTTCATACCTGTAAGTCCGTCTGCGCAGATGACAAGAATATCCTTAACGCCGCAATTTTTCAGCTCGTTACAGTAAACGTTACACAGGTGCATACAGTAACGTACAGTTTCATACAGTTATCGTTACATACATAAAATTAGAGTCGAGGCATTTATGTTTTTTCTACCTCGACTCGTTTTTTTACTTTGGGGCTAGGTTTGGTTAGCGCTTACCATAAAGCTACAAAAACATCAATAATCCGCTAGAAAAAAGAATTGTTTTTGCTTATCTATAGCAATTTATTACTTGGATCAAGCTCATAATAATAAGTCGGAGTAATTTTAACAACTCCGACTTTAATATTTATTATACTTTCTAAAGAAGATCATAAATGAGAGTAAACAAATTCTATTCACTTATGTAGTTATGAATTTTATCGTACTTGTAAATAATCACTTTATAATTCTGAAATTATATTATCATAGATGTAATCAAACTCTAAATAGATTTTTTCATATTTATATTTACTAAAATCGTTATTTACCTTTTTATACGAACATTCGTTATTGCACATTGATCTCCTGTCAATGCTGTATAAAGTTTAGGAACAGAACCAGTAACTGTTGTTACACAACATATAGCCAATCCACAATATTCAGTGGTAATAGTTATACGTTCATTATCTATGCTGAACAGTAGTTCGCACTCTTGACCTGCCTTATTTTGAGCTTTCCAATCATTCCAGTCTACAAAGCTTTCAAGCTTACTGACATTTACTCGATTTTCGGAATAATCATCCTCCTCCCAGCACTCACCGTCAAGACGTACGACAGAAAGTTCTCTGTAGTTTTTCCCATTTACCAGTCCGTTATCTGAGGTATACAGAACAATAAATGGGCAATGCCACACAAGACGAGCTGTAGGAAGACTCATTGTATGGAATATTAATTTCATACCGTCTGTCACCTCAATGCCTTCGGATATATCCGAACGCCAGCCATCAACTTGAACATTTGGAATATCACCTGAAGGAGCGTCAATGTAAGATATCTCCTCTGCAATACGAGGTATATATCCATCACCGATTGTCTCGCCTGTTTTGTAAAAATCTACGTCTTCTATAACACAATATTCTCCTGTTAGAGAAAGATATACATATCTTGTACTGTCGGGTAGCGCGATAATTATTTCGTGGAAACGAAAACGATTGGAAAGCCTGATTAACAAATGATCCTTAAATCGTACAGCTTCAATATCAAAAGAAATGTTTTCGCCGCGAAGCATAGCTTTTGACTCGGCAGAAGCGCCTAAAGTTTCATTTGTCTTTTTTTGTACATTTCTGATATCAACTGGTGTGATTATGCCATCTGATCGTATAATAGCATATTCATTATACAAAAGATCTCGACGTTTGCGTTCGTCATCATGAATTCTTCCATCAAGTGAGTCAAAAAGTACATAACTCGGAATATTCTCACGTTTTCGCTCGTCACTCATATAACTGCTTAAATGTATGTGTGTAACATTATTCGTAAGAAGAATTCCATCTGAAACAGTGCTCCTGTATGCCTCACAAACAAGTGGTTCAATGTTTTCAACTGTACTTTTTACTTTGTTTTCTTTCATCATATACTCAGAGTCGAGATCGATGAGGTGTATCATTATCTTTGCGTAGAAAGGATCAAATTGAGTCCCTATCCCCTTTACTAACTCCTCACGGACAAGTTGCTGAGGTATAGGATCACGATAACTTCTTCTCGAAGTCATAGCGTCATATGCATCGGCAACTGCGATTATACGAGCAATATCTGGGATATCCTCCCCTTTCAGTCCAGCGGGATAACCATGTCCATCATAACGTTCGTGGTGAAAATGAGCGCCTATGCTTAGATACGGTGACTGACTGATGCTAGAAAGGATCTGCATTCCAATAACAGGATGCATCTTAATAGCGCCATATTCCTCGTCGGTAAGCTTACCTTCTTTATTGATTATGCTATCCTTTATTCCGATTTTTCCTACATCATGAAGAAGTGCTGCAAAATAAAGCTCTTCGCATTCTTGTTCATTCTTCTGAGCATATTTAGCGATTTTTACCGAATATTCAGCAACACGTCGTGAATGTCCGTGTGTGTACTTGTCTTTAGCATCTATTGCATTAGCAAGAGCGGTAGCAGTTTGCTTAAATAGAAGGTGCATATTCTTCTGCTCATTTCGGACAGCTTCTATTTCATGTTTATTCGCTCTCTCTATCATTCCGTTCATATCAATAAGCTCAATAACGTAGATTATAATGACAAGTCCGACAAGCGTTATATTAGTTAATGATATTCCATATGTAAATATCTGTATTATCGAAGATATAAAAGGTACTATAGAAAATAATAGTATGGAAACACGCATAAGCTTTCCTATACGTTTATAATATTCGATGATAACTGAAAGCTCAAGTACAAGTATTATGAGCGGAAATAGATAGCATATCATAAATCCGCTTGCACGATGATAACGATTAAATTTATCAAAATAATAGTAAAAATTAGTAAATTGAGATATTATAAGTAATAAAAATGCAACAAAACATAAAACGCAAGATATCTTAAGACGTCTTGGCGTGTTTTTAATACCAACGTCATATATGAGCAAATTTATAAAATAAAGTGTAAATGAAAGAATAATACCTATTATCAGGGCAAAAGCCATAAAATTGCTTATTCTAACCATCCAGAACCCCAACGTTGTCGTATTACCGCGATAAAGATATGCCATTCTGTCAAAAATAAGCATAAACATTGCGCATAGTTCCAACGAAAGCAATATATACTTTCGCGTGGGTATAAGTGTCTTGTTTATCAATACAAAAAATGCAAGCATTCCGCAAATAAGGCTGAGTGCAAACATCATATTCAATTGATATTTTGTAAATACATCAACTATAAATTCCATTTATGAGATATCCCCTTTAAATCGGTAAAATTGAAAGAATATATGCTAATATAACCGATAGCTTTATGGGCGTACTTGACATACTAGTATTATAGCACAACGTCTACAAAATTACAATAGATTTGAAAAAGAATTTACATTCTAGACAAAACATGGATACTGACTATTTATGAATCATTAGAACATTTATGATGTATACAAAATAATAAACTTAGTAAAAAAGGTGTTTCGCTAACTGCAAAAACACCTTTTAAATATCTGTCAATAAAAACTGCCAATCAAAAGCTTACGTATAAGACAAAGATCAAAAACGTCAATCCTACTATCATTGTATAAATCTCCATTTTCCCAGTTGGATAACGAATCATTCCCCAATAAATAGCGCTGCATGGTCACAAGATCGGCTACAGAAAGTGTTCCGTCGCCATTAACATCCCCTTTTATCTCTCCTTTATCAGTAATTTCACGTGATGTAAGAGCACATTTGTAAATTTTTATATTATCAATGCTACCTTTAAAATAACTATCATCAGAATAGTATGACTTACCTATATAGCAACTTGTATCAGTCCCCATATCAGCAATTTGGCCATGAGTTTCTGTAGTGCTAAGAGTCATAATCCCGTCAATATACAGCTTTGTATCTGCACCGTTTACTACAAGAGTATAGTTATGCCATTCAGAACCGTTGATATCATAAATAAGCTCTGTTTCGTCACGCCATGAATCAGTAGTAGCTGCTAATCTGAAAAGATTATCTGCTACACGGAAGAAAATGTATTTTTCATCATTCTTTCCAGCGGCAAATGTAAAGAAATTTCCATTAGATTCTGATTTAATATCCATACTAATTGTATAATCTCGGCATCCATCAAGCATTCCTTTGGGGAATTCACCGAAAGTACCTTCACTTCCGTTAAGATACAAAATATGTCCTTTTTCTGCATCCTGTTGAATGATTGCCTCGCCGTTAAGGCTAAAATTATCAATGCTTCCTTCGAAATTAATATCAACATAAGGCTTAGGCTTTTCTGCTTTGTTTACATTAGTTCCAAATACCTTAACCTCATATACTGTGGGAGTATACCAGTTGTTATCGGGATTATTCTGCAATGTAGCATTATGAACATTTAGGCGAACATATCGCGCTTGTCCAGAAAGCATATCACTGTTGAAACCATAAGTCTTATTAACAACTTCGTTGCTTTTATCAGTATGATCAAGGAGCTTTTTCCAGTTTATTCCATCAACGCTTCCCTCAACAGTATATGTGTAGTAACCTTCGGATCCTTTGCAAATATACCATGAGGTCTGGATATTCGTTAAATTACATACTGTTTCAAGATCTACTTGCAAATAAAAAGGCCATTTTTTATAGTCACCTATAGCTGTGAACGAGCTCTGGTATGAGCCGTCAAAGGCTTTTGCAGGCGAATTTCCAACCTTAGAAGCAAGCGATGATGAACATGGTTTGTCTTGAGAAAGAAGTTCTCCCTGCTGAACAGGAAAAAGTTCCCCAGTGGATGTACTATATTTAAAGTATGGACAATAGTCATAAAATGCAAATCCTTTATCGAAATATAGAGGACAAAGAGTAGTTCCGCTTGTGGAAGAAGCTCTGAGCCAGCGATATGCATGCATTAGATAATTTTTATCTTGTAAATTAACAATCCAGCCTGATTGTGATGAAAAAGTTGAAGTATTTCCAATACTGCGCAGCTCGCTCCACTTTCCTTTTAAATCTTTCGTAACGCTATATGCTCCGCTACTTGGATACCATCCTGCTGCCTGTGAAGTAAAAAGAAAATAATATCCATCTTTTTTTATAAGATTAGGAAATTCACGGTACTGATCCTCAAAAAGCGTTGTCACTATCTCAGTGACATCACTGTAATCGTCATTCATACGAAAGATATATATGGTCGCATTTGCTCCCTGCCCTTCTTTGTTGGCAGCTGCGATAAGATAACCAGTCCCATCATCATCAAAAAAAATAGCCATATCACGAACTTGTATGCCGAGCGGGTTATATACATGATGAACTGTAAACTGTCCACCGGGAGTTCCTGTGATAACCAGAGCTTTTCCGTCACTATATCCGCTTGGTTTTTCCCAGTGAGCCCATGCGACTACCTTGTTCTTCTCAGGAATATAATCAATATGAACAGACTCTATCTTACAACTTTCAAGCGCAGAATTTTGAGAACTGTCTGCAACATTCTTACCATTACCGAATCTTTTCCCATCGTTTGATGTTGTTTCTTCAAGGTAGATATCGTCCTTGCCAGAATGTTTTTTTAGTGAGTAACTGTAGTAAGTGTTGCCTACTTTATATCCATTTGTGTCATAGACAAGATTACTTCCCTTCGTATTATCATATGTACTTAGTCCTGAAGGCAAAGCACATGGCGTAAGAGATTTAACGGATGAGTATATTTCTTTACCTTTTGAATCAACCCGAAGTTGATAATAGTATGTGATTCCTACTACCATATTGTCATCTTCATAAGAGTTTCCTTTGCCTTCATATACCTTTTCAAATCCATTTTCTGGATTGGTTGAACGGTATAAAGTATAGCTGTCAACAGGTTGTGTAGTTGCCCATTGGAGTTCAGCATGATCTGCAATTTTATTGTCTGCAATACAGAATAGATTTCCAACAAGTCCTACATCATCAGAAACTACTGTCGATGCTGAAGATGCATAACTTTTTACAATTTTTTCATACTTGATAGCGGCTAGAAGAGTTGTTGCACAGCATAGTATTGTTAAGATGCGCTTAAATAACCAATATACGCTTATTTTTTTTCTCATAATTTCACTCCTTTAGTATGGGTTTATATTTCTTTTCTTCTAAAGCTATTATATCATTATAATCTGCTTTATGCAATGTTTATATATATATTTCTTTTCATAACACGTATATTTAAATATTAAACGCACCAATAATTATCATATTTTACTTGATTTGTAAATGCTACTATGTTATACTGTTTTTATGATAAATGATCGATTGTCATTTCATAGATAATTGATAAGAATCTTAAAAACAGTGTTTCATTCACTATATTAATTGGAGGTTATAAATATGAAACTTTCTTTTGACAAGGGCTTTTTTGCTCCATTACCTGTACTTATCTTAGGTACTTATGATGAAAATGGTATGCCTAATGCCATGAATGCAGCATGGGGCGGTCAGGTTGGAATGACGCAAATATCTATCAGTCTTTCTAGTTCCCATAAAACTACAAATAATATTAAACTAAACAAAGAATTCACTGTAGCTTATGCTACAGCAGAGCAGATAGCAGCTTGCGATTATGTCGGCATTGTATCAGGCAATAATATTGATAATAAAATAGAAAAATGTGGTTTCACAATTACAAAGTCAGATAAAATTAATGCGCCAATAATTAATCAGCTTCCGATTGCAATTGAATGTAAGGTTATAGAAATACAGGAAGAATTTAATGAGACAAGAATTGTTGCAGAAGTTGTAGGACTAAAAGTAGACGAAGAAGTCATGACAGATGGTAAGGTTGATTACACAAAGGCAGGACTTGTAATATATGATACAGTAACAAAATGTTATAGGACTGTTGGCAAAAGTATAGCTGCTGCACGAAGCGTTGGAAAGAAGTTTGATAATAACTGAGTTTTATTTTTCGGTAAATCATTTAGTTAAAGAGGATTAAGATTTTTAATTTTACATAAAAATTTATCTTTATAAAGATGCAGAACAGCCACGGTTGGTTTTAAACTTGCCGCGACTGTTCTGCTATATATCTTAATAGTGACTTAGTAGTTTAATAAAATCATGCTTTGAAGATAAATCTTATGAAGTTATACATCAAAGGAATGACTGTACTGCTGTCGTGAGCACCTCCCGGTACTGAAAGATATATGTTCTCAGTTCCGTGTTCTGTAAATAGATCACTGTACTGCTTAGGGAAATCATTTACCATATTATCACTCGTTCCTCCAGCAATCATGAGCAAATACGGAGAATACGGCGGATCAATCCTCATATCGTCCTTACTCATAACACCAGGGTGTGTCATGAACTGATCCTTTGTTGAGAAAATACCTGGAGCTGGTGCAGCGCCACCGATATATCCAACCTTGTCGCAACATTCTATGCCAATATAGAGTGATTCTCTTCCGCCCATAGAAAATCCTGCAACAGCTGTATTTTCACGTCCGGTCTTAACTGGATAATGAGATTCTATATAAGGCATAAGACTATCAGGAAAATCCTCTACAAAATTATCGTATCCTGGAACATCCGCTTGTCCGTTTCCTGTCTGGGTTGCGTTATTAGGGTCAGTATACTGATTTGTGAATACAATTATCATAGGTTCTGCTTCGCCGCTCTTAATGAGGCTTGTAGCTATCTCTCGAACTCCCATGCCATTAACCATAGCAGACTCATCACCGCCATAACCATGATTTACATAGAATACAGGATATTTCTTGTTGCTATCATATCCTGGAGGTAACCAAACATTTGCCCCTTTTTCACGATTAGCCTTCTTTGAAAAATATGTGATATGTTCAAGTTTACCTTCCGCATTTTTCAAAACGTCAGATGGAACATTTGCTGTAACTTTGTCACGAATGGTTGCCATGTAATCAGTTGCCGCCTTGGTTGCCGTAGTTGTTGTTACTGGTATCGTAGTTGTCGTTGTAGTAGTAACTTTAGGTTTCGTAAACTCAGAAACCTGTGCAAGAACAAATTTTGAAAGTATGACAAGATCATTTACTGAAAAACTGCCGTCGCCGTCAAGATCAGCAATCTCCAATATTAAATCTGTGGAGTTAATTAAGGCTTTTCTTGCAACTACTAAATCAAATGAGTCTATCCTCTCATCAGTGTTAAAGTCACCCTGTAACATTTTAACTGTGTCGTCATTACTTGCCTTTGTGCCAGTCTTTGCAATCACAACTTCATCAAGATTTAAACCATCAATACCTGTTTCTGTCTCTACATAAAGTATATATTCCGATCCTTCAGGAAATTGATAATTCGGATTATCCAGCTTTATATAATCACCTGATGATTGACCATTTGCTATATGACCGTATACTGTTTTGCCTTGAGTATCTTTGTACTGTAGTGAAAGCATAATATTGCCAGAGCCCGATACAGAAGCACTAAAACTGTATTCCTCGCCTGCTTTGAATGCATTATCATCTAGAGTTTTCATAGCTCCGTGCCAAGAACTTCCTCTATCTGAAACTTCAAGTGAACTATTACCTGCAAAAGCATTGCTTCCTATAGAAACCGAAGCGCCGCCTCTGCCTTTCCAATCATCATAACCATTTTCAAAAGTATCATGACAGTAAATGCCATTTGCGTCAAACTCCTGAGCAAAAGTACAAGCAGGCTTTGTAATTCCTGTAGGGAGCGTCAATGTTCCTGCAAGAGCGGCCGCAAGTACAGACTTGAATGATTTGAATTTTGGCATATTTGATTCCTCCTTGAATGTCAAAATTAATGTTAATATAAAAAATAATCCTTATCATATCAAATATATAATATAACATATTAAATAAGTGTTAAACCCACATTATATATCATTAGGTGGATAAAAAGCAGATTTTTATTTTGTATTATATAAATAAACGTGCTGTATTTTATTATCTTAATCAAAATTTGATTTTAAATAATATATTTAATTTTAGCTTACTATAAAACACGTATTTTTAACTTACCAGACAGAATAGCGATAAATTCTAAAAGTTCCGACATATGTGCTGTAATTTAGGCCTGTTGTACTTGTGTAATTCCTGTCTGCATACTGCGGATCATAAATATAATTTCCTGAAGCATCTACATCACGCACTTCTGTATTTCCTGGTTTATGAGACCACCTTCCATTACTATCCTTTCTGTACCAATGATAGTCAGTATATCCATTTCTGAGGTCTAAAACCAGGGCAATGTCATAACCCGAACCATATGCAGGATCAGAATATAACCAACTCCATGCTTCTAGATATTTATTGCTTACATAACCGATATCCTCACTAATTTTTTTAATATCTGCATTAAGTGCATTTATTAACTTTTCCCCATAAGTATTCCCTGGATGAAAATTAAAATCAACCCCACTGATAGTACCTGGATTAACAGCAACATATTGATTGTTTCCCCATATAGAGTCACTTGCGTACATATTCAAAGCATAACAATAGCAATTTGCTTTTAGCTTTCTAAAGCCGTTCCACATAGGCGAAGAATAAACAGGGTTATTATCAAAAGTTCCTGTAATAGTATAATTACGATTAAATTTAAAAGAGTTCCCGCTTGGATCGCTATACATAACAGGGTTGTTTTCACAATATGCAAACAGATTATAACTTGCTGCCGATCCTTTGCATCCAAAGAATTGTGCATCATCAGCACATAAAAAGCGTCGAACTTCAGGATCGTAGTACCTTGAACTAAGATTATAAAAGCCTGTTTCTTCATCATAAAAATAACTCCTATAACGAAAAGGATTAAGCTTCGCAGTTTCAATATTACCGCTTATAGACACTATATTACCAAATGCGTCGTAGAAGTACTCACATACAGGAACGCCTTTACTGTCGAAAATACGTTCAATGTCTCCCTGAGCGTTTTTCTCGAAATAATATGCTTTATCATCACACTCCATACCTATTACATTGTCACTATCATCATATATAAACCATATTGTATTATTTTGATTTTTAAGCTCTATAAGTTTATCTCCGTCATAATTGTAGTACGTCGTGACTTCATTAACTGTTTTAGAAGTACGGAAACCGTTAATATCATACTTATAAGCAATATAGTTATCAAAGTATTTTATATTTGCAAGCTTATTATTTATTCCCCAACTAAGAGTCATTTTGTCGCGATACGACAACGGTCGGCCTGATTCATCATATGTTAAATATTGTCCGTTATACTCGGTCAAAAGGTCGTTCCAAGAACTATTACTATACCCATATGAAGAAATACTGATGGGTTCATTAAGAACTCCTTCTGTAAAGTTATATACAGCTACTGAAAGAATATTTCCGTACTTGTCATAATTATATACATATGATTTTTCAGCTGCGCTGTTATTTTCACGTACCAGCCTGTTAAGATCATCATATTCATAAGATGATATGGTTTTATCATCGTCAAATACAGCAGAAATATTAGCACAGCTATTGTAACCATAATTAATTACTTTTCCGTCCTGATATGAAATAATTTCAGTACCATATTCAGAGTTTTGCCAGTCAGCAGATATGGTATTATTACCTGTGTTTATAGTTTGATTAAAATGTTCATAACCATCAAATACCGTATCAACACTACTGTTTCCAGTAATAAGTGCAGTTTCAGATTTATATAATCTGTTAAGGAAATCTCCTGAAATAACAGTATTCTGTGTTTTTTGAACTCCATTATCGTTATAAACAACATTCTTTGAATTTTCGTTGCAAGAACAATCATAGCTAAATCCGTTATTAATGTCAACGAAGCTATAAACGCTTTCTTTGTCGTTAATATCGTAGTTGTATTCATATATAGTATTATTAATACGATTGTACAAAGCTGTTGACGAACCATATTTATCATAGTTTATATCAAAGGCATCTTGCCCATTTATTTCGATCGTGACAACACTTTCGTCTTTATCATAGCAATATTCAATATCTGATTTCTCTCCATGTACAATATACAGCATATTTTCTGAATAATCATTATTTAAGACTTCGTATCCGTTTACAAATAAACCTGTCAGATTTTTGTTTTCGTCATACGAATATTCATACCTGTTTCCATTATGAAAAACAGAACTGAGATTATCTCCATCATATGTAAATGTATTGACAATAGAATCATCAGGTGTCGCTGTAATCATGGCAGTACACCGATGTTCAGAGTCAAATAAACCATATAATCTTTTGTTGCCAATTGAATTTAATCTCACGGAATCAGTTAACCAATTATATACCGATTCGCATTTTTCACCATTTTCATTTATAAAGCGGTGTACAATATCAAATTTGCCTGTTTTAACTGTAATATTCTCACGGATTTTAAGTTCTGATCCGTCCTGTGGGTCAAGAGGATCGGAGTCAAAATTATCATATATTCCATCAAAATCGCTGTCGCATAGATATGGATTTGTACATAAAAGCATCTCAGATAAATTAGTTACATTATCGCCATCAAAGTCTATATCAATATCAAAAGTCAATGGATCTGTGTAGAGAGTAAGAAGTTCATATCCGTCGTAAAATCCATCATTATCACTGTCACAATCGTTAAGGTCAGTTCCAAGCATTATCTCATAACCATCTGGAATTTCATCGCCGTCAGTGTCGATAACAACTTTCTTGATGTCGTCATATTCTTTTTTAAATGAATATATTATGCTCCTATACTCATTACCGAACTTATCTTCTTCTATTAACATATAATCGGCAGTGTCTTTAAATAAATCGATATCAAGATATATTGTATCCTCTGATATTTCTAGAGCTTTTACAAATTCTTCACCGTCATATCTTGCATAAACAGTTTTTTTATTCGTCTTTTCTTCATCGCTGAATATGAATGTTATTTTCTGATTTTCGCTGTTATAAAAAGTTACAGGCTTAGATATCCTATCATTGTGGATATACTCAAGATCGTTCAGTATTTGTTTTATTTCATTTGTTGATTGGAGCGTTGCATGATCCCCTTCAATAACAATCTTTTTTGCTATTACTGCTCCGACAATTTCTGTATCACGGCAACTTACATATACTGTGCCATTAGGAGCATAAATAATACCATTGAACGAGAAACTTGAAGAATTAACTTTTATATCTCCGTTTTTGGAGTAAAGAATTGTATTTTTAGAGCTTGATATTGTTTCTGCATTTAAGCTTATGCTTTTCTCCGCAACGATTTCCTTATTAATAGAAATTGTTGATAATCCTATGCTGCAATCTGAACTACTATACAATCCACTTGTAATATAACACAAATCTCCACAGGCACCAGATTGAGAAGTAACCTCAACTTCATCATCAAGTAAACTCATTATTCCTGAACTTAAATCAGGTATACATGATGTTTTGCAAATATTTTCATCGATTCTCAAATTACAGACATTTATTATGAGTTCATCATTATTATTGAATAAATAATTTTCATGATTAGTATAATGAGCTGCATTAACATATCTTATATTCGAATAAGGCACTATATTTGATAAAACAATGGATGCCACGAACATAGTAAGTTGTTTTTTTATTTTCTTCATTAAGTCCTCTTTCTAATTACATTTACAGAAACTAAAAATAGTATAGTTATAGTGTAGTAATAAGTGCAAATATAATTGGTGTGATTATCTATGATTAGTAGTCTGTTTCATAAAAAAACATACTAATATCATTTCTTATAAATAATTATTAAATCCGATTTATAATATATTGTTAAAGAGAGGGAAAATAAAGATAATATTTTTAACACTTTATATTATATCACTATTTATCTTTCATGTCAATATTTTGAAATCGGTTTACAATTTCATATAACCTAATATATAATACAAGCATTAATAAAAATATCAGGGGAATAAATATATAAATAAATCATCTCCCCCTGATATTTTATTTTAAATCCCAAAGGATAATAAAAAAGAATCAGCTAATCTTATGCTTATATATTCATTCTTCAATCAAATTATGACTTATCAATAAGCGCTGACATCCAGAAACTCCATAAGCGCTTCTTCAAACGCTTCAAAGTCGATAGTGTAACTTTCGCCGCCTGCAGGTCCCCATTCTCCGTTGTCAAACAAGTGTGAACATAAACTACTTATACCACCATTTCTAGTCTTTAATATATTATAACTATCTTCTCTTGTTTCTCCTTCACTAGTTTTATATATTCTAGTTATTCTATATCCGTCTATTATAGTTAAATAACGAAAATCCTCAGACCATGGCATAAGCATAGAGGAAAATTTATCCTTCACAATAGAGTCAAGTAAATCATTGTCATGTGTCTTAAACGAAGCAATTACTTACTTTTCGTCATTCGTAATATTATAATAATAAATAATTACCTGTGGCCTTGTTGTATTACAATTCTCATCAAAATAATCTGATAATGTCGTAATCGGAATAGTATTCTCGGTAGTCCCGATATTTTTTTCGATGTCTGTTGCACATCATTATTAACGTGTTCCGTATCTACAGTAAGTTGCCGTTCCTTTTTGAAATAATCTTCTTCAACAGAAATCTCATCATATATCATTTCAGAAGTTTCTTCTAATGAAATACATGTCTTTTTGGAATATTTCCGAAGATAATCTATTGCAATATTTCTTCCAATCGTATAAAGCCATGTCTTAAATGAACTTTTTTCTCTGAATTTAGGCTTCTTAGTGCCAAGCAGCACAAAAGTATCTTCTGCCAGTTCTTCCGCCATCTGAATATTACCAACTATACTTGTTAAGTATAGTATCAGTCCATCACTGTATTCTATTATTATCTCATCTAATCCGTGTACATCACCATTATCACGAAAACGTCGGTAGCTACTTGCACCATTATCCATATACATACTCCTTTCCTAAAGTATTATCTAGCGCTTTCATTTATTAGACGATATCAAGAGAAAAAACTACGCGCTTTTACACTAATTTATGAGTTTTAGCAATTAAAGTGACATTTTATTATAATTGTATTCCCATATATTACAAGTATTATGCCTTGAAATAAATCAAACCTATCATATCAATATATCTATATCAGAACATAAGAACTATTTCGAGATTCATCGAAAAAAACACTTCATATGTCCGTTTTACAAGCCACATGAAGTGTTAATATTTGTTTAATTATTATTTTATTCTACAATCGGCGCATTGTCACAAGATTCAAATTCATTTATTATTAATCCTGTTTACTTTAACTTCTTTATCTATGTAGCTTGAGATGCCAGCTATACTATATTTTTTTTCACATCTTAGTCCGCCGATAAATTTTCTTGATACTATCAAATAAACTATACCAGACGCACCAAAAACAAAAATAGTTGGGAAAAACAAAGTGAAAAGAGTGGTTATTAATAAATTAATCTCAATAGACGAATCATCTTCTTTTAAATAGAAATAAGAAAGAATAAAAGCCAAAACTTCAAGAATAATAAAAGAACTCCAGAACAATAATTTGCTTTTGTAATTAAATGGTATATCAGGTGAAGCAAACTCTCCTGTCTGACCATTCATAGCAAATGTGTATTCTTTCCCTTTATATTCAACATTCATAAACCATATTGGAACAAGATAATATGTCAGTTTTCTCTTACTAATTTCGCAGCTTTCTTTCGCAACATCTGGTATAAAATCTACTTCAACAAGTGCTGCAGCTCTCAATGAGCATACATTTTTTATCTCTCTATCAGCTGATTCCATAGCGTGTTCGGCACCAATAGAGTATCTACTAGCATAAAAGCCGGTAAGACATGATTCAGTAAAATCTTCAGCTTTATCATACTTGAAAGGAGCAACAGAATAAAAAATATCCTTTTTAATATCAGTTCCGAGAGTCGGGAAATCTATTATCTCATATTTTACTTTGTAGGAAGGATTAACAATTGCGTCACAGTCACAACTATATAGCCATATCGGTATATAACAGCCAACAATGTTATCTTTAACTGATGCTTCTCTGAACTCTTTTGGAGCGTATACAGCACTTGCTATACTTGATCTGTATTTTTCAGCAAATTCTTCAGGTTTTATTTTGAAAGGTATTACCTTATCAGGACGCAAATCACCAGCAAAATGTGATGAGATAACTACTTCATGATTACAAAATGGACATTTTGCTGTAGCAGTAGTGTTTTTTGTTAATATATTGCCGCCGCATGATGAACAGGTGTACTCAGCAAGTTGGTCAAGCATATCAGGTTCCCATACATACTTTGTTCTTTCCACCCAGTCGAAATCATCAGGCTTCTTATCCGTTACTTCTTTAAAATGTGAACGTATATATGCAAAGTTATATTCTCCTGAACAAAAATCGCATATCATAGAGTTTTTATTAATATCAAAACGTAATGATGCCCCACAGGAAGGACATTTGTATTCTGAAGTATCCTCCATAAACTTCACCACCATTTAAAGGAATTTTTCATAAGAATTATATCATAAAACATTCAAATTTGCAATAGCCATAGATTTTCTGTTATAAAATAATAGTCGAGTTAGACCTACACCTTAAATGTAAGCCCCTCACAGAACCGGACGTGCAGTTTTCTCGCATCCGGCTCTTCATAATAAATTTCACACCTTAATCTAACAAACTGACATATATTCTTGGAAGTGCGAGAGCATAACAATATAGCAGCGAGTGAATCACCAGACTTAACATTTTTCTTAACACCTTCAGCGTCTACAATAAAGTTTTCAGGTGCCTCAGCCAGTCCATTAGTATAAATGAAACCAAATTCAAAGATAGCTTTTACATACCTTTAAGAAAATCTCAATACTCCAACGTTTACTGAAAGAAGATATCTTGAACGGCCACGACGCTTTTTGTTTGATTTGTAAATGTCGCAGATTGACATCATTTTTTTGTGGTATTCGTATAATACTTTTGGGGGATTCTTTATCATTGCAATGACATCATAACCAATATTTCTGATTTTACATATAGAATCATGTGAAGAAAACCAGCTGTAAAACATAACACAGCTCGCTTCCTACGATTTCATAAAGCAACGTCAGAACATCGTTATTATAGGCAATCCGGGAAGCGGAAAGACGTATCTTTCGATAGCATTGGGATTGAACACCTGTGAAGCCGGATACAAAGTGAAATTTTACACAGCAGTCAACCTTGCATTCGAGCTTGCAGAAGCTGTTCAGATGAACAGGCTTTCCAAGCTTGAAAAGAGTCTTATCAAGATTGACCTGCTGATAATCGACGTGTTCAGCTACCTGACTTTCAACAGATATCAGTCGGAAATACTTTTTCAAATCATATCAGAACGTTCCGAGAGAACCAGCGTGATAATAATCACAAATCTTGAATTTTCGGAATGGACGCAGCTTTTTGAAAACGAGATGATGCTTGCTGCACTCATGGACAGAGTCACTTTCAGATCCTTTGTTTTGAATATGAACTGCAGCTCATCTTACCGCATCGACTCGATCATGAATAATGATTATTGGCTCATAATTTTATTATCAAAACTGGCTCACTTTTTTTATTAGCGCTGTGGCTCAGTTTTTAATTGACAAAGGCACGAATACCGAAAAGCTTTAGATTTTAACTGCATTGGATGATTTAAGTGCAGATGAAACATCAAATCTTTTCATAAATTCTTTAATACTTTCTGAAATATGCTTGTTTTCTTCTGCTTTATGTATTATTATTTTAGGCATCAATTCTATTATTCTTCCTTTTAAAATACTATACATTAATGCTTTTTATATAATCTTATTTTACTTACATTAATAATATATATTTAACTTATCAATTCTAAAATTGATAACTATTCTCAATTATGAAAAATTAGTGAAAAATACTTTTGTTATATTGACATTCTATAATAGTATGATATAATTATCAGGGTTAATTTGATAATGATTATCAATTTTATAGTATAAACAGATATTAATATTAAATTGAATGTACTTTAAATATTTAGATACTAGCTTTCTTTTTCGGTTCAATGAATAGTTTATTATGGAGGAAATATATTGAAGAGAGTAACAAACAAAATTATTTCTATTATTGTTGCGCTTACAGTGATAATCGTTCTTTTAAACTCGGCCTTATTTATAATTAAACATATCAATCATCAGTGTACGGATTATAACTGTCCTATTTGTAATGAGCTAGCAAACTGTAAGAATATTATATTGAATATCAGCAGCTCTAGTGCTATAAGAAGTTATCAAATAGCATTAGCTATAGTATATATAACATATTTCGTATGTACTGTACATGATACACAAAATAATACTCTTATCGCACTGAAAGTAGAACTAATGAATTAGATATCAATTACATATTAAATCATTAATACGTTTTACAATGAATATATTTTTGGTTCATTAGGCGAAATTATGAAATAATATTACAATTTTGGAGGTTAAATGTATGTTTAAGAAAGCAATCGGATTTCTTGCTTTAACTTTTGCTATAGTATCAACGACTTTAATAGGATGCAGTTCAAATAATTCAGAATCAGAGTTGAATGAAAGCGCAAGTGTAGCAGAAAGCACTTACAACTCTCCCTCATCAGAGAAATACAGTATTGTATGTACTATTTTCCCGGAATATGATTGGGTAAAGGAAATAGTTGGTAATCATTCCGACGATATTGAAATGACATATCTTTTAAACAGTGGCATAGATCTACATAATTATCAGCCTACAACAGATGATATTATCAAAATATCTTCCTGTGATCTTTTTATATATGTCGGCGGAGAATCTGATAAGTGGGTAGAAAGCACTCTTGAAAGTGTTCAGAATAGTAATATGAAAGTCATAAATCTTATGAGTGTCCTCGGTGATTCGGCAAAGGCCGAAGAACTCAAAGAAGGAATGCAAGAAGAGGAAGAAAGCACGGAGGGAGAAGAAGAAATTGAATATGACGAGCATATATGGCTCTCAGTAAAAAATGCAACGAAACTCTGCACTGAAATAGAAAAAAGCATCGAAGCTATTGATGCGGCAAATGCTTCCGACTATCAAACCAACCTAAAAAACTATTTATCTGAGTTGGATACACTTGACAGTAGCTTTAAAACTCTTTTCGAGAAATCTTCAGTAAAAACTCTGATATTCGGAGACAGGTTCCCCTTTCGTTATTTTGTCGATGATTACGGACTTGATTACTATGCTGCTTTTATTGGCTGCTCGGCAGAATCTGAAGCTAGTTTTGAAACTATAAAATTCCTTTCTGAAAAGATAAAAGAACTTGACTGCAAGACTGTTTTTACACTTGAAAACTCAAATAAGGATATAGCAAACTCTATTATAACCAATTCTGGAAAAAAAGGCATAAAAATAGCTGAACTTAATTCACTTCAGTCTGTATCCAAAAGCGATATAAACAGCGGTGCAAGTTATATATTACTTATGCAAAAGAACTATGATGTTCTTGCAAGCGTTTTGAATTAAATTGCTATTATTCTTGCTAAATAAAAAGATTTATTACAATACAATATAACTGATACTTATGTATCCAAAAAGGGTTATATAAAGCATCAATAAAGGAGGAAGTAAATTTGAAAATAATCAAAATTCTTGGAGTTATAATTACATTAACATGCCTAACAAGCTGTGGAAACTCGGCTTCAGACAAAATTTCGAATTACAATAGTATTTCTGGTTCAAAAACGGATAATAAATTAACAGATATTACATCTTCTATTGAAGATACTAAATCAAATGATGATTCTATTTCGTCTGATGCGGAATATGATATTGATCTCACTAAAATGAATTCCTCTATGATCTATGCTCAGGTTGCCGATATGGTAAATAGAGGTGATGATTATTTAGGAAAATCTGTTAAAGCTAATGGAGCATTTGGATATTACAAGGAAACTGATGGACGCGAATTCTTTGCCGTTCTCATAAGTGATGCAACTGCATGCTGTTCTCAAGGAATTGAATTTGTTTTGGACGGCGACTATTCTTATCCAGATGATTATCCTTTATTAGGTACAAATATAACTGTGACTGGTAACTTCAATTATTATAAAGAAGGCGAATCTACCTACTGTCAACTTCTCAATGCAAACATGATAGTTAATGAATCTTAACAGATTTAATAATGATATTGATAATAGAGATTGATTTAATGAATTCTGTAAATCGTCGATAGGACTGCCAATGCTGTTGTTGATAACATTATATTGGATGCAGACTGTAAGAGCTATTCGATAAAGCGAGATTTGAAAGTCACGTCAATATTTGAAAGACTGGAGAGGGATTAAGTAGTTAATTACGCAACTGAAAGATCTTACAGCTTCTTAATAACAGGGTATTACAGATCAAGTATAAAGAGCGGAAATACCAAAGAAAAATAATCCCCCTCTTTTTTTTGTAATGCCAAAGCTAAGAAGACGAGCTAGTTTTAGAAATATGACATATATCAAGTTAAGTATATGCGCCAAGATTTCTGGACTGCTCGTATGGCTTTAGTAATGGATGGTCAATGCATGATGGGATAAAGAAAGTAAATGATACAGTAAAGTTCAAAATATAAATTACATTCTGGACTACGACATATAATTATTCATTGACATGTAGACATATTAGTAAAAAAGATGTAAGCGCTCATACAAACGGCACTTACATCTTTTTGAATTTAGTCCGCTACTATTTTAAGATGAATTAGATTTTTAATATATTATTGATTCCGTTACACTATCAAAATCATGACTGTGACAGCAATTTAAGAAAGTATTTGGATAATAAAACTAATTATTATTCATTCAGCCGCCAAATGCAATTTATTTCAAACTAAATATTTTTACAGCTTTTCACTAATTCTGGCCTAATTTTAATGTTTTTGAATTAAACAAATCAACAAGATAGATTTCATTTACAAATTGTACTTTTCCCATTCATCTTACAATACTCTTTATCAAGATATAGTTTCTTGTCGGCACGTTGCATACACTTTGAAAAAGAATCTTTTTCGACGAGGAATTCATCATATCCTATTCCAATCGACAAAATATATGGTCTGTTTTCATTAATACATTTCTTTCTGATACATTCTCTTATCTCGTTCATAAGTTCCTTTATTTCGACTTCATCAACGAGATGTACAACCAAAACAAACTCGTCACCTCCGTATCTCCCAAGGAACATAGGAAAGTTATGATTATGAAGCGTTAAAGTTAAGGATTTGGCAACGATTATTAAAGCATTATCCCCCTCGGCATGACCGTAAGTATCATTAATCAATTTAAAATCATTTATGTCAATCATTATTACAAATGTTTTCCGACCATCAATTTTTATGTTTGCCCCCTGTGATACATAACGTATCAACTGACCTCTGTTATTCAATTTAGTAAGAGGATCTATTGATATCTGAGCATCCATTGACTGTATATAGTAAATAAGCATAAGTATTGTACAACTGAAGCAAAAAACAGGAAGATGCGGCATCAGTATCATTTGCATCAAGCCGCCTACCAGAACCATAATCGGGAAAAAACCTATGTACAAATGCTTTTTCTTTTCTATAGGATCTTTCTCACATATTTCTTTTTTCATAGCATATATAATAACAGCTATAATATAGATATAAGGAATGCCTACAAGATAAACATCATATAAATTAGTGTTTTTTAAGTTTTCATCCATAAGAATATGAGGTGCATACGCATATGTTATACTGACACCAATTACTGATACGAGAAATGGTATAAGGATAATTATTTTAGTGCTACGTTTGTTTCTAATAGGGACCTGCAATACCGCCATTGCATATCTTAACCATGTTGATGTAATAGCAGTCATAATAATAAAATTCATAAAATTTGTTATCAGGACTGTAAATTTATTAATCGGGAATATTCCTGAATCAACTCCTGACCAGATTGCGTCTGATATAAAATATAACATAAACGCAATGAGAGCATGGTCGTATTTCAACTGCTTTTCTTGTTTATCAATGCTTAGTCGGTCATGTGCAAGCATTATACCAAAAATAATACAGCTGACTATATTTGATGTAGAATAATATATAAAATATTCAAACATAATCTCCCTCCCATCTCTAATTAATTTTACCATTTATTTTCCGTCACTTCAATGGAATAAAACAAAATTTACAAAGCGTACGAAAAAATTGGAGATTCACACAAAGTACATATATAAGTTTTGTATGTAAAAACCAACCCCATTTAAGTGTTGAATATAATTATATTATGATACATTAGCTATTATTAAATTATTAATATATTTCTGAATGTAATTTATAAGTTGCTAAATTTTCTTAAATCCTTCTGTTATGATTTTTAATATAACCGATCTATTATAAGCGTATTAGGCACATTAATACAAAAAGACACCTCTGTCTATAATCCGACAGAAGTGTCCTGAATTGTCTTTTAATAAAGTTACGATATCAGCCCTTTACTGCGCCTGCAGTCAGACCATCTACGATCTTATTAGAAAATGCGCAGTATACTATTATTGTAGGAATAATTGCGATGATAATAGCCGCAAACATCTGCGAATAGTTCGTATTATATGGTCCTACAAACTTTGACAAGGAAACAGGAAGAGTCTTTTTGGCATCATCAGAAATAAATACCATAGCAAGAAGAAGTTCGTTCCAGTTGCCGACAAAAGTCATGAGTCCTGTTACAAAAAGACCTGTCTTACTAAGAGGCAGACATATTTTGAAAAATACCTGGAATATATTCGCGCCTTCAATACAAGCACATTCGAGAAGTTCATTTGGAAGGCCTTTAAAAAAGCCTGTCATAATGAATATCGTTATGGGTAATGAGAATGTTACATAAGGAATTATAAGTCCTAAAAGTGAATTTGAAAGACCTAATTTTGCAAATCTTGTAAAGAGAGGAATAAGTACACAGTGAATAGGTATCATCATACCAGTAAGAAAATATGTCATTGCAAGCTTCGATCCCTTCCAACGTAGACGAGCTATACCGAATGCCGCCATAGCGCCTAAAATTGAACTCAATACTAAAGCAGTAACGCATACGATGAAAGAGTTGAATGTTGCAATGCCAAGTTTTCCGGCTGTCCATGCAAAAGAATAGTTATCAAATGTTATATCCTTCGGAAGAGCAAAAGGTGCACTAAAGATTTCTCTATTGGTCTTAAACGACACATTGAATACCCATAACAGCGGAAGAATATATGTTATGGAAATTAAAATCAAAAATACATATATGAGTATCTTTACTGCTGAAAGCTTTTTACCAGAGGTAGTAGCTTCTTCGTATCCAAATGATGTTGAAGATTTCATACGACTGTACCTCCTTACATCTCATACTGTTCAGTCTTTACGACCTTATTGATAAACAGTGTTATCAACAGACAAAGTACAAGAAGCACAACGCCTATCGCACTTGCATAGCCGTATTTGAAATACTTGAATCCTTGCTGATAAAGGTGGGTTGCAAGAACTTCTGTTTTGTGGTTCGGACCACCTTCTGTCATATTGTACACAAGATCGAAGAATTTCAGAGAGCCAATTGCGTTAAGCGACATAGCAGTAGCTACCATTGGTTTTATCAATGGTAGAGTAATGTATCTGAATGACTGAACCTTTGTACAACCATCGATATAGCTAGCCTCCATAAGTGACTTGCTTATACCAGATATCTGAGCCATATAAAGCATCATTGATTGACCTACATACTGCCAAAGAGCAACAAAAGCTATTACCCACATAGGAAGTGTAATATAGCCTTTGGTATCCATCAGCCAGAGAGGAGGCTCATCAACGCCTAATTTTTCAAGGAGCTGGTTGATACCGAGTGACGGGCTGAAAATGAACATCCACAACAGACCGAGAGCCGCAGAAGAAAGTACGCATGGAAGATAGATTATGTTCTTAAATAAATTTCGTCCTGCTTGTATATTTGTCAGTACAGCTGCAAAGATAAGACCTATAATAAGCTGAGTCAAGCAGGAGTAAATAAGAAAGAACATTGAGTTTTTAAGAGCAATGCCAAAAGTTTTATCAGAAGCCAAAGCTTTATAATTATCCGTTCCAATAAACTCAGGGGCGGTCATGCCCTTATATTCACATAATGAATAATATACCGACTGAATAATCGGTATAAAAAGCACCAGTGTGAACAAAAGAAAAGCAGGAAGCATGAAAACAGCTATTGATTTCTTGTTCCTAAGCATTTTGTCCATCCTGGACCAACTCCTTTCAGAAAATCGATATGGTAAAAAAGCAAAAACAATTTAGGGGCGAAGGGTGCGCCCCTAAATGTTTTTCACATAACAAGTCAGAAATTACTTTCTGCAATTAGCTATATAATAGTCTTCCATATCCTTTGCTGCATCAGCTGGTTTTAAATCACCAAGGAATACAGATACCATTGTGTCATCGAAATGAGCACCTGTTTCAGTTGTAGGCATTGACTCGTTGTAGAATCCAAATGTGCCCTTAGCATTCTTGAATACATCCATAACGTATGCGAGCTGCTTAGGAGCTACACTTTCATCATACTTAACCTTTGTTACAGGAATCTTACCACCTTTTTCAGCAGTATACTTCTGTGCAGTATCATCAGTAAAATACTTAATAAGAGCAGCAGCAGCATCAGGATTCTTACTAGATGAACTCATGCAGAGCGAGTCTGACTTTGCAATAATTCTTTCAACGCCTGGGAACTGGAATACGCCACACTTGGATTCAAAATCCGGATTTGAACCGTTAATCTGACCAATAACCCATGAACCCTGAATAAGAATAGCAGCATTTTCATTATAGAAGTTAGCAGTTGCAACATCGTTTGTATCACCAGCTGCAGTTCTCTGGAAGTAATCAGAGAACTGAACAAGCTTATTGCAAACGTTCTCGAGCTTACCGTCTGTCCATGAAGCAGAACCATCAGCAAGCTTAGGAAGGTCAACACCCTCAGCCTCGCACATATAACCAGCTACCATTGAAAGGCACCAAGCTGTACCAGCAGAAATAGTTACAGGTGTATAACCAGCAGCCTTAAGCTTGTCACAAGTTTTAATCATTTCGTCCCAGTTTTTAGGAACAGAAGCGCCTGCCTTCTCGAACATCTCAGTATTATAGAAGCAACAAGCAGCAGCCGTATTCAGAGGAACAGCATAAATCTTACCGTCGTAAGTCTGCTGTGTAAATACTGCATCACTTGTGAATGAATCTTTCCAACCATCTTTGTTGAGATAATCATCAAGCGGAGCTGCAACGCCTGGTTCAACATAGTCTGTAAGCTGCGGGCCAGGACTTACAATAAATACATCAGGAGTTTCACCTGCTGCAACAAGAGCATTAAGCTTGTTATAGTATTCTTCAAGATTTGTAGTAATAGGCTTTACATGATACTTACCCTCGTAATCCTTATTGAATCTCTCAATTGTCTCCTTGTAACCAAGTGAGATGAGATCCTCAGTAGCATCAAGGTCATCCCAGAACATCCAGGTAATTTCTTGAACACCACCTTTATCTTTTTGATTATCTTTTTGATCAGAACTACCGGAGTTACCACTATTATTTGCAGAACTACCAGAGTTACCTGAATCGCCGCCGCAGCCTGTGAGTGTTGTAGCAAACATTGCTGCTGTCATAAGTGTTGCTAAGATTCTTCTTTTTTTCATACCATTACCTCCTGAATATTTGCCGTACGATACATGCCTAAAAATTCATATCCATATTTCGTCCGGCTTTTTACGGTTAAACCGAATTTGATATGGCACCTCATTGGTGTCTTTGTTAATTTTACCATATTAATAACATGTTGTCAATAAATATATGTGATAAGGGCAAAAAATGATTAATCAGCCTTATTTTTTATATATTATAGCAAAAAATGGTTAGATACGAATAATGAAGGCGGTTTTCTGTAAAAGTAAAGTGCTTTACAGCGTTGATATTTTTTTAATTTTTCCTCTTGACAAAAGGATTTCAATTGTGTATACTACAAATATGATTCGCTTTTTTACATGAATATAAAAAAAGAAAAATATATGCAACGATAACAATTTTAATACTCAAAGGAGATTATATATGAAAGCCAAAATAGCAATTAATTTAACTAATATAATTGACAGAGTTGATCCTCGTTTGTTTGGTTCTTTTATTGAACACCTCGGCAGAGCGGTATACGGCGGCATTTATGAACCAGATCACAAAACTTCGGATGATATGGGGTTCCGTCAAGATGTTTTGGAGCTTGTTAAACAACTAAATGTATCTGTTGTACGATATCCTGGCGGAAATTTTGTTTCCGGGTACAACTGGGAAGACGGAATTGGTGACCGTTCTAGACGTCCGCGCAAACTTGAACTCGCATGGAACAGTATTGAAACAAACGAGATAGGCATTGACGAGTTTCAAGAATGGGCAAAACGAGCCGACACCGAAGTTATGATGACAGTAAATCTCGGAACAAGAGGCGCAGATGAGGCACGCAATCTTGTTGAATACTGCAATCTCAAAACGGATACTTACTATGCAAACCTTCGTAAACAAAACGGATTTGAAGAACCTTTTAATATTAAGCTTTGGTGTCTAGGCAACGAAATGGACGGAGACTGGCAAATCGGTTACAAAAAACCACTTGAATATGCTCGTCTAGCTTGTGAAACTGCAAAACTTATGAAACTTACAGATCCTACCATTGAGCTTGTAGCTTGTGGAAGCTCAGGTCCGTTAATGCCAACCTTCGGCGAATGGGAGCGTACTGTCTTACGAGAGTGCTATGATCATGTTGATTATATTTCGCTACATAGCTATTATGGCAACCCTAATCAAAACACATCGGAATACTTGGCCGCTTCAATCGATATGGATAATTTTATCAAAGATACTGTTCAGATTTGTGATGAAATTAAAGCTGAAAAAGGTTCTGAAAAAAATATTATGCTATCATTTGATGAGTGGAACATCTGGTTCCACAGTAAAGAACAGGACAAACAAATTGACCGCTGGCAAATCGCTCCTCCCCTTCTTGAAGATATTTATAATGTCGAAGACGCTCTTGTTGTTGGCACTCTTCTCATCACACTTCTCAAAAACTGTGACAGAGTCAAGGTTGCTTGTTTAGCACAGCTGGTAAATGTGATCGCACCGATAATGACAGAGACAGGTGGAAGAGCTTGGGTCCAGACTATTTTTTACCCTTTCCTTCATTGTTCTTTACGAGGACGTGGTTTAGCGCTGCAAACACAATGTGATTGTGATACATATGATACTCCAACAAAGTCTGATGTGCCATACGTTGAAAGCATCGCAGTTTATAATGACCAGGACGATACTATAACTTTATTTGCAGTTAATCGTTCACTTGAAAACGAATGTAAATTAGAGTTGTCTGGGTTTGACAGTCATTCTATGCTATCACATACTGTTCTCACAGGCAACGACTTAAAACTATGTAACACAGCAGATGCCCCTAATGCAGTAATACCATACAATGCTGACACTCCAATGATACTTCCGCCTCATTCATGGAATATGTTGATTTTTTCAAAATCATAAAATGCTATATTATTGTTGAAAAAAGTCATTGTGTAACAAGACCTCCGTGCTATAACGATGAATTGCACGGAGGTTTTTATCGTTTATTATTATAATATTTGTATAAACATTTTAAAAGCTATTTGATGAATTACTCTAGTCTAACATCATTACAATGCATTTGATATAGGATGTGTATTGTTTAGCTTGGTAATAGGTTTTTTTCTGCTCAAGTAATCTAAGAATAATGCAATTTATTATATTATATAAAAGAGAGGAGCTGATATAATGTTAAGAATAGCTAATACAGAAAACGGGCAAATACGTGGTCTGCCTGCAGCAGATCCCAGAATCACTTCATTCAAAGGAATACCATTTGCTGCTCCACCTGTTGGTGAGAATCGTTGGCGTGCTCCACAGCCTGCTGAAAACTGGCAGGGAATACGCGATTGTTTTGAATTCGCTCCTATATCCGTTCAAGATACACCCGGTGTAGGTGATGATGTGTATTGCCGTGAATGGCACGTAGACCCCAATATTCCAATGAGTGAAGACTGCCTCTATCTCAATGTTTGGACCAACGCGAAGTCTGCAAGCGAGCATATGCCTGTTCTCGTATGGTTCTTCGGCGGAGGTTTTCAATGGGGTTATACATCCGAAATGGAGTTTGACGGAGAACGACTCGCAAGAAGAAATATCGTTGTTGTTACCGTTAATTACCGCTTAGGTGCACTTGGTTTTCTCTGCCACCCACAGCTGACGCAAGAGCAGCCAGATGCTCCGTGTAATTTTGGTTGTCTGGATCAGCAAGCGGGTCTCAAGTGGGTTTACCGTAATATTTCAAACTTTGGTGGAGACCCAAACAATATAACAATAGCAGGACAGTCGGCTGGTGGAAGCAGCGTAATGTATCAAATGGCTTGCCCAAACAACGAAGGTTATTTCAATAAAGCCGTAATCATGAGCGGTATGTTCGGTTCACCTTATGCTGTCAATGAATTGTTTCAACCGAAGAGTCTTGAACAAGCAGGTGAAAAAGGTCAAAGCCTCTTCAATTACTTGGGAGTAAAAAATCTTGAAGAAGCAAGACAACTTGATCCATTTTTCATCTGCAAGAAGTATAGTGAACTTAGAAACAACGGAGAAATGTTCTTTACGGTTGTAAAGGATGGACATTTCTGCATTCAAGACCCTATGATTGCATTCCAGGACGGAACTCGCATACGAGTGCCTGTTATGGCTGGTAATACAGGGGATGAATTCATTGATCTAATACATGCAACGAATAAGGATGATCTAAAAATGAAAGCACGTGAGTACTTCAGTACCCAAGCAGATGAATTCCTTTCGTTTCCAGAAGCTAGAATCAGAACTGATTTCGGTTATTCACCGGTTTCTTCGCCTGAACTTGGAACAAAAAAAGCTTTTCTAGCTGAAAACTCACATAAGAATTCGATGAACTGTTATTACTATCGCTTCATTCCTGATATCCCAGGAAAAGATAACCCTGGAACTTTTCACTCAGTTGATCTCTGGTTTTTCTTCGAAACACTTGCAAAATGCATTAGACCTTTTGAAGGTAGACATTACGATCTAGCAAGGCAGATGTGTGATTACTGGGCTAATTTCATTAAAACCGGAGACCCTAATGGCTTTGATATTAATGGCAATAAGCTTCCCGAATGGAAACCATATACAGATAGTGATCGCAGAGAATTATTATTCACACGTGACGGCGCAAAAGAGGCTATCGAACAAAGCGAATTTGTTAAGTTCCTGCTTAACACGATGAAATAGGAGGATTATTATGAATAAGAAACAAGCATTCAATCCCTATCTTCCAAGTTGGGAATATATACCTGATGGAGAACCTTATATATTTAATAACCGTTTATACGTTTATGGTTCCCACGATTTCTGGAACGGGTATGTTTTCTGCATGGGAGACTATGTGTGCTGGTCCGCGCCTATTGATGATTTGGGCAACTGGCGTTATGAGGGTATCATTTATCCAAGAAATGCAGATCCAATGAACAAAGATGGTCATATGTGCCTTTACGCTCCAGACCTTACAGTTGGTCCTGACGAAAGATACTACCTCTACTATGTATTAGATAAGGTGGGCGTCATGTCAGTTGCTGTATGTGACGAACCAGCTGGCAGGTTTGAATTCTACGGATACGTTCACTATCCAAATGGAACAAGGCTAGGAGAAAGGGAGGGAGACGAACCTCAGTTTGACCCTGGCGTTATAACTGAAGGTGACAAAACCTACATGTACAGTGGCTTCTGCCCAGATGGTGACATGACAAGGACAGGCTCAAAAGTCGTTACACTTGATAAGGATATGCTTACAGTTATCACAGAACCTCAGCTTATTATACCCGGAAAATGTTATAGCACAGGCACTCAGTTTGAGGGACACTCGTTCTTTGAAGCTTCATCCATACGTAAAGTTAACGATAAGTACTATTTTATTTACTCTTCCGAAGTTATGCACGAACTCTGCTACGCTGTCAGTGATGATCCACTAAAAGGTTTCAACTATGGTGGTGTGCTTGTCAGCAATTCTGATATTCATATTGATACCTATAAGCCAGCAGACATGCCAACAAACCGTGGTGCCAATAATCATGGTAGTATTATCGAAGTATGTGGTGAGTGGTATATCTTTTATCATAGACATACTAACGGTACTTGGTTTTCAAGGCAGGGATGTGCAGAAAAACTTACTCTCAAAGCAGACGGCAGTTTCAATCAGGTTGAAATCACTTCATGTGGTCTCAATGGCGGTCCTCTCGAAGGGAAAGGTGAATATCCTGCTTATATCGCATGCAATATTTTTGACAAAAATCCAGAAGTATATATAGGTGATCTCAATGCACCGCGGATAATGCAGGATGGTAAAGATGGTGATGAAGAGATCGGATATATCTCTAATATTAGGGAAGGTACCAACATTGGCTTTAAGTATTTTGATTGTAATGGTATCACTAAAGTTAGCATTACCACTCGTGGCTACGGCAGTGGTGCTTTCTCTGTAAAGACTGCTTGGAATGGTGAAGAACTTGGCAAGATTGAAATAGAAAACAGCAATGTATGGAAAAAATTCACTGCTGATATCAAGATTCCCAATGGAGTGAACTCTATTTGGTTTACCTATAAGGGCGATGGTAATCCTACCCTAGGTTCTTTTTCTCTTGAATAATACTGTTGATGTAAATTAAGTATATATACGAATAATGAATACCCGCAATTGAGAAAAACGATTTTAAAAATTCATTCTCTCGATTACGGGTATTTTTATATCAGTAATTTTCGTTTTTTATTAACGATTAGTTGAATGATAATTATAGGCATCAGGTAATAATGATTATATTCTTGAATATCTTATATTTTCACTTTCTTCTATTAGATATGTGTTTATTCATTGATTGCAACTTTCAATTTAAAATGAAATTTTTTCGTATATTAAAAATGCTATTACTTATACTATATTTATTGAATCTATTATTTACAATTTATCCTTTTAAAAAATATGCTTATAGCATTAACAAGATCAGCAAAATGTCCAATAAAGCAATGATCTGCGCCATGTATCGGAAAAAGTTCAGCGTCTTTATAAAGCATGACAGCTTTTTCAGCATAAGAAAAAGGAACTATAGGATCTTCATCTCCGTGTATGATTAATACTTTTCCTTTAAACCTTTCAATAGAATCCTCGACATGAATAGTTTGTGCTGTACGTATATAATCTCCCGATACCTCCCAGCTTTCACTTTTAATCTTTGCAGGAATATGCTCTTGATCAAATATATTTCCTAGTATAATACCATTCCTAGCATTTTCTGGAATCATCCATGCTGGTGATAAAGGAATAATAGCTTTAATATCATCTGCACACATAGCACCTATCAGCATTGTAAGTAATCCACCTTGTGAATGCCCACAGATATATAGATCTGTAACAAAATCAAGTTCTTTTGCATAACTGACTACAGCAAGTGCATTAGTCACCCATTTGTAAAGAGTATGATTTATAAATTCGCCATCGCTTTTTCCATGGCCGTACATCTCAACACGCAATACAGAAACGCCAGCTTCATTTATAGCTTTCTGAACTGCAATAATATGATCTTCCTCCATATGTCCTGTAAATCCGTGAATAAGTATGCATAGCGGACCTTTTACATTGTCATCAGGACGATCTAGTTTAGCATGAAGACGTATACCATCACTGTTTATATAGAACTCTTTCAATTGTATCCTCCTATATCAAATTGTAAGTGCTTTCATAAATTATATCAGATGATATCCTTTTTGTCAAGAAGACAGTATTCAAAAAAACAATAGACCCTTTAATAATATCTTGCTTGATAATCACAAATCGAATAATATAATACGAGTTTGCTAATTGTAAAAGAGGAATTGAACAACTAAATTACTACTTTTTCACGTATCTGCGTTGTATATCGTGTAGTTACGCGATATTTTGAATTCTGAGAAAACGTACAAATTTTACATGCTAAGAAATTTTTTCATGGATTTATTGAGTGATTTAAATTGTGATCTTGTTAAGAGCAGGTATCACAATATAAAACGCATTAAGTATCGCTTGAAGTTCTTAATTGTTTATTTGGTAATCCGAAAGAGGTTTCCGACCATACCTTAAACTATCTGCTCTCATAATTCTTCAACAATTTTTAGTCATTTAGCTGTATCATCCATTTTTCACCATAAAAATTTCACCTTTGTATTCTACAATCTTTTTATGCATTATTCTGATAACGATCATTGTTATCAGGCAGATAAGAAATTGTACTTCAGTATGTTCTTTATCGCTACCATTCTCTTTATTATTAGAACGAATGCAAAGCTTTCAGGTGTTTTTTGTATGTAACAAAACCAATAAATACCATCCAAATCTCCTGACTGGAAAAGCGTAAATATAATCGCAATAACAATCTGATGGGAGTTGCGAGTATCACGACGTCCTCCTACATTCAGAGCATCTAGGATTGTTTTTACTCCGTCTTTTTCAGTTGAAAGATATGAACCATAACCTACAGCCGGAATCATACCTCCGTTAGGCAAAACAAATTGCTCTTTTGAATCATTGTAGCCAACTGTATCAAGTATTTTTTCTAGGATACGCATTTTATTTATTGAAAATTCCTCACTGATATGAGGAAAGGCTTTATTAATAATACACTGATTCATCTGCTCGATCTCCATACTATAATTGGATCCTACAATGACCTTTTCAATTTGTGTCACTCTTTCACCGTGTGTATCTTTTACAGTTACATCAAAAGGAATCTCCCCTTCACCGTTGTACTCTACATTAGAACGAATATATCCTTTGGAGCCGTGAATAAATAACCTGTCATATCTGTCACACGAGTCAGTACCAAGTATCATGCCTGCATTGAAAGAAGCCCTTGAACCGTCATCAAATCCTATAAGAACAGAAGCAATATGATCGACACCTGTCCTGTCTAGTTCTGCATCTGCTTTTATGTACTTCACGGGTGACTCAATTAGTGAAAGTATCATGGATGTACAATAGCAACCTACATCATATATTCCCCCACCTCCCTGCTCCTTATGCAGTCTTATATCCTCGGAGTAGTCTTGTGTCAGAAAAGCGGTATCAACAAAATCTATTTTGTCTATTTCACCTGATGAAATAATCTCTTTCAGTCTGTATATGTAAGGACTGTGAAGATAAGCGAAAGCCTCCATAAGTATAACTCCATTATCCTTTGCAGCAGCAAACATACGCCGTAACTCAGCTTCATTCATTGCAATAGGTTTTTCGCATAGTACATGTTTATATGCATTCAAAGCCTTTATTCCCCATTCACAGTGAATATCATTTGGCAATGGTATATATACCGCCTCAACTTCTGGATCGGCAAGTAAGGCATCATATCCCTTATATGCCTTTTTAAATTCGAAGCGTTCTTTATATGCTTCTGCTTTTTCATGACTTCTGCCTGCGATCGCATAAAGTTCACATCCTTTTGCTTTCTGCATACCAGGAATTGTTCCCCATGACGCAATACCTGCAGTACCCATAACTCCCCATTTTACACTTTCTTTTTTAGAACTTAAGATATTTTTTCTTCAAACATACTGATCCTCGTATAAATAATATTCATTTTTTACTTATTTTTCAACTGCGAGAGAATTTAAGTGATTTTATTGCTGTAATAGCAATCTAAAATATATAAAATTACATTTAATTTGGCCTTTGAATTATTTTTACATAACAAACTATGAAAATACCACATAATTAACATTGGCTTTCGTTCCAATATATATTACATCAAAAACATTCTATACTTCCTGAATATATGTAAATATTTTATTTCAAATGCTATTAATCTCTTATATTTAAATTATAGCATATACGCACTTATTTTTTCAATAATATAACATTAATGCGCTATTGAATAAATAATCATTTTACTAACATAAATATATAAATTCAGCAATGAAAAAATAGGTAATATATATAATTTTCTCTTAAAGTTTCTGTAATTCATATAAAAACAGCCGCCTTTAATTTTTATAGGCGGCTTATACATATTCAAAAATAGATTTAAAGTTAATTCAAGCTAAGCATTGATATCGTATTTATTTCATTGCGAAATACTCCAAGTCTCTTGAGTTGTCAGAATCAAATACAATCTTTATTTATACTTAACTACTAAATTACTTGTATGGGTCAATTTTAATTATAGAACCATCTGGAGCGTATGTTATTTCAGTGAACTTCACACAACGCCTATGATTAATTCCATTCGAAAGCTCAGCGTCATGATAGAAAATATACCATTTTCCCTCATACTCAATAATAGAGTGATGTGTTGTCCAACCAATTACTGGTTCCATAAGCCTACCTCTAAATGTAAACGGACCAGTTGGTGAATTAGAAGTTGCATATACAAGATAATGGGTAGTACCCGTTGAATACGAAAGATAATATGTATTATTATATTTATGCATCCATGGGCCTTCAAAATATCGTCTATCCTCATCCCCTGCAAGAATATCGTTACCGTTTTCATCGACAATCTTTACATGGAACGGTTCAGAAGCCAACGCATTACAATCTCCGTTTAGTTCTACACAATAAGGGGTTAGAGCAGGCTTGTCAGGATCCGGCTCCTTGCCGTTAGGATCAAAACTTCCTGTTTTCCATTTTTCAAGCTGACCACCCCAAAGGCCACCGTAGAACATGTATATTTTACCATCATCGTCAACAAATACACACGGATCAATACTACAAGTGCCCTTCAGATAGTCATCATCAGGTTTAAACGGACCTATAGGACTGTCACTATGAGCGGCACCTATACGGAAAATACCATTTTTATCGCGTGCAGGAAAAATAAGATGATACTTTCCGTTTGTATATGCGAGATCTGGTGCCCACATCTGTTTGCTGACCCACTTGACATCTCTCATGTGAAGAGCCTCTCCGTTGTCGACACAAGTGGATTCTGTACTATCCATTGAAAGGACGTGGTAATCTTCCATAAGATACTCATCGCCCTCATCATTATCCTCGCCATTGTGCGGAATATCATGAGAGGGATAAATGTAAATTTTTCCGTTGAAAACATGAGCGGATGGATCCGCTGTAAAAATATGAGTTACTAATGGCTTCCTTTGCTGATTCATAAACTATTCCCTCCAAATATTTCGACTATATAAAAATATACTATAAATCTTAAAAAAAAGCAAGTCAAAATTTGTCAAATAATAATCTGTATGATATTAATTTGCTATTTCATAGATAATATTATTAAAAAAACGCAATAATAAACGGATAAAACTGAAATAAACAATGAGTTAAAGAAAGATTATATCAATTATCCACCATTATCAGAAAATCATTACTTTCAATTGATGAAATCTTAATTTAATTAATTAATATCCTTTTTATCTTTTAATGTCCATCAAAGAAATTATATGCATCTGTTTAATCAAAAGAATAAACAGGTATAAAAATTTTTTGCATTAATATGAACAAGGAAGTATTAAAGGAAAACTTGCAATATTTACAAACAACAGCTTACATCTTCTAATAAAAGTTTACAAAACTGAATTTATGTATTCATGACAGTATGATCGTATATAATAAGTATTTTGCCAAATATTTTTCAAAAAGAATTGTATTATATTAATCAATAATTAATACTACATTACTATTATATTCGAATTAGCATCATTCGTCAATATGTTTTTTATCATAATGAAGAATTAATTACAAAAAATATTGGTTATATAATATAACAATAAATCAGTATTTAAAATACCGGCTTGGGATCAAACAAATTCAGTTTTAACCAACAATTTCTTTTATTAATCCTGTTGCGAATAAAATAATCATCAATATTTAACATCCAAGTCTAAACCACGTCAGATACTGTGGAATTACCTTATTCATTTCTTTTGCCAATACCCCTAAAAGAAGCATTATGATAATTACGGGAGATATCGTACTAGCAATTGAAAATAATTCGCCAAGTACAACTTCAAACGTTAAAGGCAGTGTTGCAGCATAACCCGTTATAAGTATGAGTGGTGCACATGGAGAAATAACATAACCGAATCCCATACCAATCAAAGCTGCATGACGCTCTTTATCAACTGTAATTTCTTCATCATTTTCAGTTTTACAACCCTTACATTTCTTACAACCACTTGAACACTTAATTCCCTAATCCAGCCTATAAGAAACCAAATTCCCATCGCCAACATAACAGTATCAGTTATTAAAGCGGTTTTAACGCCCATTATACGGCCAGTATCATCTATTATACTTCTGCCAACGCAAGATGCTATACTACACAATAGTATTACTGCAAGCAATTTCCCGAAAAAGAAATCAAGGAAAGCTCTAATAGATTGTTTGATGTTCTTAGTATGAGTTGTAAGATAACTGTATAATGCTGCACTTATTCCCGAGCCGCAACATGTACCGCAACCTATTCCAATGGAAGCAGCAGCTGACATACTTTCAAATAGCAATGCTATGCTCATATTTATCCTCTTTCATTAGCAATTAAAGCTGCTCCTATTGTACCGTTAAACTGAGGATATTCCGCTACATATACATCTCTCATAAGTTCCTCCTCAAATGCTTTGTGAAGTCCGATATTCAGAGAACCTCCACCTGTCATAAGTATATCTCCATCCTTCTCGGACTTTTTCATCATCTTCACAATACGCCTAGCCATTGAAATATGCATACCTGCAAGAATATCCCTACGGTCATATTTTCTTGCAACAAGTGAGATTACTTCTGATTGTGCAAATACAACACAAGTACTATTTATATCACAAGGATTAGTTGCTTCAAGCGAAAGCGGACCAACATTATCAATTGTTGTTTCAAGTATTTGTGCAATGACCTCCATAAACTTTCCTGTACCAGCGGCACACTTGTCGTTCATACTGAAGTTTTTAACTGCATATTTACTGTCAAGATATATAATCTTTGAATCCTGACCACCGATATCAATTATCATACCAGGACGATAATCCTTCGGTGCGGTAAGCCGCACACCATATGCATGGGCATTTATCTCTGAAATATCATCATCAGCGACTTCCAGAACTTTTCTACTGTATAACAGTTGTGTTATCTGCCGTTGTGATTTGCTCATTACTCTTGCTGCCTCGTCATTTGAAGAATCCTCAAAATAAATAAGGAACAATACCTGAGCATATTCATCATTTAATGCTTTAATACACTGGTGGATAATAATATTACGTTCACCTTTGATGTACTCTGATTCAAGATCAATACTATCTGAAAAATATGAGAAATCTTCTAAATGAGTATATTTATGTCGCTTTAATTTTCTTAGATAATTCAATGCCGTGTTTCTTCCTATGGCATATAGCCATGTCTTGAAAGAATATTCACTTTTATACTTAGGCTTTTTAACATATAGTTTAAGTAAAGTATCATCCGCAGCTTCTTCTGCAATTTGAATATCTTTTATAATAGAATTAAGAAATAATATCAATCCGTCATTATACTCTTTTACAATATCAACAAATCTATCATTATCACCATTTAGAAAACGGAGGTAGCTACATGCACCGTTATCCATATATGACTCCTTTTCTAAGAAAAGCTTATTTTCATTTTATTATACAACACTAAATAACTGATTGTCTCAGTAAATTTATATATATTTTTTGTTTTAACTTATTAAGAACAAATTATTATTGGCTTGAAGTTTAAGATTTAACATTTATTGAACCAGACATTACCATTCGCCTCCAAAACTAATAACAATTATAATTTTCTGAATTAATAATAATATCTATAATATTGTATTTTTATAATATTTCTGATTATACAAAAAATCCAGCCTCTCTATTAGCTGGATTTTTTGTATAAGTATAATGAGTTGTTAAGATATTGTCGGATCAAGACTTAAAATATTATGAAGAAGGAACTCTTGAATGAAAAAGGCATCATTAGATGTTAGTCCTTTACTTGCAATATCTACATCTCCATTTAACTGGCCCTGTTCTGTTATGGCATTATTATCCGTACCATTAAGGCCATATCTATTAGGATTAGCTAAACTTTGCATAATAAGTACTGCATCAGACATATCTACATCACCATCACAATTAACATCTCCCCATATAGTTATAGCAGAAAGCGAAACAGATGTACTTGAAGTTGCAGTAGTTATTGTCTCATAAGTCGATATTAAAGTTGTAGTAGATTGTGAAGATGTTGCTTGCGTTTCATTAGAAGTTGAGGTAATCTTTGAAGTAACAGATGTATAAGTTGTTGTTCCAGTAGTTGATGTATTTTCATTTATCATTAGCTTGAACCCAGATATTTCATTAAATATCTTCTTTAATTCTTGATCTTCAAGCTTACAGGTATCGCGATTATAATGTCCGCCAGGCGTAGACCATAAAATCGGACATAATTTACGTTCATAAGCTGCCTTACAAACCGAACTTAGAAAGAGCCTTACTGAATTGGATTCTTTTCCCGTAATAGGACATCCGTATTCACCAACAATAACAGGTATTCCATGATCTATATATCCTTTTTTCATCATATCCATGTTATCATTTAGTTCCTTAAAGTCCGATTCTGTACCCCAAGTTGAGCTTGCCTTACCCCAATCTGCATCTTCTTCAAGAATTGCAAATCCTGCAGGAGAATAATAATGAACTGAGATGGCCATTCGATTTGCTGGATCATCAGGCATTTTGAATAACGGATCACAAGTACGGTCAAATCCTGTATTGTAACCTGATATAAGCAAATGGCGCTTAGGATTATTTCCTCCTGAACTACGAACCGTATCAACGAACTTCTGATTAATCTCATTTACAAGACTATATGATTCATCTTTTCCTTTAATACTTCCCCATGGGTTCCAAACACTTTCCCAGCCAAGTTCTTCGTTCTGGGATTCAAACATCAGATAATCCCCATAATTTTTAAAGCTGTCAGCAATCTGCGCCCACATAGTTTCATAGCGTTTCATACATTCATCCTTGTTGTCAGGAAAGGTGTTCACCCAGCCATTATCCCAATGAATATTAATGATACAGTACATATCAGCATCTATTACCCAATCAACAATCTCGTGTACTCTAGCATCAAGTGCCTCATTAATTTTATAGTTTTCACCGATAAGATTTGACCATGCAACAGGAACTCTAACTACGCCAAATCCTTCATCTGCCATTCCTTGTATCATTTCTTTTGTTACAATAGGGCTTCCCCATGCCGTTTCATAATCCTGAACAGTAAGTATTCCATCACCCCACTGAGCATCAACATCTGCTATCCAGTCTCCGCAAGCTTCCATAGTATTTCCTAGATTGATACCAATGCCCATATCACGCACCAATTCCATAGTAGTAATATCACGCATAGTTTGAGCTTTATTGGTAATAGCATCCGCATGAAAATAAAGAACATGATTAAATAGTATAATTGCAGACGTCACCGTAAATAAGGATTTTGATAATTTCATAGTAACCTCCTGTTTTTTGCCTTTTTACAATTTTAATTATACGGCGAATAATAGCAAGTTTCAACCTATGAAATCCTTATTAGGTGTACAAAATCTACTTAATCTAGAAATTTTTTCATTTCTACACGATATTGCTTCGGACTAAGTCCTGTTGTTGAAGCAAACTGTTTTATAAAATATTTGCTATCAGAATATCCACATTTTTCAGCAATATCTACTACAGATAAATCTCTGTTAAACAACAGATATTGTGCAAATCTTATTCTTGAACTTATCTGATCCTGATTAAATGTTGTGCCATAAATCCCCTTATATATTCTATTGAAGTAATTATTGTTCAGGTTAAGTGAACTGCTAATTTCATCAAGACTATACTTTTGAATAGGATTTACAGTAATCTCTTTCCTGATATTTTCAAGTTCCTTATAATGTGGTAATTTTATTTTTTCTTTTTGTACCTCCCTTACATTATTAAAATAAGCACTTATATCATCAGTGATTCTATTAAAATTTACATTATTTTCTCTAAACAGCTTTACACAGAAAATAAGATTATCTATACTAATATTATTGGTATGATGATTTGAAAACAGTATTTCAGCATAAACAGCTCCAACGATTAGTTCTGCATTTAAAGAAAGATTTGGATATACCAGTATAAATTCCGTTTCGGAGATACGTCCTGCAATACCTTTATTCCCGCAAAAAAGTTTTATTATTCTGGAAATTGCAACAAGATTACTTACTATTTCTTTTGAAACTGCTTCTGATGTAAAAACACTATTGTTACACTCAAATCTGAGAGCTATGGCTGTTATTTCAGCAGGCTTATCTGTATTTTTTATTAGCTGAATAGCAGTGCGCATTCCCTCTTTGTTAAACAACCCTGTTAAACCATCATATGCTGAAGAAAGTGTACTGCATTGCATGAGATAATTTATATCTGTTTTTAAACGTAAAAATTCAAGACTGTTTGAGACTGACTTCAACCAGTGACGATATGTGTTGTCATACGTGTCAGGAATGTCATACATAACAATGCTATATCCAAGCAAACGTGTTTTAAAAAATATCGGATTCACATATAAAACAGCCATTTCCTTGAAATAGTCAGATAGGCTATGAAGCTCAGATTCTTTTATCACAATATCATCACGACGTGCATATTTGTTTATATTACGACATATGAGTATATCACTGTGCTCTTCATTCTCTTTAAACCAGTTTTCGTACAAACATAAAACGATATCCTTTGCATTTCTAATAATATAAAGCTCATCCCCCATCACCGAAATGAATTCATCATAATTTTTACATTCCGTAAGGTGTGACTCCATATCTGATTTTAAGTTCCATAAAGCAAATTGATTTTTAGTACGAAAGTAACTAAGTTCTTCCTGCAATCTATTATCATTAAAACAAGAATATGGACAGCTCTGACCTACAATAAACGATCCAGAAGGCGGCGTGAATTTAAACTCTTTCACTATATTCAATCTTGTTAACAGCATGTCCACTGCCGCTACACCAAGAGCTTCTCTATTCCTTTTAAAGGTTGTTAGCAGAGGTTTATGAAGACTTCGCTCTGGAATATACTCATATCCGACAAGCGCCATATGTTGCGTTATGTCAATTCCTTTGTCCGCAAATTTATCAAGCACTCCAAAAGCCATATAATCATTAGCACATATAAGAGCCTGTGGATATTTAATATCTCCTGAAATATACTTTTCAGCGAGATGTTCGCCTGAATTATACCAAAAGTCCCCTTCATAAACTACGCTATCATCATATGAAATATTATGCTTACTAAGCGAACTTCTGTAACCATCAATACGATTCTGAGATGCTTCAAGTGAAAACGGGCCACTCAAAAAGGAAATTTGAGTAAACCCATTTTTTTCTATCAGTTCATCAACAATAAATTCTATATCATTTTTATCACTTGTACTTATACAAGGGAAAAGCTCGGGTTCGAATTCTGGAAGAGACGTTCCTACCATTATGATCGGTTTATCAATTCGCTTAATGAGCATATCATGGATTTCTTTCCTTATTACAGGATTTACAAATGATTCAGAAAGCATTATAAATCCATCCACTATAATATCAGAAATAAGCTCATACACCTTGTTATCAGCACAAATTGACCTTTCTTGTTCTAAATGATTATATAGGTTAGATATTACGATTATACTTACATTTTTCAAACGAGCTTCTTGTACTATTCCATTTAGAATCTGGCGTTGTTCGATATTGTTGACCTCTGCGCCTATCACACAAATATGCAAATTATTTTGTGACATAAGGCAACCTCCTTATAAGATATGCTTACTAAAATCAATTATATAACATATTTTATATTCTTTAATACACTTTCCTAATATTATGAAGGAAATTGTATTACACCAAAACAAATATAAAAAAGTTGATTTAATATATATTGACTTGAACAACGCTAATTCAGAAGAAATGATAACTAATAAAATACATTATTAATAACCTTCTTTATCAAATGTATCAATTACATAATATTACTATTAAAAGCCATTTTATTTTTATATAGAATAAAGTGTATTTTATCTTTTTCTTTCAGGATATTTACGATAAAATTCTTCTTTGTCGGCATACATATTTTCATCAGCATTATGCATAGCTTTCCTTATTTCTTTAACAGTTTCATAACTCCAGCCTGCAGCAAAACATACGCCCTCTGGTTTTGAAGTTGCGGATTTAAATTCTGATATTCTCTTTATCATTTTTTCTTTATCACTTTCTAATGCAAGAACCATAAATTCATCTCCTCCTGCACGATATATTTCGTAGTCAGGGAAATGTTTTTGTAATGTAAGAGCTGCATCTTTCAACAATAAATCACCAGCAAAATGGCCCTCGTTATCGTTAACCTGTTTTAAACCGTTAAGATCCGCAAAAATAATACATACATAATCATTATGTTTGTTTTCACTAGTCAACAAAAAGTCTATACGATTATTCATTGCATTTCTGTTAAAGATTCCTGTAAGCATATCTTTGGAACTTAGCGTTTCCATACGTTCAAACAATTGATAACTTGCCAGTTCAGAAGCCAGAAAATATGTTGTCAATTCAAGCATTTCTTTTATTTTCATAGTCTGGTTAACATCAAAATTAATAGCCCATATATAACCTAAAGTATCTTCATGGTATTTTAACGGAAATAGAACTATGCTCTTGGCGCCCGATGGCATTATTGAATTATACCAAACAGGATTTGTTTTTTTAAGTTCTTCCCAATCACGGTTTTCTTTAATTATTGCACAAGTGCTACCCGCAATTGTTCCTTCCCATGTGTCTACTATAGCAAAAAAATCATCATCAACATATTTTTCCATAGACAATAGATCTGTATGCTCACTAAGAGCCTCACCGAGAACCGAACATTTTCGTTGGCTGAAATCGGTTTGCAATATACAGCAAAGCTCGGCATCACATAAATCACGTATATCTTTAATTACTTCACTTATTGAGGACGAAAAATCAGTTGAACTACGAAGTTTCATGCATATCTGTAAAACCTTTGATGAAATATCCGGTTCCGTATTTGCCATAAGCGAATAATCAGGCGCCTCAGAAAAGCTTTGCACAAAGCCACAATATCCGATATTTGGCTTATCAGATTGTAATGGTATTGCAGTAAGATGCAACCACATAGGCATTCTTTCCGGATGTATGTAGGTGTGCAATACTTCACCATGAATAGCACTACGATAACAAAATTCTTCGAAATTTTTATCTTTAGGCATATAATATTCATAGGGTTGATTTGGTGAAAATTCAGTATTATAAAGAGCTTCTTCACCTATCTTTTCATGATCATCATCTGATTTTTTAAAGAAGATGGCGTTTCCTGTTACAAGACGTATATTTCCATATGTTCCGTCTTGATAAACCTCAACAGAAAACACACTAGCCATTGACTTAATATGTTCTGTAAAAAAATGAAAATCTAAATTCATAATAAAACTCCTTCATTTTAAATCAATACTATACCGTTCTTATTTATATAATATTCATTAAAAGTTCCTTGAACGAAAAACAGTCTACAAGTATAGATAATATATGATGCGTTTAAAAACAACTTACTATTTCATCCATTTTATAAAATCATCGTATATCAAAGGTTTTGAGTAATAATATCCCTGGAAGCAATCAACATTATATTGTCTAAGGATTTCACCCATCGCAAGGTTTTCTATTCCTTCTACACAAACCGATGAACCACATGTATTTGCAATCATTACAAAATTTTTTATCAATTCTCGCTCCTTAATATCATTTTCTATATTTCGGACAAGGCTCCTATCTATCTTTATGATGTCAAAAGGAAGATACTTAACAATTCCAACAGAAGAAAAGCCTGTTCCAAAGTCATCAAGAGCAACCTTTATACCTCTACTTTTTAGGCTACATACTGTATTTTTCAAAAGGTCTAAATCTAAGAGTCTACATCTTTCAGTTATTTCGAGACAAAGATGCTCGGGTGGGTATTCAGCCTTATTAAGTATGCACATTACCATATCAACAAAATCCGTTTTTTCTATCTGAGAATATGATAAATTAACATTAATAACGAAATCCGGATTACTTTTAATAATCTCCCCTGCTTCTCTTATTGCTGTATTAATTATCCATTCACCCAATGACGGGAAATTCGGATCTTGTTCCAATAACGGAATAAACATGTCAGGAGGTACAACTCCATATTCTTGACTTTTCCATCTTATTAAAGCTTCTGCACCTATCAATTTCTCAGTTTGAGCATCGACAACAGGCTGATACATCAGATAAAATCCGTCAAACCCCTTAGTTATTGAAGCTCTTATTGTATTAAATTTCTCAACCTTCTCCTTGTTACCGTTGCCAACGTCGTTATTGAACACTACAAGATCTCCGTGCTTCTTTGTCTTTGATTCATTATACGCAAAAGTAAGACATGTCATTACGGTTTGTGAGTCAATATTGAAATTATCTATTTCAATAAGACTTGCGTTCAATTCCAGTATAATGTTTTTATCATCAATAAGAATTCCTTCTCTGTAATACGAACGCAGGTCAGCGTATCTATTTGTAACTTCTTCAACAGAAAGTGATGAATAAAGTATAGCAAACTTTGTACCGTCAAGTCTGTACACTCTACCAAGATTTTCCACATGCTCAAAAAGGAAACGGCCAAACTTCTGAAGCACTAGATTTCCAAAATGATATCCATATAATTCATTTATTTCAGAAAATTTTGCAATACCGACAATACAGATTCGTATTTCCTTATTTTTTATAATATTTGTTTGTATCTCCTCAAAAAGACCATATTGATTCTCTAGACCTGTTAGACTATCGATGTTACATTGTACTCCATGATCCCTGATAGTTCCTACAAAATAATCAAGCTCACCATTTTCATCTTTGATCACTATTCCACGACATGTACATAAATTATATTCACCGTTGATTCTTCTTGCCCTGTACTGCATATTATGATCACTAAGGTTTCCGGCAAAAATATTAGCAATTCCTCTGCGATACGCTTCCTTGTCTTCCTCGTGTATATGCTCTTCCCAAATCGCTCCTGCACCGTACATATACTCCGATGGGAGCCCATATGAATCAACAATACTTTTTGACCATCTGGAATAATCATACTTCATGTCACAAAGATAAATATATACACCCTCAGATGTAATAAAGTTCATCTCGAACATATTGTCAAGTATTCTTTTTCTATCAGCAGGTATCTTCGAAAACATCTCTTCCTGCATTTTTCTGTCTATAACAACCTTTCCGGACTTAAGGTTCAATTTATCTTCATACATATTTTCGTCAGCACGTTTGAAAACATCTGAGACCTTTTTATCCTTCATTCTGTCATATATGCCTATTCCCACGGCTACAGCAGGGCCCTTATTCTGCTTGTAGTTTTCGCGTGTTTTTCTTCGAAGCATGCCTACAAGGGACATTCGTTTGTCGTAGTCATTTCCAGCAAGAACAGCAGCAAATTCATCGCCACCTATCCTGAACACAGGGCTGTGTGCAAAAATACTGCAAATCATTCTGCAAGATGATCTTATATATTCATCACCCGCATCATGTCCATTTGTGTCATTAACATGCTTAAGGTCATTGATATCACAGATAACTATTGCGAACGGAGAATGACCTAATCCTCGGTCAATACTATTCTGGATTGAATCTTCTAATTCATGAAAAGCAGTAAAATTTCTTATTCCTGTCAGTACATCCCGTCTTGCAAGCTCATTTGCACGTTTTAGAGCTTCAATCTGCTCCTGCTCTTTCTTGACCTCTTCATCAATATTTTCAATTCCTACAATAAAATGAACATTATCATTTGAACGCATGACAGTGAGTCTTATGTGCTCAATCCTGTCGTCTGCTAGATTCCTGTAATCTTCACTATACTGATCAGTGTTTCCTAAAGTAGTAATAATATAGTCTTTATCAAGTATGGATAGCATCCTGTCTCTATCTTCTGCATGTACCTGTGTATTGATTACTTCATGAGCATCCGCAAAAAAATTCTTTCCATTAAAAGTTAATGAATGATCAATAGTAATGACACCAGAAGAATATCTCGAATACTCACCGGTCTCACTGTTAACATAGAATATGACGTCATATCTCAAAGCGAGACTGTTAACAATTTGACCATAAGTAATACTTTGTCTCTTTGCCTCCTCTAGCAATGCACTTGCCCTGACCTCATCATTTATGTTTTCAATTCCTACAAGAATATGTTTTTTATCGTTTGCCCATATCTGAATACAACGACAGTGCATAACAGAACCAAAAATAACAAGTCTATAGGTAACACTGAACATTCTAGAATTTATAAGATTTCTCTGAATTACACGTTTGTTAAACAAAGGTATTACTCTTTCTTGATCGTCCGGATGAACATATATTTTCATATTCTTAAGGCTCTCGCTGAAAAAGTCGTTGCCTTTGGTAGGAATATTCAGATTTTTATATGTATCTGTAGAAGAGTATTCGAAGTATTCATTTGTATCAATATCTACATAGTAAAGCGTATCAAAATGGCCAGCTAAACTTTCAGCTATCTGATTGTAGATTTCCCTCTCTTGCTCAAACTTTTCAGCCTTTTGACGATCTCTTACTTCCTTGTCAACATTCTTTACTCCGAGAATAAAATAGTCGTCAGAAACACCGACTCCTCTTATCAAGCTAAGTGCATGATAAACAGGTTTGCCATCAATCATAAGTCGATATTCTATTCGTCGCTTATCGCCCTTGCGAACAAGAGAAAGGAGGTGTTCCTTTTGAATATCCTGCATAAATATATGCTTATCATCCTCATAAATAACCTTATCTGCGTCTCTCTTAAGATTTTTGAAGAAATCTTTACCGCCCTGCTCTATATGAAGAGACTGAAACTCGGCGTCTGCCGAATACCACTGATACTCATTTGTTTTGGCATCAATATAGTAAACGCTTGTATATTCTACTAGCAACGCTTCTGCAATTTTTAAGAAAACAGGATCATTATATAACATAAAACACCTCCGGAAGAAAAGGCAAATATTTTTGTATTTATTATCTATTATTATATACCATTTTAACGTAGAAATCAATAATATTGCTACATTTTTAATAGTTTATAAACAAATCACACCCATTTTCCGGTAACACATTTAATGTTACTTCTTGATATAATAATTTTACTTGCTAAATATACAAGTATATCTGTAATTTGAGGAATTATAGTCTTTCTATTTTTTTACAACATACGACATTGACATAAATTCATTACTTTTAAAAAATATTTTTTAGCCATTGTCTACGAATTGTTCATAAAAAATTTACGAATTCATCCGCACATTTCACTCTTCTTATACGTTAAATTAGAAAAACATAAAATAAGATAATCTTTTGCATTCAAACAGATATCATTATATAATGGAATAAAGCATATCTATGCTAATAATCTAAAGTATGGTAGGTGAATATTATGAATATCAAGAAAATTATTGCAGTAATTGCCTCTTTTGCAACGGCAATCACAACTATTTCAGTAAAAAAGCTTTCTCCTTTCGCATTATCTAAAGTATATGCTGCCGATCATGCAATGGGGGCTGCTCTTCCAGACTGGATCCCTGATAGCTTTGAAAGTGCTATTGCATTCAGAAATACCTATGGCGCTACTTTGGTAAAGGACGGCCTTATATGTGTTGTGTTCAAGGAAAGTATAACTAAAACATCAGATGATAATCATAAGGAAGCTTCACGTTATGATATCAGAACTACAGAAGGTATTATGAACGAACTCAAACGCGAAACTTACTACTCAGGAAGCTCGGAGGCAGGCAATTGCTATGAAGTAGTTGTCTACTATGCTCCTGAGAAACAGGGCGAGTTTGCGGTTGCACTTACCGACAAGTGGATACAGATTTGTATAATTCCTGAAGACGGATATGATCCTGTTATGGAAAATAATATCCTTGCTCAAAAGGCAGGGATTGATCTTGGAGGCGTTAACGCTTCTGCTTTCTATTCCTTCGCAGTAGACAAGGATATGGAAATCACCGAAACAGATATCTACGGCTGGCTTCCCGACTGCTCTGCCGAATACGAATCCTATAAGGATGAGAAAGGAGCTATATCAGTAAACGACGATCTCGTTCTGTTCTGTATAGATAAAGCCATCGGTACAGCATATAGCTGGACCTCAACTGTCGACGATAATATGTTCAGAGAGCTGTTCCGGTCGTCTTGTTCAATTGAGACAGCAACGCTCCTTGACGGAGGCATACAACGCTTTGTTGCGGTCTATAGGGCTCTAAACAGCGGAAAAGGTATCATCAGATGGGCACTTGGAGAGTACGTTGATGACGGAATACCTCCTGTTGCGAAAACACTGACTGCTGAATGCACCGTATCTGAGGATATTCATAATATTGCTCTTGACGATTCATATATTGATGACGCTTATTTCTCATTTACAGGCTACAGTCTTTATTCTGGAGACCTTAAAGCTTCTTCGACCGAAATATATGAAAAGTATAACGGTACTGAGTCAGCTGTTATAAGATCAAAGACAGATCTTTCGGAATTTCTTTCGGAATATCTTGAAAAAAAAGCGCTTAATAATTTTGTATCGCAGTATTCAGATCTTTTCTTTGATAATTATGTTCTGTTGCTTGGCACCTACCTTGATCCATATCATGGACGTGTTTTCAAGCACGGTTTTAAAGATGCAGCATTCAAGGATGGCAAGCTTGTAATAGATCATACCTCTGTGATAAGTGCAGTACGTATGAGAACGTCAAGCTTTGACATACTCAAGGTAGAAATACCTAAGGAGAAGTATGACGGCTCAGATGTCGTATGGAATGACGAAGAAATTCTTGAGCAGGACTGCAAGCGTATTAGTGTCATCGATGCCGAAACGGGAACGCTTATAGAGATACCTAGGGATAATGTGGTTGATTTGTTTTCAGGCGCAATGAAATACTGTGAGGGCAGTAATCCTTATTATTATGGTAACCAAACTACAATCTCTAATTGGAATGAGTTGAAGCTCGACGCTGACTACCTGCCAGAGGGTTATGTACCATGTAGCGAAAATGCTGTGGAGATATCAGAATATCCTTATAATTCTGCTGATATCGTCTTTAAAGTAAAAAAAGCGAGTGATATCGGCAAATTAAGTACAATAGACAGGATAGTAGCATGGGAAAAGGGCGTAAAGCAAGAAAGTGTAATAAATGATCTGAACTCTGCGGTCATTTCTTCAAAGTCCGAGCTTTCCAAAGTTCTTACACGTTATCTCTCAGACGAACTCCAAAGGCAGTACCTTGAAAAGTATGCCGACGATTTCTTCAAAGACAATGTGCTGTTCCTTGATTTCGTCATAGATTCCACTGGTGGAAAGGGCGTAAGTATAGAGGACACTATTTTATCTGACGGAAAGATATCGGTATATTATATCAAGCCTTCTCCTGATTATGGAATATGCAATACGGATTACTTCTGTATCATGCAGGCAGTCGTCCCAAGGGAAGCATACCACGATGAAACGGTAGAGTGGAAGTGCCTCGGTGACGTGAACGGCGATAAACAGTTCGGCATTGCCGATATGCTAACCTTGCAGAAATGGCTTAAGGGTGCGTCGGATGTAACAATCCCCGACTGGACAAAGGCAGACCTGTGCAGAGACGGAAGGTTAGACGCGTTCGATCTTTGTATTCTGAGAAAACAGCTTATAAGTACAGACGGAGGATATCTAACCTCACCTAATAATTATGATTACACCATGACTGTTGATGTACATTACGACGGGTGCGGATACGATGGAAAGGAACTTAAAAGTGAGGATTTCCAGTATGAATACAGCATTTTCAGAGGCGATATCTTTTGTGAAGAAACGGATGGAACATGGACTAAGGTACTTTCCGCTGATTTGGTCGACACCCCTGTAATACTTGAGATAACAGACTTCACGGACGAGGGAATACAGGTGAAGCAGTGGCAGAATGGTGAAGCATCTCATAAGATTATTGCCCTTGGCGAGGAATTCAGTCTATTTACTATGAATGTAGTTAAAGATGGTAGGAATCATTCTTATAATGTATGTTTTTCAAGGAAATACAACAATCCAATACACACCATAGATTATAATTACTGATACATCAAAATCATGTTTTGAATAGAAAACATAAGTATATATACCACAAAAAGGCGGCTACAACAAAGCCGTCTTTTTGTGTGTAGTATGAGAAGAATATACAATATGATAATTCCTTAGTTATACGAATTCACACTTTCTTTCACTATTTCTTCATTACAGCTTTTCTTGTTATAATCATAAATAGATATAATATCTTATCTTTTTAATGTATCTAAAAAATACTACGACTTTAAAACAGAGTTTTTGTATATATAGTTGTCTAGGTAGTTAATACAGCAAAAGCGGAAGAAAATGTATTATTTGATGGCTTCTTCTGTATAGTAGTATTAATATCAGCAATGTAGTTTCGGATAATTCTTCACCTTTCCAACCAATTCATATAGTTATAAGCAAAAATTTCATAATATCAGTCACTCAACTATATAGGAATACATAAAATATTTTTATCCAATACGTTGATTTTTATTATTTTAGAGCAGCTTTTGATATTATAATCTACATCTACATCTTGAAAAATCCTCTTTATTTTATTAAACTTAGCATTATTGTAATAACTGATATTTAATGCAATAGTTTTTTTGATATCATGTTGTTTACCTTAAAGTGTTTGTTTTGTGAAGAATATTCTAACAAAACTATCTTAATATTCACGCGGCTTTTATCTTTGCGAAAAAAGTAACACTAAAAATCCAATAAAAATCTACATTCATTGCATATTTATTTCACAGAGATGAAATATAATATAATCACAGCAACTGGAAGGCTCCCAAAAAATAATACGAAAAAATCTGAAAGGAATAGTGAATATTATGAGAGAAGAATACAAATACACTGTGAACGGCATGAACGAGAATAATGAGTCAAACAGAATGCGAGAACAATATAACGAATATACAGTTTTTTCAACAGACAGCAATGTATCTAAAAAAATAAAAAGACGCACATGGGCTAAAATTGCAGCATCAATTATGGCTATGGCTATAGTTTCAGGAGGTTCAATCGGTATCTATCATTATGCATTTGGACCTTACAACAATCAGCCAACAGTAATTGTTGAAGAAACAGCTGATGATTCAAATGATGAAATTTCTGAATCTGCTGTTCCAGCCAAAAACGTAAGCTATATCACTACAGTAGAAACAAACAACGGCGAACTTACCACAGAGGAAGTAGCTGAAAAAGTTCTCCCTTCGGTTGTAGGTATAGAATCTACATTTACAATGACTTCCCAGAACGGTGGCATCAGTTATTTTAACTTTGGCGGTTTCGGTCAGAATCAGCAACCTCAAACATCTACAGCAACTGCTACTGGTACAGGTGTAATTATAACAACAAACGGCTATATTGTAACCAATGCTCATGTTATCTATGATACAGAGTATAACGCAGGTCTAGCAAGTAGTATTTCAGTTATTGTTAACGAAGAAGACCGATATGATGCAGAGGTAGTAGGATATGATACAGACTATGATCTAGCAGTGTTGAAAATTAACGCAAATGATCTTGTTTCTGCGGAATATGGTAACAGCAATGAGCTTAATCTCGGTCAGGATGTTATTGCGATTGGCAATCCTCTCGGTTTTGAACTTATGAACACAGTAACAGGTGGTATTATATCCGGCCTAAACCGACAGATTACAATAAACGAAAAGTCTATGACACTTATCCAAACAGATACTGCTATTAACTCAGGTAACTCAGGCGGCCCCCTCATCAATAAGAAAGGCCAGGTAATAGGTATCAACTCCTCAAAAATGTCAGCTTCATATTCTGAGGCAAGTATCGAAGGAATAGGTTTTGCTATACCTTCGAACGAAGTAGCAAGAATAGTTAAGGATATAATGGAATACGGCTATGTTACAGGAAAGCCTCAGCTTGGCATCAGCTGTCAAGATGTTACCGAGAATATCTCAAGAATGTATAATCTTCCTGTTGGAGTATACATTACCGCAGTAGCTGAAGGCAGTGCTGCTGAAAAAGCAGGTTTAAAGCCTGGCGATATCATTACTAAGATCAATGATGAAGAAGTTTCATCATATGATGAACTTACAATTAAGAAAAACGAGCATAAGGCTGGCGATTCTATCGAGCTTACCTATGTCAGAAACGGTGTTGAAGATAAGATTACAGTAACACTTGATGAGGCTGTAACCGCTCAGAACTAAGTTGCTTCATCCCTCTCAGTATATATATATATATTACCGCAGCCTTATGCTGCGGTATTTTTCTTTTATGACATATTACTTCATGCTTAGCATAAAAACCACGTATAATATTATAACGAACTGATATTTTATTAGGCTAAAGTCTGTTATGTGGAATATCATCTAATTTCATCTATATTATCAAATAATTGATATAATATCTTTCATCTAAAGTAAGAAAGCTCCGAATATAATTATCAATAAAATTCGGAGCTTTCTATTATATTATTTTACTTGACTGAAAAGAATTCTACTAAATTCATGTCTATATTCTTTTTCTTAAGAAAAACCTCTAATTTTGAATGATTTTCTGAGGAATCAAAATATTTTACTAAACAGTTTTGTTTTTTATTTCTTCCTCTTCGTTGGTAGGATCTATGCTGGCGTTAATATTATTTTCAACTATATAGTAGTACATTAGTTTTCTTAAATTGTTGAGTTCTGAATCGTTGTCCGTATTTTATGCAATTGATTTTATCAGCGATGTATTGATGTTCTCTTTTGTTAAAAGCACTATAACGTGAAGTATAGCTTGTATCAACAGTATTTAATTTAATGAATACATACTTATTCTGTATACAACTAGAAGCCTGTATTTCAATATTTTTAAGAATAGTAGTTATCATCACCGCATGATTAATATTACATTCTTCAAGGAATTCATTTATTTTTTCTATTTTTCATCGTTCTACCTGTAAGATTTTCACATTCTATATGGTCAGTAAGTCTTCAAATTGCGGTAAGATAGTTGAATGTTTCGTCGTTTTAACTGTACCTGTTGTTGATATAATAACATAATCGCTTGGGTTCCTTTTGTCAGATATTAAGATACAATTTCTTTATTATTTTTATACTAATCAACTGGTGTGAGCGGCGACCAGTCCAGTCCGTCATCGTGCATGACATTGCCATTATTAACGCCTGTGTTATTATCTAAGGAAGTTGTCATATTGGTTATGGCTTGCTTCGTTTCCCCTGTGATTGCCGCGGAATCATCGTCGATCATAAAATCAATATCATCTGCATTGGTAGTGAATTCTTGAAGTTCTCTTTTAGAAGAATTTTCCTCATTCTCGTTAGTATTCTTTTCCGAATCTGATATACCACTGGCTGGCGTATCATCTGTTTTTTCTGAAAAAGTTCTGGCCGCAGTAGTTGTTGTGGCCGTGTTTGTAGTGCCTTTTGTTGATGAGCTATCCTTGCCGACATTGCAACCGCACATAATCATACAGCCAATCAACACTGCCGCCATCATCATGTTTTTCATAAAAATCTTCTCCTGTGAAAGAAACGGCGTAGTATCTTCGCCGCTTCTTAATTATTCTTTATGGAATCTGAATATCGCCGTTTCCACTGAAATCTCCGGCTTTTCCGCCGTCTGTCATTGATGTTGTGATAACATCCTCTGCTTCAAATTTGATAATCTCCATTTCCGGAATTGTGTAATTTTGTTTCATGATAGAATCCTCCATTATTCAAAATCAAGAGTGCATGTCAGGTCGGCGCTGATGTCAAAGCTGCTGGAAACCGTAACAACAAAGATAGCGCTTTTCTCAGATTCGGGAGTGTAAGTAATGCCGTTTGAAATTACACCGGTATAGTAGGTGTTTGTATCAAATGAGTAGTCAATACCGTTATAGTGCACAGTAAACTTAGCCTTGCCTTTTCCTTCGAAATTAGACTTTGGAACAACAAACACAAATCTTGTGTAGTATTTATCCATCGACTTAGCTGTTTGTTTAAACTCACCATCAGCAAGCGCTGTGGATTCAACCTTCTTCATGTAATAGATCTTGTTGATATCTGGTGTACCTGTAAAGATTCCTCCGGTGTTCATAAACATATTTGTTAGAGCGTTATCAGATATTGTTCCTTCTCCGGAAGCCGGAACTCTGTATTCGATTGTGTAATCCTCGGTTTGTGTTGCTGAAAGCTTGATACCAGTGCAGCCGAAAAACATATAGTTGTAACAAGATTCTGCAAGAGTCGTTGCAGGCAATGTCGGTATTTCAGTAAGACTTGTGCAGTCTCCAAACATATTAGAGTAACAAGAATATTCCAGAGTTGTTGCGGGCAATGCTGGGGCTTCTGTCAAACTAGAGCAGCCGTAAAACATATCGTAATAACAAAATTCTGCTAGAGTTGTTGCAGGCAGTTCCGGCGCTTCTGTCAGACCAGTGCAGTTTTCAAACATATTACTGTAACAAGAATCGGCTAGAGTTGTTGCGGGCAATGCTGGGGCTTTTGTCAAACTAGAGCAGCCGTAAAACATATCTATATAGCAAAAACTAGCCAAAGTTGTTGCAGGCAGTTCCGGCGCTTCTGTGAGACTGGAGCAGTCATAAAACATATTGCTGTAACAAGAATCAGCCAGAGTTGTTGCAGGCAGTACTGGTGCTTCTGTTAAACCAGAGCATTCTTCAAACATATTAGCGTAACAAGAATCGGCCAGAGTTGTTGCAGGCAATGACGGAGC
>DBYI01000118.1:72662-120719 GCA_002310115.1 Ruminococcus flavefaciens
AACAATAATCTGCCAGAATTGTTGCATGTAGTTCAGGAGCTTTTGTTAGATTTGTGCAGCCTGAAAACATGTCGTAGCAACAATATTCAGCCAAAGTTTTTGCAGATAGTTCAGGAGCTTCTGTCAGACTGGTGCAGCCATAAAACATATTACTATAACAATAACCAGCAAGAGTTGTTGCAGGCAATGACGGGGCTTCCGTCAAACCAGAACAACCGTAAAACATATAGTAGTAACAAGAATCTGCCATTTGAGCTTGATCGGGATGCTCATAATTCAAAAGTGTCATGATATTTCCGCTGCACGCTACTTTTCCTGTTATCTCAATATGCTTACTGTAATCAAACAACTGTGTATTATTGTTTTCACTACCACGTAAATAAACAGACTCCCCATCATCCAGATGTATGCTAGTCCCCGAAATAATAGGTTCCCAGTTTGTTGCATCTTCTGAATACTCCAATGATCCCTGATACAAATTTACTGTAATTGAAGAATTGTTTTCTTCTGACGTAAAGGTTAGATAATCCGGTGTTTCAGGTTCTGAATACGCCTGCAAACCCGCTGCGGGCAGCAACGTCAGCACCATCAAGATCGATACCGCGAATGATATGAACCTTATTTTGATATTTCGTGTTTTCATTTTTCATTCCTCCTGTTATGTTGTAAGATAATAAGCGCACCACAAAAGAACGTTATCCCTTGTGATACGCTTGTATTACGATGTTAAATTGTAAACGGGCGCAGTGATGCTTTGCATGTTTACAGTGTACAGCATTGTCATGGTACTGTCAACCCTTCTCAGCTAAATTTATAAAGAATTTTTATTTCAAAAGATGTATAAATTCTTTATATGTGATATTATACCACAATTAACTTAGATTTAGATGAACATTTTGTAAACAATAGATATTTAATTTTGTTTCACAATATATTATACTCATCGTTTTTATTTAGTCTCTCCTCAATAAGCAACGTCTTCTAAAACTTTCAATTTTCTATTATCAAAAATGAAAAATGAGAGGGAAAATTTGAAGAGGCGCAAAAGCATCGCCGCAAGTCTGTCGATGTTCATAGCGATAACGCTGAGAGTTATCGATACTTTTGTTGTATCTTCTCTTTTTGTGAGCAGCAGACCAAGACTGAATTTGCGTTTCGCGAGGCCGAGCTTTCGCTCAACTTCTATTCGGTCGGTATTATCCTGATATACAGTCTTTCTCTCTGATTTCGTATCAGTATCATTTTTAGGCCTTCCAAGTCTCTTGCCTGAAAGACGAATACCAAGTTCACTACAAAATGTGATGTTATCTCGATTGCAATATATCTGATCGACGAGTACACGCTCCGGATAATGTCCTGTGCGCTGCTTGTAGTTTTCAATTGCAGACTTCAGAACTCCACTTTCATTGTAAGCATCAAATGATAGCTTTTCAATCCTGCACATTCCTGTTTCATCAACAGACAGATCAAGCTTAGCTCCAAATTCAACAGGTGATTTTGCTTTGCCTCTGACAATCGGACGGATATATTGCTGACTTATGCTGGCTATTCTGTTTTCTACAGAATGTGTGTTGCTTTCAAACATATACTGCTGCTGTTCATAAACTGTTATAAGGATATCAAGAAGCTCTGCATCGGAAGCAGACAGAATAACATTGTTGTTTTCGAGAAGTTTTTCCATATATCCAAGATCACTGCGAATGTATTGAAGCTGCTTTTTGATAGCTTTCCTGATTTTTTAGCTCCACGCTTCCTGCATTTTGCAAGCGCAAGATAATCCATACGTGCCTTTTATTTGTACATTGTTAGTCTGTAAAAGATATTTTCATCGGAGATCCTACACAACATAGCTTCAAGTTTTTCACGGGCCTCATTCAGCAATTCAACATCCTGAGGATATTTTATATTCTGAGGCGCACAAGTTGCGTCCAGTATCAGTGTGCCGCTGTTTCAGAGGAATCAGAAGCATTATCAGTATCATTGCTGCTTCCATTATCGCCATCATCGCTGTCGTTATCGTCATCACTTTTCTGATCGTTGTATTCGATGATCATTTCATTAATCTCATTCAGCACAGCTTCAGAAAGTCGCTTACGGAACTCCATAAGAAGCGATGGTACGAACGGTATCTGTCCTCATATCCTGGAATACCGATAAAGTACTGATAATACGGGTTTTCTCTGATCTGTTCAACCAGTTCCTCGTCTGGATAATGATACTGTTTCTGGATCAGAAGTGAACCAAGCGCCATACGCAATTGGTTTTGCAGGCATACCGGTTTTGCTCGGAATCAACTTTGCATATTCTTTTTCTATTGTATCCCAGAGAAACAGCTCTGCTTTATTGTTGTGCAGCTTGTTTTTTTGATATATAAATTTGGGGCCTCTTTACGAGGCCCCATGTTCGTTTTGGAGGCTGATTTTTTTACAGCCCCTTCTTGTGATTACAGTATTAAATCTATATACTGCTCGATTGCCTGCTGTACTTGTTCTAAAACCATCAAAAGTGGCAATGGTAAAAAAGCTAGTATAGGAAATTGCATTTTTTCACTTCCTTTCTGAAAACCTATATTTAAATAATACAACAAAAAATGCTTTTTGTCAAGATATTTAAATTCATTAATATTATGTTGATTGAAATACATTTATTAATTTCTGTTTGTTTATGTAATAGATTGTAATATTGTCACTGGCATAACTGACCTACAATAAAATACATTCACTCAATTTTGGAAAAATATATTTAATCAGCCGTTCTGGTCACACCAGAACGGTTTTTCTGGCGGAAGCTGTCTTTATTATAAATATTATACTACATTCATTATTATCTGTATTTCAACTCAGGATGCTTCTCATAGTACTCTTTTTTGTTAATATACATTTTTTCATCCGCATTTTTCATTGCTAAACGGATATCCTCACCATCTCTAACAAAGTAATAGCCAACTGCAAAATTAACATCGCTATCTATGGCAGATTTCTCTTCAAGTTGTATAAGTCTTGCTTTTAATTCATCTTCGTCTATTCCTTTTGCTACAAGCATAAACTCGTCCCCGCCCGCACGGTAAACATCGCAATCATAAAATATCTGGCTAAGAATAGCTGCTGCTGTTCTTAACAGTCTATCTCCTGAACTATGACCTTTCTCATCATTTACTCGCTTCAATCCATTAAGATCAGCAAATATCACAATATATGGTTCATTCAATTTGACATTACCACTAACAATATCATCAACATAATTATTCATTGAATTTCGATTTTTGCACCCTGTTAGCATATCCATAGAACTAAGGATCTCAAGTTGCTTCATCAATTGGTAATTTGCAATTTCCGATGCAATGAAGAAGGTAGACAGTTCAAGCATCTCCTTGATCTTGACAGTATCCTCGGTCTTGTAATTCAGAGCCAACAGATAACCAAGTATCTGATTGTTATGTTTCAAAGGAAACAGGACTGAACTTCTGATTCTGTTCTCAGTAAGAAGTGAATATAAGCCATTGTTCTCACATTCAAGCCAATCCAAATCATGTTCATCTTTTATTATAAGGCATGAACTACCTCGGATAGCATCTTCAAACGATTCAGCAATATCATAAAAGCTTTCATTTCTAAATATTTCATCAGGTCGTATATTACTATCAAGATCCGTTGAATCACAAAAATTGATATATTTTCTGTTTTCAATATCGTGATTTAAAATACAGCAATATTCAGCTCCACATATCTTACGGATATCTTCTATAATATCTTGAAATACATGACGAATATCATCTTTTTTTGCTCCCTGCAGCTTAATACTAATCTCAAGAGCATGTGTGGCTGTATCTGCAGAAAGACTTGCTTGCTGTTCAGCTTCAGCAAAAGGTGAAATATCACACGAATAAAGACAGTATCCCACGTTATCCTTATTTGATTCAAGTGGAAGAAGGAACATATTTACCCATAATCCCATACGCTCAACATGAACATAAGTATGTAGCGGTTGACCAAGGCAAGCACAACGATACATGAAGTCCTCAAAGTTTTTGTCCTGCGGTAAAGAATCTGTATATGGTGAATCAGGAACAAACGGACGACCAAACACTTTTTCAGAATCCTCTCTATGTGCTTTATTAGCGGCAACAACACGAATATTACCGTAAGTACCGTCCTGATATTTTTCAACTGATATAATACAACTTCTGCATTTATGATCTGCTACTATCTTGTCAAAATCCATAAGAAACCTTCCTTTCCTGTTTATAAAAGCCCCATTCAAGTCATATCTGTTACAAGCTTTTCTACTTCTTCCTGTGGCAACGGTCTGCCCCAGATATAGCCCTGTATATAATCGCAACCTATCTCCCTAAGAGTTTCGAGCTGATCGTTTTCCTCAACGCCCTCTGAGATAACGTCAAATCCCATTATGTGACCGATAGAAATAATGGCAGCTACGTACTGCTTTGACGACTCACTCATATTCATTTTATCAATAAATGACTTGTCTATTTTTAGTATATTTGCAGGGAAATTATTTAGATAACTCAGTGAAGAATAACCTGTTCCGAAATCATCTATGGCGATCTTTATTCCCATTTCATGAAGCTTATCAATACAAAGAATAGCCTTTTCAGCCGAATCTATCATAATTGATTCCGTAATCTCAATTTCAACACGGTCGGATGCAAGTCCGCTCTCGCGCAATATCTCTTTCAATTCATCAATGAAATCGTTTTTCATCAGATGACGAACCGAAACATTAACGCTCAATACAATATCAGAACCCGTTTTTTTGATAAGCTCTCCAAGAAACATTGCAGCTTTTCTGAAAACTACTCCGTCCACCTTATCAACAAGCCCTACCTTTTCAGCTACAGGTATAAACTCTCCTGGACTTATGAATTTTCCATCGGCATCTTTCATTCGCGCCAGAGCTTCAAAGCCACGCAATTTATGTGATATATTAAACTGGGGTTGCAAATGAAAATATATAGTATCATTTTCCAGAGCTTCTCTAAGCTTGTACTCGATATCCAATGTACGTTCAACATTAAGCAGATCCTTAGTTGAACGTAGAATATGATTGCTGCTGTTGATACGCTTTACTTCGTGCATAGCAGCAACTGAAAAGGATAGTATACTGTCGCTACTTTTAGCGTCAACCGGAAATACAGAATATCCGAAGCTGGCTGTGATATACAGGTCACAGTTTTCTACAGTAAGGCGATTTTCGAGGACAGCTTCATAATGCTTAATAGTATGCATTATCTCTTCATCTGATCGATAATCGCGTATGATAATCGCAAACTCATCGCCGCCCATACGGGCTATATAATCATGGGTTCCTGAAAGTCCTGCATCACCTATTGCTTTCCAGCGTGCAGCTATCTCTATGAGCACTTTATTGCCTGTATCAAAACCCATTGTATCGTTTATGCTCTTAAACCCGTTTATATTGATAGAAACAACTGCGAAGTCTTCACATTTCTTCACAAGGTCTGCTACCAGCTCAGTACAGGCGAAACGGTTGGGTATGCCTGTGAGCTGATCAGTATAGCTGAGATGTTTCAAATGCTCCATCATTCTATAGCTAGACAGCTTTGAAGAGATGAAAAATGTTATTAGCTCCAATGCTTCCTTGATACGCATTGTATTGGTAGTATCAAAATTTGTAGCCCAGATGAGACCGAGAACTTCATTGTTGTATCTCAGAGGAAACATTATAAAGCTATCAACATTTGCTTCATTTAGATTGACATACCATTCATAATTGATATTTCGTATAAACTCTTTATCTTTTTTGTCCTTAATTATCAGGCAGTCGCTTTCCGCTACCGTAGTAAGCCACATATCAGTTATCTCTGCATAATTCTTAAACTGAGTAATACGTTTAACACGGCTGTTATTATCAATGCTTGTGCAACATTCGTAAAAAAGTCCGGTAGTTTGATCCTTAAGCATTATAGTGCATACATCAGCTTTACAGATCAAACGTATATCACTAATTATCTCCTCCATTGTTTTTTGGAAGTCATCAGTACTATGAAGCTTTACGCAGCATTTTATAATATCCGATGATACAGTTTCGGACTGGCTTGAACTGATACCAACATCAGCAGGATTGCTGGGTTGTGCAGTATACAGACAGTAGCAGGTATTTCCTTCCTCATACTCAATAGGAAGTGCAAAAATATCGAACCAGATGTTCAAGTCATTCATATGAACATAAGTATGTATCGGTATCTTTTTTACAGCTGCACGGTAACATATATCTTCAAATCCGATATCCTTCGGAAGATACTTCTCATAAAGTGAATTTGGAATAAACTTATTTGTATTTTGAAAAACTTCTGGAATTCCAAGTATACTCGGGTCAAAAGCAAAAACAGGATTCTCAATACGTTCGAGATAACTTTTATTTCCTTCTACAATACGAATTTCGCCATACTCTTCGTCACTTTTTCTTTCAACCGAAATAATACATGTAGGTGAATGAAATTTCTCAGCAAGGTCATGGAAATCCATAGCTACTCCTTTCGTTAACAAAGCAGTTATTGAATAAAAGAGCTGCTTTAATAGTCAAACTATATATTTTTCATAATATTACTTATGAAATATTATATAATTATTATACAACGTGGCATTTTCAAAAGCAATGTATAAAATGTAAAGAAATCTTTTATAGTTCTGAAAATATTATTCATGAAAAATCTAGATTCAAAAGGCCATAAGGTTATGGGAATCAGTGTAAAGAAGCTTGATATTCCCGCTATACTTAAAGATTTCACACTAGAGTAGGCTTGTGTACTCAAAATGATAAACACATCATAATCAAGAAATTTAGAAATTTTTCCGTGAACGTACGTAACAAGATATGTGCTTTTTATCGTAAAGAAATCGAAGTAGCAAAATAAAAAACATTCGTTCGGATATCCGTCAAAGTATCTCCTTGATAACTTGCAGCAGATACTCGCAAAAATCTGCTACTAAAACAAAAAGCCTGTAGAAGCATTCAGAGATTTTTGAATATCTCATCTTGCTTCTACAAGCTATAACAATAACTTATAGATGAAACTTGTTTTTTCAGTCCCTTTACAATTTGTATTCTGATTTTTACTCTAATGTATTTCTGAAGCAAGCATTCCAACTTCAAAAGAACACTTGTATTTTACACATTTGTTTCTGTTTCTTCTCCGTTTTCATAGATTAATACATTATAATAATTGATAGCATCCCGCCACCTGTTTATATGTAGTTTGATTAAATCTCTCAATCATTCCATCATAATCCTGAGACATTATCTCACAGTAGTCAGTTTCCGATATCTCTACAATTAATGATTCTGTATTTCCACTACTCTTTCAATCGTCATAAGAAAGTCAATATTTACCGTCTTTCATATTATCATTCCACGCTCTGTAAATATTAACATATACTCTTTTCAGTAATTCTGAGTTATGCAGGAATATCTGATATATGTTTCTTATCAATTGCCTCAAGCAGAGCCCTTTTCATAAGACAGAGATCGAAAATATTAAGTTTGTTGTCCATACTGAAGTCGGCAGCCTCCCATAACACAAGCTCGTTGTCAGTATCCGAAAGCAGCCACTTCTGGAAACATACAACATCGGTTATATCGAAACTTCCGTCTGCGTTCACGTCGCCACTGACCTTGAGCTTGGTTCTGAATACAAGTTCCATAGATCCATTATCATGTACAGTAACTTCCGGCTGGTCGTCGCATACAAATGAGAAACTTGCAATATTCTTATAAAGCGAAGCAAGATCACAATTGTAAATACAAGGGTTTTGCTGTACAACAAATGCGGGTCCTATATACACTTCATCATCTTTCAAATTTGTATAGAAGCTGAACGGATGAGCTTCAATGATTTCATTAGGAAAAAACTCGCCTGTATCCTTGTCGATAACTGTAATCTTCACATCGCCTGGTTTAAGAACACTTTCGTCCTGCTTCAACTTAAAAACGATATCCATAGCGCCGTTTTCGTACTCAGTCACTTCCTCGTAATCATCGGGGAGCTTATAACCATATGGAACATTGTTCTGATCAAGTTCAAGCTTGAAGTAGTCGGATTCAAGGTGTATCTTATCGTTCCATATATATGGATTAGAGTTAAACTCGACGGAATGATCGACATATATACCTTCCTCACCAACTTTTATCTGCGGATTTATCTTTGGAACAGAATCTCTAATCAGCATTCCTGAAAGTTCGTCTTTTATAGTAATACGAATCATTTCAGGAAGAAGAACAGTTTTAGCATCGTCAAGTATAATACAGTCAGCGGTAATACTTCTTTGAATATCATCTGTTCTGTAATAAGTTCCATAATCTGCCGCAAAATCATAGGATATCTTTGCTCTGCCGTCCTTCTTTGCCTGATAAAGAAAAATACTGTGCATCTGTCTGTCGTCAAGATTCTTGATTAGTACTTCACTGCAGCTTGTAGAACCTAGAAACTTAAGACATGAGGAATCATCATTGTTTGCTGACAAGAACCAGTCATATGGCGTATCAACATTTGAATCAAGGCAGAATACAACGTAATTGTCCTTAACAGAAACCTCGCCGTTCTTCTTAACGTAGTCCTTATACTCGTTTACGCAGTCGGGCAGCCAGCTGTTAAGCCCCTCCTCACGGATCTCGCCACTGCCGAAGCTACTGAACTCATAGCAGCCCTGGACTTCCGAATTGAGATAACGTTCTACTATAAAATAAACTGAGTCTGTAGTCTGGTTTACATTCTGATACACTACAACCTCATATTTCATATTATCGTTTTCACTTATGAATGCTTCATCATATAATACCTTCAGTTCATCATTGGTGCATTTTATTTCATATACACCTTCAATAGACTCGGGGAAAACGACACACAAAGTATCCATGTTCTCATTTATCGTCCCGATATGAGTTGCACCGTATCTATTGCGAAAACTTACAGCTTCATCGAAGCTTTGCGGAACCCAGTTAGGCAGCACTGAAACTTCAGATTCTTCCTCTGCATACGCATATAAAGGCAACAAAGCGGTCATACCCGACACAGAAAAAGGAATGGATGCTGCAATGAATGCAGCTGTAAGCCTGTTGAATCTCATTGTATTCACCTACCATTCTCTCATTTTTGAAGCTTAACTGCTTATTTTATTATATCATAGCGAAATGGTAAATTACAAGGCATAATAAAAAAGTTTTCCATTTAACTCTAATCCTGTAAATTAGAGATTCAATAAAAGACACGTCAGAAAGGAATTCTGATATTTTATATGTATAATTATAGCCAATCAAAGATTTTGTGTAGAATATAGAGTTGAAAAGTAATATTATGAACTTATATCATTTCTCCTATAGCTATTCTCTTCAATTATTAAAAATATTTGTCCAAATTTATTTTATATAAATAGTGTACTTAAAAAGCATCTTATACAGCTAAATAAATTGGTTTGAGTATTTCATTAACATTTTGTGGAAGTGCTTATAATCAGATGCTAATCGTATTGATTTTATACCTGCATTAATGTATAATAAATGTATATTGAGTATCAAAAAATAGGGAGGGATATTTTATGCTTAAAAAATCTAAATATCTTATTGCGGGCGCTGTATCTCTTGTAACGGCATTTACTTCGACAGTTACATCCATGGTTCCGATGCAAATATCTGCAGTTCAGGTGCTTGGTGAGAGTACATTTGACAAGAAGGCTCTGCCTTGGCATATAGTACAGACTGCCCCTGCACATCAGGACTTTGAATTTGAGGACGGGACATTCCATATCCGTATCATTTATCCGACCGGTGCTGCACACGAAAGATGGGATCTTCAGTTCAGACACATGAATCTCAACTTCAAAAAAGGTCACGAATACAAGGTGAGTTTCAAGGTCAAGGGGTCAAGAGCAGGCATGGAACTTTGCTCGTATATCGGCAACATTGCAGGTTCACAGGAGTATTTTGAGCTTGACGGTGCATCAAATGATATGCACATGGGACCTGATATGGACGGTCAGTGGCCTTATCGTGCTGTAAATCTGACTAACGAATGGCAGACCTATGAAGGCGTTTTCAAGCCAACCAAAGATCTTGAATCAGCTGTATGGACATTCCAGTATGCAAGGGGTACCCAGTATCAAGGCAATGCCGAGGAGGGAGATGAGATCTGGTTCGATGATATGTCTATTGATTGTCTGACCTGTGGCGATGAAGCTCAGGTTGGCAGTTGCGGCTGCACAGAATATAATAATTACGGCATTATAATTCCGAAAAGCGATGTTCGCCTCAATCAAATGGGATATTATCCCAATGCTGTTAAAAAAGCCACCTATGTGACCACCAAAGATAAGGAAGCGATGGACTTCAAGGTGATAGACAATGATGGACAGACGGTATATGCTGGCAAGAGCGAACCTGCTGGTCTTGATACGGATTCAAATGAATATTGTCATATTATTGACTTCTCCTCAGTCAAAACACCGGGTACATATACCATTGTAATGGATGATGCGAATAATGTTTCCTCAAGTAACTCAACAAGAGAAACATGCAGAAAATACATCAGCCATGAGTTCAGGATAGGTGACGATATATACGACAGAGTTCTCAGCAATGCTCTGAACTATTTCTATCAGACCCGCTCCGGCTCGACTATCGAGGAGAAGTACATAACTTCGGGCGATAAAAAGGAGCTTGCTCACGAAGATATAATCAAGCAGGACATTGCCTATGTACAGCCATATTGGTGGACAAAATGGATGAGTCCAGCAGATTTAAAGAAAGAAGTAGAGCTTGATGTTTCAGGTGGCTGGTATCAGTCTGAAGACTATGCAAAAAGCGTACAGTACGGCGGCTGTGCCGTCTGGCTTCTTCAGAATATGTATGAATTATCGAAAGCAAATGGTACCGACAGCAAATGGGATGACGGTAAGACAATGACTGTTCCTGACAGTTACAAGGTGTCAAACGAAAAGATTATAAACTGCAAGGATACTCCAGATATACTCGATGAAGCAAGATACGAGCTAGAATTTATGTTCAGAATGATAGTTGATGCCGAAAAGGACACCATATGGGGTGAAACAGGCGCCGACCTCGTATATGACAGCGTTGTTTACAACACTCAGCTGCCGACTCCTTATATTCCGCTGGATTATATAAATTATACTGAACCATCCCGCGTTATTAACCCGCCTTCATATGCGGCTACACTTAATATGATAGCTTGTGCGGCCCAAGCCGCACGTCTCTGGAAGGGAATTGACAATGATTTCGCAAATGAGTGTATTAATCATGCAAAAAAGTCATGGAAGGCGGTCATGGAGCATGAGAATGCGATTGTTGCTAATATTAGACCTGAATCCAACGATCCGTTTTATGCGCCCCTTGGTATTCTCAAATATGATAATTTTGATCTCACGGATGATGCTTATTGGGCAGCATGTGAGCTCTATGCGACCACAGGTGATGATTGTTATTACGATTATATAAAGAATAGCCAAAACTCCAGATTATCGAATGATGGCCAAAAAATCGAAGGCAAAAATTTCGCCTTTAGTGTTCCGATTTATTCCGAGTCATATAATACCAATGGAGTAATGACTGCTTTTGACAGCTTCAGCAAAATAGCCTGCGGTTCATTATCTCTTTATCTAAGCGATATAACTCCGAAGGACGATAAGGCTGTCATTAAGCAGAACCTGCTGAACACTGCAGATGCTTACGTGGCTTTTGAAAACGATAACAATTGTATGGGCATTCCGTATAAGAAAGTAGGGTGGTACAATAGCTATGATTCTACATGGCCTAACAACTGGGGATATGATTACGGTTCCAACAGCAGAGTAACCAATAACGCTGTTATAATGGCATATGCCTACGACGCAACAGGCGACGGAAAATATATCAACGGCGCTATGCAGGCTATGGACTATATCTTCGGCAGAAACGGTCTGGGATTCTCTTATGTTACAGGCTGCGGTACCTATCATGTAAATTCGCCGGTCAGCGAATACTGGGTATATGAGCTCGACAGAAACTATCCTGAGGCTCCCGACGGAATTGTCGTAGGAGGTCCATGCTCGCCATTATATGATGACTATGTGCGTATGTCAGGTCTTAAGTCGTATAAGGAGCCATTCCAGAAGAGCTATGCGGACTCTGTTGAGGCTTGGTCTGTAAATAACACTTATCCTGACTGGCAGGCCGCTTTTGCTTGGACCATGGCGTTCTTTGAGGACACAGGAGCAAAGATGCTGGCAACTATTGAGCTTAAGCCGACAAGAAAAGGAGATGCGAACTGCGATGATCAAGTGGATATGGCAGACGCTGTAATTATCATGCAGGCTCTTGCAAATCCTAATAAGTATGGTGAGTGTGGTACTGATGAGAATCATCTTACATTACAGGGCAAAGTCAACGGAGATATGAATGGCGACGGAATAACAGTTGGCGATGCTCAAGCTATCCAGAAAATACTGCTTGGCTTGGAGTGAAAATGTGACACTGCTATAATTCACTTTTCATATATAAGAATAGCAGCTCACTTACGTGATCTTATGCATGAAGGAGCATATTTCTTCGTTTTTTTAGTTATTCAGGATTGAACTTATCCTTTTCCTGATTACTTTTCAGACATTTGCATTCATCTTGTAATTCCTCAAACACAGCACCATAAAGCTACGCATAATAAAAAGATAATTTCTATAAAAATTTGAAAAAGACTTTAGTACTAAACTAAGGATAGACTATATGGAAACAGGGGGCGGTAAATAACCGTCCCCTTTGATATTCATCAATATTATTCAAGAACCTATCTTCTTAGTTCTGAAAAGCTATGCGGAAGAAGTTGTAGAGATGAGCTCTTATACAATTATCACCGTGGTAACCGCCATTTACATAGTGCCAGATATGAGGAACGTCGTTATTTTCAAAGCTATTGTGATAGCTTCTGGGATTGTCGCCAACAGTCTGGTCATTGCTACCTGCGGTTATCATTAGGAAGTAAGGCTCGTTGCTACTATCCCACTTGAATGATCCTGTAACTCCGGGAGCGGGGCATATAGCACCAATATAGCCTATCTTATCAGACATCTGCATTCCAATAAGGAGTGACTCGCGTCCACCCATTGAAAAGCCTGTAATAGCGGTATTATCCTTACCTGTCAAAACGCTGTAATTCTTTTCAATTTCAGGCATAAGGTCGTTCTTGAGTTGATTAATAAAGTTATCATAAGCTCTGTTGTTATTGTCATCCATACCTGTAACTTCATCCTGAGTAGCGCTTGAGTATACATCAGGGAAAACGCAGATCATTTCCTTTGCCGCACCCTCAGCAATAGCATTACCTAGCATCTCGCGGGTGTGCATCTCAGCATTTCCCGTTGTGAGCATTCTATCAGGATTTTCATAGTAGCCATGAAGAATGTACATTACAGGATACTTCTTGTTTGGATCATAGTTGGGAGGCAGAAGAACATTGTATTTCTTGTTTCTCTTGCAGGTATTTGAATAATAAGTCTTATTCTGAATCTCTCCATAAGTTACGCCCGCCTTGAACTGATTTGCAGAATCAGGCTCTTTTTCAACTATATTTGACTGAATCTTAGCTGTAAAGTCCTTCATCGAAAGATGTGAAGCTATTTCAGCAGTAGTTGTTATCGTTGTTGATGTAGTAGTTGTTGTAGTAAGCTTTGTTGTGGTAGTTGTTGCAGGTGCGGTAACTGTCTTGATATTGTCTGAATAGCTCTCGGGTAGCTGTGCGAGCAAAGACAAGAGATACTTCTGGATAGAAAGAGCATCTTTTGCCGTTATGCCGCCGCCTGCTTCGCTTACGTCCGCATTATAAATGCCCGTTTCTGTAAGCTTGTACTTATCAGGGTTAGCAAGTGACTGCATTATAAGAACTGCGTCTCCCATATCCACTTCGCTATCAGCGTTAGCGTCTCCCCACTTTGTTACCTTCGAATTAAGTATCTCCTTCAGATCCTGAGGTGGATCAGTCGTTGTAGGTGAGACGATAGTCTCCGGACCCTCTATAACTGTGCCATCTACTGCTGCAAAGAAGTTATCAACATAAAAGTTTGTTGCATGAGTATTATCGTCAGAGTCACCCTCGGTCTCAACATAAATGAGAGGACTCTTAGCACCTTCTGGTATCTTGTAGCTTATATTTGCAAGCTGTGTCCACTCACCCTTTACAACATCCTTTGTGTCTATCTTGTCATAGTGTGCCTCACCGTCTGAGCCTGTATACTGAAGAGTAAGATGGAATGTAGTAGAAGAAGCGCCTTCTGTATACTTTACAATAGCGGAGAAACTGTAGCTCGTGCCTGCTTTGAACTTATAATTCAGGTTCTTTCCGACACCTTTCCATGAAGCTGAACGGTCTGTACAGTATACAGAGCTCTCACCCTCATATGCTTCGTCACTACTTAAAGCAACTGTTGCACCGCCTCTATCTGTGCATCCATCAAGCTTGCCTTCGAATGCATTCTTGAATATATATGTCTGGTCTGTGTCTGTTGAGCTTGAACCTGCCCCTTCAAACTTCCACCAGTCAACGTTCATAAGATATCCGTCTCCACCGTTGAATACAAGGTAGAGATCATGTTCGCCGTCAGCACCTGCGACATCGCATGATACTTCTTCCCAGTTCTGCCAACCTCCTGTACTGCCAGCTTTAAGCGTTCCCACAATAGGTCCTGTTTTGCTGTCAAGATGAAGTTCGATATTTCCGCCGCTTTCAGCAGAAGCAACACAAGCTGTAAATTTATCTGCTCCTTCACCAAAGTCAACTCCTGCGACCTTGATGTAAGCGCCTTTTTTGATGCTTCCTATATTAACCGAGTTGGAAGAATCCTTTTCTGTCTTGATACCTTCACTCCAGCAGATAGTCTCAGCCTCTACTCTCTCAAATGGATTTAGAGGCTCAAGCTGATCAGGACCAGTGGTAGTCAGTTTCATAACAGGAATAGTACCATCGGAATTATATGTGAATTCCTCACAGGAAGCACTTCGATTATATGAGCCACCGCCGGGAATTCCGCTCTTGTGATAGAAAAAGTATGAATGGTCTTTATAATCAATGATACCGCCGTGTGTAGTAAAGCAGTTTGAACCCTGCTGTAAAACTCCGCGGTATGTCCAAGGACCCGTGACAGATGGACTTGTAGCATAGCACTGGCTTTCACCGCCGAATCCGTCAACAAACGATGCCCACACAAGATAATAAAGGTTATTGTGCTTGTATATCCACGGACCTTCTCCGTATGTAGTGCCTTTGTTGCTGGAGCCGAACTGCTGTGCGTTCATGTCGAACTGCCTGATTTGACCGTCCAGAGTCACCATATCTTCTTTAAGTTTTACATAATAGCATTTCGGATTTCCGAACATGAGCCAAGCCTGACCGTCATCATCTATTATAACTGTCGGATCAATGTAATCCCAGTTAGGACCGCAAAGCGGCTTGCCGTTTGGGTCGCTGTATGGTCCTTCGGGCGAATCTGCCACAGCAACTCCTATAGCTCTTCCACCGCCTCCTTTGTTTGTGGTGGTAAAATAGAAATAGTACTTGCCGTTACGCTCGATACACTGTGAAGCCCATGCATCATTTGCGTTACACCACGAGAATGACGTGTCCTCAAGTATTCTGCCGTGGTCTGTCCAGTTCTTCATATCCTTTGTTGAGAAGCACTGCCAGCCTGTCATGTAATAGAAATCGTTGTTGCCCTCACGATCACAGCCAGTGAATACATACAGCTCATCGCCGAATACGACGGGGGCAGGGTCAGGTGTAAATGATGTCTGTACAATAGGGTTTTCTGCCTGCGTAACAACAGGAGATGTTGCGCAGAGGGTCAAGGCTGTCAATGCAGCCGCAGTAATTGTCGAAATAAACTTTCTCATTCCAATTCTCCTTTTTTAATATCCCTTTTTGTTTTGATAACATATCATACCTGTAATCAGTTATGATACATACTCAATTTATATTAGCACGCAATTTCACCAATTTCAACCCACAATTTTCAGGATTAAGTGGATAAAATGTAGAAATTAATAAATATGGAATCCACAAGCAGATCCTTTAATCGCTGTACCAAACATAAAATGCGAATAAATACGTAGGTGCTCTTCAATGGTGAATCCAGAAAATAATACAGTTAATTGATTTCTGGAAAGGAATATCCTGAAAGAGAGGGATTCCTTTAATTGAATGTCTGAGAAGTCATGCCCTATATTGCAGTGGTCTAGTATCTGCACATTAAACAATGCAGAAGTTGGTTTCTTTTAAAAAATATGTTGCCTTTTCTTCATGTAAATTCGTGTAAAAAATGCAGTTAAACCGCATTTTTTAGGCAACAGAAAAACCTGTATTTCAGAATATATCTTGAAATACAGGTTTTTTAATTTTACGGGCAGAGAAAGTTTCCAATATTTTAAAAGAGCTATTGTCGTCCGTTTATATCCATTTAAAACTTAGCGTGAAAAAGACGAGCGCAAACAGCTTATCATATAACATTCTAATATGGTTTTGAATAGTATAATTTAATTTAGATAATCTGTTGAATTATTTCTCGATTTACAATGAGGTAATAAGCTTGAGAAGATATTTTTGAATAGTTACTGCGTCTTCATTAGTCATACCGTTATTGCCAATAACATCAGCATTTATAACTCCCTGTTGCGTAATATGATGCTCGTCTGTACCTTTTTCACCAAACTTATTTGGATTAGCAAGTGCCTGCATTATAAGCACTGCATCACCCATATCAACCTGACAGTCACAATTCACATCTCCTGACATCATCATATTTAACTCAGAAATCGTCGACTTCGTAGACGTTGTCACCGTGGTTGTCGTTGTTGTTGGAATTGTGGTAGTAGTAGTCGAGGCAGCTTCATTATTATTTCTCGCATTATTTTCAAAGAACGAAAGCATCCATGCAAAAGCAGCCTGCCACTGAGGTGTAACCGAATTGCAGGTCCATGCCTGAATAGAGTCTGCATAAAGCTGCTGGTCAGGTACCTCGCCTATCTTAAAACCGATACCCTTCATAAAATTGTCGCTTATACCATCCGGGCTTCCGGCTAATCCAGTTGGACCGCCTACCAGTACACCGTCAGGAGCATAAGGGTAGCTTTTATCCATCTCATTCAGCCAGTAATTGCTGCTGGGATTATTTGTATGGTATGTGCCGTATCCTGTTACATAGGATATGCCAAGACCATTCCTGCCAAAAATGTAGTCAAGAGCATAACCTGCATATTCTCTGTATTTCTCGTCGCCTGTTGCATCATAAGCATAAGCCATAACTACAGCGTTATTGACTATGGAAGAGTTAGAGCCGTATTCATATGTCTTCCAGCTGTCAGAATAAGCCGAGTACGGATCCAATCCGAATCCGCATTCAACCTGCCTGTATGGAATATCCATAGCATTTTCATTTATTTTGCCATCTATATTTCTTGTGGCTGCATCTACGAAATTATCAGCTGAATTACCGATATTTTCTGTTATAAGTTTTCTATCATCATCTGAGATCTTATCACTGAGATACAACGATATAGTTCCTAAGTCTAGTGTATTAGTCTCACCGAACGCCTTGAAGTTGTCGCTCGGCTGAGGCCAATGAATAATCTTGGAATAGTCAGGTATACATTCTTTCATTTTAAAAGCCCATTTGCTTGAAGTAAGATAGTCATAATACTCTTTCTCACCTGTTGTTGCAAACAACTCGCAAGCTGCCCAGTAAGCCTCATCTGCAATATTTATATCGCCGAAATCACGATCACTAATATCATAAGTTGTATTACCTTTGTTAGGAGCAAAATGTTGATCATGTAAAGAGCTTTCTTTCCATTCATCTTCATGCTTCTTAACTGCTTCCCATGATGCCTTAGCCTGTTTCAGGCACTTCTCAGCAAAGTCGGAATCGGAATCTTTCCAGAGACGTGCCGCCTGTGCTGCGCAAGCTATAACGTTAAACGTCGCAGCATAAGTCGGAGGATTAATCAATCTTTCAAAATACTCATTTCTCATATCAAGAGGAAGATTTAAAGGGTCATAACTGCCATAGTATCTAATGCCATGATATACCATGTCAGCATACTCCTCGCCCCAGATACTGTCTTTTTCAGGATCAACAACCATATTCATCATGAACTCAAGCTCATATCTCGCTTCTCCAAGAGCATCATTCAAACAATCATTTTTCGTTTTAGAACCGTTTTTCTCGGAAAGCTCATACATATTTTGCAAAAGCCATACTGAATTTGCACCGGCAATAATGTTTTTTCCGCAATTATCATCAGTAAACCAGCCGCCCGAAACATCCATTTTTATGTTATTTTTATTTGATGAATACCAGTCTTCCCTGAAATATGCTTCATCCTTGGCATAGTAGGCTTTATGAGCAAGCTTTTCTCTATTCTCATCTGAAGGTGAAGAAGTGATCTTATCTTTATCAATATCAGTATCGGAACGCTGCATATAGAAAAAATTAATTGCGTCTCTGAATACGTCAGCGTAGATACTGTCACCTATCGTAAATTCATGGCTGATATTACGCTTATAAATCTCACCGTTGAAAGGATTTGCATACACGTTTTCCTCATCATCTACTACTATTGTGTACTTGCCGGGCTTCTTTATATCAGAAAAATCAAGCTTGTGGAAAAAGCCGTTGCCTGTTTCTGGATCAGGACCTACAGGCACGGTTCTGCCCTTATACACCTCTTCTCCCTTAGTGTCGATAACTCTGAAGTCCATTGCTTCTCTTTCGTTCTCTGTAACATATGTAGCCACTTTCTTTGAAGCAGGATAATAACCAGTCTGATTAAGGCGAACATCACTTCTTGGTATCACATAGCCGAAGTCTCCCGCACTTAGCCAGCCGCACATTGGATCATCTGACTCGTCACAGGTAAGGCATTCTATTACCATATCATCGAACCAGATCTCGTCTCCCTCATTAGCATTGCCCTGATATTTTGTACCCTTTGCATAATGAAAAGACCACTCTGCAGACTCAATATCCTCTGTAGGCTTGAATATCCCTTCAAATGTCTGCCATTCAGTTGAAAGCTTTACAGCCGAAGAAGACCATTCCCCGCCCATATGTGGTCCCATATGCATATCGTTAGACATGCCGTCCAGTACAAAATATTCTTTTTCATAATTAATATCACATATTTGTGAGCAAAGTTCAAAGCCTTCCCTGTTGCTCTTTGCCTTGAAACTCACCTTGTACTCATGACCGGATTTGAAATTGAGATTCCTGTGTCTGAACTGGAGATCCCACTTTTCATGGTCAACTCCTTCAGAACAGAGTATCCTGATATGGAATGTACCATCATCAAGCTGAAACGACTGCTTCGCAGGCAACGCGGAACTGATGTGCCATGGCAAAGACTTTTTATCGAATGTACTTTCTCCGATGACCATTACTGACCTTTTCTGCTCAGCAGGAGCCGCCGCTACCGTTGGAACTGCTGCCATAGTAAAAGCCATAACGCCTGCAATTAACTTATTTGTTTTTTTATACATATGAACCCTCCCTTTCTATTAATTTTGAAACATATGTATTTGTAACATTAGTCATAATATGCTTTATCAAAATTATATCATATAAAAAAATAACAGTCAACATCAAGAAATGAACTCCTAACTTAGACATTAACTATTATTCTATCATCAAATCCATATACGAATGCTTTTGTTTGGCTAAAAGTACATATCTCAAAATATATTTTCGTAGCAGACATTATGTTGAGGAATATAATGGAATTATTCTTATAGATAATCATTTCTGCTTTAGCTTTTTTCTTTCGATTATTTAAATATTAATAATCTCTTAATATCTTGCTTAAATACTATAATCAATATGAAGTGACCAACAGTAACTGACTTCCCTTCTCTATCAATATAGTATTACTTTTGTTTGAATTATGCCAAAAGCGGAAAACGAATTATATGACATACTTTTTGTCTGTAAATAACCCTGGACTTTTGACATAGTATAACTTTCACATTAAAGATCAGAATTCAGCTTATTGTATTCTTCATTAAATACAGCCTCATACCATTCTGTATTGCCTTTCTCATATTGCCGATCAATATTACAATATTGCTCAAGCTTCATACTCCCTTTACACGAATATAGTCATGCTGATGAATAATTGCTGTCAACGCCTAGAGCTGCCTCAATAGCCATTACAACTGCTAGTATCTCGACTTCATTCTGATCATCTGAAAAATCTATTTCACAGCAATTCCCCTGCCTAAGTGCACTTTCCGAAACATGCGAGATCTTTTTCAGTGTTTCGTAAAGTGTATCTTTTTTGCCATTACAGAATTCCACCATTTGAACGTGTGCAATCTGCTGATCTTTTGATATGATCTGATATGTGCGGCATTTCATAAAGCCCTCTGCTTTCCAGTTAAGGTCAGTGACCGCGCAATATTCGGTGCCCTTCAAAGTGTGTTTGAGACTGACCGTCATTTCCTTACCGTTCACTTTTACGATGAACTTTGGTGTCATTGTCAGAAGTTTCTGCCGGATTGATGCCACTTCTTCATCATAATGCGTCAAAAGATGCAGATGATACCCTACAGCACACTCGCTTTTCACCCGATACCGTACATTCCCCTGTTCATCCCAGACTTCAACCATTTTCATGAACGAAAACAATTTTCTTTGATCAATAAAATATAGTTTCATTATGATCAACTCCCTGAAATACAGTTTTTCCATATTATCGCATCAGCTCTTTGTATAACATTGCTCTGCGATCCTGCAAAGCCGGAAAAATATTTCTAAATTTTGCAGCTTCATCCTTAATCTCGCAGAAGATAATGCCCTCACGGTCAAGCAGGCATTCAACGGTTTCACCCTCCGGATTGATTGCCCTGCTGCTTCCGTTATAAAGCAGTTTTCCCTGATTTTCGACACAGTTGACGCCGAGCACCCAACACTGATTTTCGAGTGCACGGGCTTCGAGAAGTTTGTTCCAGTGTTCGACACGTTTCTCCGGCCAGTTTGCCGCAACTACCATCACATCGACATCTGCAGCTACTGTCCTAAAGATTTCTGGAAAGCGCAGATCGTAGCAGATGAACAAACCGAATGTGTGACCTGAAAACGTGAAAACAGCAGTCTTACTGCCAGCAGTATAATACTGATTTTCTCCGCTGTAAGTAAACGGATGAATCTTGACATAGTTCGCGAGAATCGTACCTGATGCGTCCAGCACCGTATAACAGTTCTCGCCTTTTTCGCCGTTTCGTCTGACCCAGCCAAAGCCGACCGCGATCTTATACTTCCGCGCATATTCCTGTATGACCTTAATCGTCTCGCCATTTGATTCTCCGGTTACCGACACATTCATCGAAAAGCCGGTGAATGACATCTCCGGAAAGAAGATAATATGCGCGTGTTCCGCTGACGCAGATGCAACCATGCGCTCTGCCCGTTGCAGATTATGCGCCTTTGCTTCATATTCAATCTGGAATTGACATAATGCTACCTTCATTTTCAATCCTCTCCCGACTCCCATGTGCCGCACGATTAGCCTTACTTTTCTAAGATTATTTTCAGTATAACATGTTTAACAGAGAAATGCAAGAACTATGATCGTTTCGTTTTACCCTTAACGATCAACAGCGATTATTTGAATATATTGTATCAGTACAGCTTTTCGAATAAAAAATCCGCCTAATGGCGGCGGATTTTTTTATTCATTTTTCAGATATTTTTGTGACTTGATTTCACTGCCGCCCCATTCAACAACAGTAAAGCCCTTTCTCTCAAAGATCTCAAGTTGTTGCGGCAGGATATCCACTGCTTCTTCAAGCGGAACATAAGCCATAAAGATGCGGAGCATGCTGTCAGGTTTTGGCATAATGTTCAGCTTTGCAGAATCAGTATATGCGTCACCCTGGAAGGAAATGAGATTATACTTGTTATGCTCCATTAAAGGCAGCCAGTATACGATAAATTCGTTCATTTCTTCCTCAGCAAGTCCCATATAGGTAAGCTTTTCTCTCAGAAAACTCTCAGTATCACAGCCTGTAACGCAGAAGCCCTTAGAGAAATCAAACCTTGTATGGCAGTTTACTGCGTCCCAGAAGAGGTATTTATGATGTGTACCGTCTGCTCTGTTCAACAGTGAACCGTCAGGAGAAGCTGTTATGTCCCAGCCGTTATTGTACTTCGGGTAAGTTGTGAACAACTCTGCTTCTGTAAGTTCCAGCTCAACATGAACATCGGTATCCTCTTCGGGATAAAGGTAAATTACAGGTTTAGCGGCAACAGCATCATATCGGACAGTTGATGTATTATCGTCTTTTTTACATGTTCTTATCCAGCCATACCTTCCTTTATATGAAGTAAACATCCAATCGTTGTTATCCTTATTGTATCCAAGCTCATAAAGACGTGTCCTCGTAGGGATAGTATTTATAACTTCATAGCTTTCATCAGGACCAAGACGCAATTCAAGTCCATCTTCAATAACAACTATCGGCATACCATAGTTCAGACCCTTATCAGGCATGACGCAGTCTTTGAAGCTATTCTTAATAAGCTCTTTCTTCATGCGTGTAAGGTCAAATATGTCCAGCTTACCATCATTGCAGAAGTCGGCAGCCTTCCAGTCGTCAAGAGAATAACTCGTAACACCGAGCAGCCACTTCTGGAAAATAACCACGTCGGATATATTGAATTCGCCATTAGCATCAACATCTCCTGACGCAGCCTTAGCGACATGTTCGGCAGAAGCCTCGTCTTGCAGGAATGATACTATCCATGCAAGCGACGCATTGCTGCTAAGAGAAGCTTCATTGGTTGACCATGATTCTACTGAATCAGCATATAATCTCTCGGAAGGAGCATCCAGAATTAAACTTCCTAATCCCAGAGCCATCACATATGAGTCTATAGCCTTTGCAGTCGGACCACTTACGATTACTCCGTCAGGTGCCTGAGGCATAGACTTGTTGATCTCATACTGCCAGTATTCGTGTGACGGATTCTTTGTACAGTAAGAACCATAACCTGAAATGAATGAATATGACATAGGATTGTTGCCGATAAGATAGTCCATACCTCTTGTAACGCCGTTTAGGTACTTATTATCACCTGTCTCGTCGTATGCATAAGCCATTGCGATCATATTATTCAAAGCGTGTCCGTTGGAATCATATTCAAAGCCGCTGTAATATATTTCAGGACTCCTACTATTTTGTTCATAATAAATGGAATCATACTTATACGGGATACCATAAGCTTGTCTTTCTTCTTCTTCGATGAAAGTATTTGCGGTATTAAGAAGTGAACTCCTCAGCATTTGAGCCTGATCAGCAGTGAGTAGCTGCTGGTTCATCAGCAGCGATATAGAACCTGCTGCGGCTGTGTTTTCGCTTCTGAACAATGTGAATGTGGTTTCTCCGGACCGATTTGATCCGCCCATTATCCTTGGTGTAAACGTGAAAGCGTCTTTATATTCGGAAAGATCAGAAAGGTAATTGGCGGCGTCTTCATCATCCATCAACTTTGAAGTGATATAAAGCTCACAGGCTGCCCAGTATGCATCAGCTGAGACTTCACTGTAAGGGTAGGAATTCGCTCCTGTCCACATAGTTTCAAGAACATAGAATGATTCATCATTATAATACTCATCATCTCCAGGCTTATAATAGTTTACCTTATATGCCTTATATGCCTCCTTAGCACTTTCAAAAAGTTTGTTTGCATATGCTAGGTCATACGATGCCCAAAGTCTTGCTCCCTGTGCTGCACAGGCTGCATAATTCAGAGTTGCAGCAAATGTTGGCGGCCTAATAATACGTATATCCTCATAATCGATATAATCAGGTCTGTCGGTAAGACTACGCCACTTATGATCGGTTATGCAGTGATAATACATACCCGAATATTTGCCCCATGTTTTCTCATCGGGCTGCACCTTCATGCGAGACATAAAATCTAGCTCATATCTGCATTCGTCTAGGATATCGGGGTATTTATTACCCGATTCGGGAACAACAACAGTGCCCGAGCCGTCAGCAAATTTTTTAATTCCGTCTTCTGAATAAGTTGCACGCTCATACATATTCTGAAGCGTCCATAGAGTAATACCGCCCTCCGTCATATTCTTGCTGTGGTCGTTGGCTTTATACCAACCTCCCGATGCATCGAGCTTTGAAGAAGCATAGTAATTGGTCGCATCAAAATCTGTCAGATATTCATTTTTCCATTTAGTCTGAACATAGCCAATATCTGTCTTATGAACTCCTGCGTGTGCGAGTTTATCTTTTTCACCCGATGTGATATATTCTGACTCGATATCTGCACCTGAACGGTTCTGATAGAAATAATTGAGTACATTAGTCAGCATATTGTGTTTGCTGTCACTGTAGATATCCGTACCTATCTTAAACGGAAACGATCTCCATTCCTTGTCTTTTATGCGGATATAGTACTCACCGAGCTCTTTAAACTCAGAAAAGTTGATAATGCTTACAGTATCTCCTGAATCATCGTCCTTCTTCGGCGTACCAGTTTTGCCTGTATAAACAACTTCATCATCTGAAACTCTTATTATCTCATAGTCATATGTCTGGTCAAGTTCGAAATACTTTGCACCGTAGGTGAAATCCCCTTTATTATTGCCAAGTGTCGCTATTTTTTCAAGGTCTTGGTAATATCCAAGCTGATTAACAGATATAAAGTTATTCTCAAGGCCACTGAACCCTCGGGCGGTATAGCCGTAGTTCAATACAGGCGGACAGTTTATGTCATCAGTTAGATCTACAATGGACATATCATCAAACCATATCTCGTCGCCGTACTGAGCATTTCCACTATACTTTGTACCATTTGCATACTGGAAGCACCATTGAGCTACTTCAACATCATTCGAAGGCTTGAATATCCCCTCATAAGTCTGCCATTCAGTCGTAAGCCTTACAGCACTTAGAGGCCACTGGCCGTCCATATCAGGACCAATATGCATATCGTTTGTCGAACCGTCAAGCACAAAGTATTCTTCGGTACCACTGAGATTGCCGATAAAGGAGTACAGTTCCATACCCGAACGTTTCGCCTTTGACTTAAAGCTTACCTTATACTCATGACCCGCCTTAAAGCTTAGATTCCTGTGTAAGAACTGAAGATCCCATCTTTCCTTTTCCGCGCCCTGAGGATCTAAAATACGGATATTCACTGCACCGTCCATAAGCTCAAAAGTCTGCTTTGCTGGGCTGGTCTCTACCGTATGCCACGGAAGAATCTTGTTTTCAAAGGTTGTCTCTCCAAGTAACTCATAAGCAGATGCTTTCTGTGGCTCCGATATAATGATAGCGTTTGGTACTACCATTACAGCCGTCATAAGTACTACTATGATTCTATTAAAATTTTTATGCATGATATTACCTCCCTTTATCTATCTGCATTTATAATATTATATATTATTATCTTAAATATGTCAAGATAACTTGTCACAATTTACAAGCAAATACACTTTAACAATATTCTCCACCCCCAAGTATCTCTTATTAAAGAGAATAAAAGCTTTTATATAATTCACATATCAAATTTAAGAACAACAGATCCCTGACATGAGCTGCTTCTTGCGTATCAATATTTTGCCTTTAAGTGTTGTACGTTCATGTCATCTTGAGAGTCTTACAAATCTAAGAGGCACCTTTTTATTGACAAGAGTTTAGACATCTGATATTATAAGATTATATATCTGTTTCTAAATATGCTTCATGTTGAGGCGGTAGTCTTGATGTCAATGTTACTCGCACGAAAATTTGTAGACGATCAGAATGCTATGATGAGCGTAATCGATACTGACAGAATTCAGGAGCTGCTTCAAAGAAGCACAAGGAATTATCGCAGGTATTATGGTTAATACAATGGAATATTTTCAGATGATATATTTGATGGTTTATATTTGAATATAACCGAAATATTGTGAAAATAAGAATTGACTTTAAATATGGTACAAATGGTATGTGAGGAAAAGAGCTATGTTCAAAAATTTCTATGATCAGTTATTAAAGCAGTTATCTCTTGATTTCAACTGTACACCGGACGATTTCAAAGCAAAGGAGAATATTATCACATTTGCGAAACTAAATGAGAGTCGAAGAAGTTACAGTTCCGGTGTACCATTTTTACAGATGGTGACGACTGGCAGTAATACTATCATTATGGCAGATGAATGTCTACATGATTTCTTAAATGTTTTTGTTAAAGATGTAGAAGGTCATCGTCTTTTTGAATTTGATAACCTCATGAGACTGAACGATGAGCTGCAACGATATGGCTACAAGCTGAATCCGACTCATCATATGTTTCTGCCTTTTCATGATATCAGGGTTGAAGAAAGATTCCACGTGAAGTGGTTTTATGACAATGAGATTGATCAGTTCTATGGTGATTCCAGATTTCCAAATGCAATAGCCTTTCCTGAACCATGTCCGATGCGACCTGACAGAATTGCTGTTGTTGCAACAGATAATGATATTATCATGGGTATGGCGGGCTGCTCAGAAGACGCTCCCCATTGGCAACAAATTGGGATAGATGTCCTGTCGAAATATCGTTCTATGGGAATAGGTACTTATCTTGTGACTTTGCTTAAGAACAAGATTATTGAAGCAGGTAACATTCCATTCTACGGTACTGCAGCTGCGAATGTTCAATCACAAAATATTGCGCTCAAAAGTGGATTTAAGCCGGCTTGGGTGGAAACTGAAGCAACAATGATTAAAGCTGTATGAATATTCCAACATTATCAATGAAGAACTTTATTACAAATCTATCTCTAGACAGACAGCAGAAATGATTAACAGGCAGACATTTTGAACTGCGAAGTTAAGCAAACTAATAATAAGGGTCTGAGACTAAAAGATATATAGCTGACTGCAAAAAAGCAAAGCTGTATTATTTGCCTTCTGCATATAGCGAGAAAGGGAAATGGTGAAATAGTATATGAAACTGAGAATTGCATTTATCCAATTACTCCCAGGAGACAGTATAGAAAAGAACCTTGAAATAGGTGTAGAAGCCTGCAAAGAGGCTAAGAACAAAGGCGCAGATATTGTGTTGTTTCCGGAAATGTGGAGCATAGGATATCAGTTTTCTCATGATATAAAAAAACTGCAAAGGCAGGCTATAAATATGGATGACCCGTATATAAAACGTTATTCTGAGCTTGCAGAAGAACTTGATGTGGCCATTGCCGTAACGCTTCTGGAAAAACATGAACCGAAGCCGAGAAATACGATATGCTTGTTCGACAGGCATGGCGTCCTTAAGTATCGTTATTCCAAGATTCATATCTGTGATTTCGGAGAAGAAGGCGATGAGAGTATCCTTGATGCGGGCGATGAATTCTTTGTGGAAAACCTTGATACGAGAGAAGGCGTTATCCGTGTTGGTTCAATGATTTGCTATGATCGAGAGTTTCCGGAATGCGCAAGAGTGCTGATGCAGAAAGGCGCAGAACTGGTTCTTGTACCTAACGCATGTCCTATGGAAATTAATCGCTTATCACAACTTAGAGGCAGATCTTTTGAAAACATGTTTGCTATCGCTACTTGTAACTATCCTGCACCTCATCCGGACTGCAACGGCCATTCCACATTGTTTGATGGTGTTGTATATATTTCAGAAATGCCCGGTTCAAGAGACACCTGTGTATTTGAGGCCAGCGAAAAAGCTGGTATCTATCTTGCAGAACTTGATGTAGATCAGTTGCGCATCTATCGAAAGCAGGAAGTATGGGGAGTGAAGAACCGTAGACCTGAGTTATATGGAAGCATTAGTGAGAAATAACATTTTTCAACATTATTCCCCTTACTATTCAGAATTTGCTTTCCTTTTATATATAAGAACAACAGCTCCCGTAATGAGGGAGCTGCCAGTCTGTCGAAAAAGCCCAGCAAAACTGGGCTTTTACCAATTATTTTGTTATAATATAAAGGAAGGGAGCTGAGCATAATGTTGATAGAAAACAAAGTCGAACGAGATCAAATGGAGTTTTTCTGCATAGACAGTTTTGTACCGCAGGATCATCTTCTGCGTAAAATTGAGGAATGTCTCCTGACTATTGTTGAATTTAAAATGAGCGATCACTGCATGAAATACGCTGTCTGCCTTTTTTGTCAGCCACATCAGGAACTCACCAAATAGCAGGAGCTGATTCTTTCGTATCATTATACTGCCTTTTAGTCGTATGCATTCCGTGTAATTGTAAAAGTCTCTCAAATTTAGGAAGCACTTTTGTTGATAAGAGTTTAGACATCTGATATGATAAGAATATAAACATGTTTCCAAATAAATTTCATATTGAGTGTATGTTATTGATGTCGCAAAACAGATCAGAAAAATAAAACTTCTGTCAGGAGTGTTAATATGGTATACGAACTACACGATACTTCCAAAGTAAAAAGACTATTTGAAGGATGGGATGAAACACCGATCTATTCCTGCATCCAAAAAATCATGGGAAAGATCTATGTAGTAAATCCGGAGAACCCTATATCTGCGTTTGCGTTTGTAGGATGTTTCGGCTTTTATGCAGGCAAGCCTGACCTGGAACTGATAAAGAACAAGCCTGCAGGATTTGTGATCATGGTACCTCAGAACAGAAACTGGGCGGAACTGATTGAACACGTATATCCAGATGCAAGGGAAGTGACACGATATGCGATCCGAAAGGATACGATATTTTATCCTGATGCTCTGAAGAATAATCTTCAACTGCTCCCTGACGGATATAAACTTAAAAACATTGACGGAAAGATCTATGAAAAGTGCCTTAAAAATCCTGTGACGGCAGATTTTGTATCTGCATTCGGAAGCAAAGAACAATATCTGAAATACGGCAGGGGCATGGTGATTTTAAAGGACGGCAGGATAGTATCAGGCGCCTCATCCTATACTCGCTACAAAGATGGCATTGAACTTGAAGTAGAAACAGTCGAATCAGAACGCAGAAAGAAGCTTGCGCTCATTTCATGCTCGGCATTGATTCTCAGATGTCTGGAAGAAGACTTATATCCAAGCTGGGATGCACATGATATGAATTCTGTTCATCTAGCAGAGAAATTAGGATATAAATTCGATCATACATATACTGCGTATGAGGTATCAGTAGGCGAAAAGACACATTAAAGACAGTAAAATGAATGTAATAAGTATATAATTCAGATTAAAAGTGAAATATATGCTCAAAGAATTTGAAAGCAGTATCAACGACAATTCATTTAATGATTATTGATACGATGTTGCACTTTTTGAGGCTCAGAAAATGCTTAACAGCTTGTCTGATGAGGAATAGATGGAATTGTCTGAAAAGATAAGCGATTACTTTGAAATAGTTCAAATGCGCTGCGTGGAGTGTTTATCGAATATTGACTACAGGAACAATTTGTTACTAATCCCAGACTCAGCGATACCCATAATCGTGAGTTGTTTTGTAACTTGCTTCGAGTCGCTGAGAAATATTGATCTTTCATCTTTATTTCAGAACTAAAAGGAACGGCTTTTGCTAAGAGTCTAAGAATATTCTGCTGATGCATCAAAGCTTGAAAGAATTGTATTTAAAGCTTTTTTGATGCATTAGGCTAATGACTTCATAATGAGAAATGTATTGAAATCTGCTTTCAGTCGGCTTTGCTCTTATCAGTACAGGATAGCTCTTCTAACTCAAAAAAGCCCTTGGTATCCTCTGTCTTAAAACTGAATTCTACTAAATCCGGTTTGAACTCCTCCTTGCCGAAGTATTTCAGCAGCTCAGAAAAATCTATCTCTACGTCAAAATTGCAGATCTCATCGTTCTTAACGCTGTCCTCCTTTGGATAAAGATATATAAACCTATCGCTTTCTATCTCATCCGGAAGATCCTCATTTTTGTCAATATAATACTCTTTGCCACCTATTTCAACCAACTTCATATCATCTGGATCAGTGTTCCACCTTAATCTCTCGTCTTCACTGGCGCCATATTCGATAATGAATCTCACTTTTTCGTAATCATTTTTAAATTCTGCCTCAACGGTTATTTCTATACTACTTTCTTTCCAGCTTAAATCACACGAATCAGCCTTAGCAGTTCCGGAATACTTCAAAGTAAGTTCGTCATAATTTTCCATTTTTTGACTGCTTGACATCTTGTAAAAGATCTTCTCACTCCACTGAGTAATGAATGAGCCATCACTGCATACTGCTGATTTTATCTCACCAACATTGTCTTCTACACTGTGTGCATTGAATTCTACGTTGCCTACGGTCTCGTTAAAAACATCCGCAAAATATACTCTCTCTTTTTCATGTTCGGGTAGTTGTTTTGTTTTTCCGAGCACAAACTGGTTAAGCGCAACAAGGTCGCTAATATTCAGCTTACAATCGCCGTTTACATCCTGATAAAAGTTAACATTATATTCATCAGTCAAGAGAAGCAGTCTTCTGACTACGATCACATCATAAATATCAACCGATCCGTCTCCATTCACATCGCCAAGGACAGCATGCTCTTTTTTTGCAAGCTTATCCCTGATATCGATGCTGTCAGCTAAGTAAAAATCGTCAACACAGAAATCTACAGGCTCTTCGGATACTATGCGTAGGACACCATCTGCAAAATTATTGTTGAACAACAAAAACTGTAGATCTTCCACATCCGTCCATACGCCGGATGGGATGGTTCTAGAATACATGTCGTTTGAATAATTTGATTTGGAGTTAAGATCGATTAACTGAAATATGAACTTGATATTTTTGCCACTGTTTTGATATAGTTTCAAACCTGCTAGGATCTCACTGCCGTCAAAGTCGTATGGATCGATCTTGAACTCAAAGGCGCGTTTGGCTTGATCCTCCCCCGATATCAGCATAGAATGTTCACCGCTGAATGAATGATCGGTATCATATATAGCTTCAGTTCCCTCGAAAGGCGCTCCTGCCATTTCGTTCTCGGTCTCAAAATTCACGAATACTTTCCTGCCCTCTTCATCTGTCGGAAGAGGATCATGCTTATTATATGTAAACTGCGGTCCGTAGTTGTTCTCCCCCGTTATCTCCTTGGTTATTTCAATAGAGTTTATTCTGGCACTGCCAGCACTTCTGTACGCGTGAACGCTGAACCCCACATCGTACACGAATCCCAGATCAAGGCCTGAATCCTGCCATTTCCTGAAGTGATCCGCGACATTGATAGTATTCTTTATATTGCAGACACCATCCGTCTTTTCAGCAAGATTATCACGTGCCACACTGTAATAGATATATGTAGTGGGAGGTATATTTCCCCCCCAATAGTCCGTCATCGAAGATAACCTGCCATTATAGATATCATAGGTTATACCGTTGGATTCAAATGAACCGAGAGCATTTTCCATGACAGGGCGCCAGCTGCCCCAGCTGTCTACTATATAAAACTTATAATAGGCATTGGAGTCCTCCATCCAGCCATAAATGCCTGAAAAGCCGTTACCGTCCATATAGTCAACATCTTCGTCATATGTAACGGTATATTCTTTTATCTGCGAAGCATATACATTTTTTCTTTCAAATTTTTCGCCTTTCATCGCAACAGAGTTCTCAATACCGCTCCAGTTCAAAGTAAAACCGTTATTTTCAGTGTTTTCATATTCAAACTCTCCTGTGCAATTCTGATTCCAAAATTCGTAGTAATAACCGTCTACAGTATCACTCTCCATAAAATCAACCGCATATACCTGAGCCGACGGGATCACGGACGGCAGGCTAACTGCGCTGAACATACAAAGTCCAGCCGTCAGAGCGGATAGTGTTTTTGTGAACAACTTTGGCATAATATTTCCTCCTCACTTAAACCTCATGTCGGCAGTATAACCGCCGCAAACAAAACATAACATCTGAAAGCGAATATAACATATCCTGTGTTAATAATATCATTTATTTCATCATATGTCAAAGCTTTTATTGCGGATATTTATTTAAAATGAGAGCCGACTTATCATTTCTCTCATGTCAGGAGTCGGCTGAACTTCGTTTTATAACCTGTATAAGCAATAAAAGCGACACTGCCATCATGCACGTTCTGGGCAGCAATATGATCGTTTTTTTATGCTGTTTTCCCCATTCATAATATTTCATTCTATCACTTCCGTTAAATTACTTTTGCAAGTAGAACCAAAAGTCCTGCGACGATAGCCGCACCGATCACCCATATAGCTGCAAGACATGAACGCTTTTTCAGTACCTGCGCCCATGTCTGCACAAACGGAATATCCTCAGTTCCTTTCAGAATCCAGAATTTGCTGTGACCTACCCATAGTTTATCAATTACGCCGCCGTCATAGATATTCATGACTTCGAGAAACAGAAGTGCCTGTAAATATGCTGTTTTGAAGTCGCTGATACGATTCCACACGGCAATGATAAGTACAAGTGCAGTCAGCATAACGATATAGAAAAGCGTCATAAAGCGTTTTCGCTGTTTTTTCACAGTTTCTCTGTCAGTCAGACCGATTTTGTATGCCCGTTCCTGCACAGCTTTCGGATAGAAATACAGTCCGTTTATCGCTCCGCCCCTGACGGCATATCTGACCATCGCCGTGAACAGAAGGCAGTATAATATCAGCTGTAACAACAATATCATTATCTTTACTCCTTTTGAATTGATATAACGAGGACTTTCTGTTTGAAGCCGCAGGTTTTATGACTCAAAACTTTCATGTTTGCATTTTCGCACAGTTTCATTATCGCTGCATTGTTATACATTCTGAAAGCCGAATTTGCACGATGTACAGAACCTGCATAAAGAGAATTATATGCGATGATGAGCCGTCCACCTGATTTTGTGATGCGTTTTATCTCATTCAACGTTCTTACAGCATCAGTCCAGAAATAACAGGTATCCGTTGTTATTACGGTATCAAAAAAATCATCAGGATAATCTGTTATTTCAATACTGCATGACGACAGCGCTGCTCGTGTTCCAAGCCGTTTATTCGCACACCACAGCATATCTTTTGAAATATCTATGCAGTCAAGTGCTGTTTGCGAAAAACTTCTGCTTATCATTTCAAGCTGAGAACCCGAACCGAAGCCTATCTCAAGAAGAGTTACGGGAGAACAGAGTTCTTTCAGAACAGCTTTGTGCATTTTTCTGTTTGATAAAGACATTATCTACCCAAGAATCCAGCCTGTCATGCCTTTCGGATCACCGAATTGTTTGATAAAATACTTCATATTCAACTTAATAAAGTACCGATTACGGCAACGATAACTCCTGCCAACGGACAGAACAGCAATGGCCACGCAAGACCGTGTTCAGGCACTGCGAGTTTCCTCCAACCACTCCATTTCCAGTCGGAATGTCCCTCTGCTCCTTTTATAAGTCCTTTATCCATGACATATATTCTCGCAAGAAAATCAAGCAGGAAGAAATCTCCTGCATTGACAAACATCATTTCAGTGTATCCCGTCCAGAACAGGTTCTTGAAACCGCTGACACCTGCAAGATGTGCGCTTACCGCCATATACAGAAACATCAGCAGATATATGACTATCAGAACACAGCGCAGCACTTTTACATCTTTCATATTAACATAGGGGGCTGCTGCTTGTTTTATTCCTTTCGGAAACATTCTGCTGTATGCCTGCGGAAATACATAGAAGAACAGCCTGACCAAACCATTGAATATTACGCACATTACTATACCGTCTAATATCGTTCTTGACCATTTCATAGCCGCCTCCTACATCTTTGAAAATACAAAAGCCAATACCAAGCAGCATATCAGCATAAAAACGCTTTGTTCGAGATGCTGCTTTCTGTTATATCCGAATTACTGCCAGCCTGCACAGTCTTTGGTTTCGGGGAAGAAATGGGGAGAGAAATATGTTTTGGTCAGCAGCAAGTAATCGAGAGCGATGATATCAAATGCCTTTGTGCCGAAAGCAATGATAAGAAACCGCAGCAGATACTGACTGTATGTAAAATCATGACGCATTCCGTCTACTCCGCCGAAAATGAATACACCGACAAACAGTAGACACATAATAATGATAAGGATACCGCCGAAAATTCTCTGTGCTTGGGGCTGTCTGTAGATTTCATCAAGGCGAGGTTTCAGAGCTTCCTGTACATCCTTAGGAAAGTTTTTTGCAAGTCCACGATAAGGCATAAATACGGTTGCTGTCAGTATCATCATGCACAGGAGGATGATATTGCAAAGTGTTAATAGTAGTGTCGTTTTCATTATTATCATTCCTATCATTTATATAACAATACGTCTGAATAGTCCATGATTCCATGTATCAGAACAGGTATCCAGATCGTCCCGTTTTTTCTTTTATAAACAAATAAATGCATGACCGAATTAACAGTCCAAGCAAGCTGCGTGTAACAAAATGCAAAAGATGATCTGCCGTGATCGGTTCCCATCCTGAGTATACCAAAATATGGATCATGCTGAACATCAAGTTCGGAACAACATAACGAATGATCGCTTTCTCATTTTTCAAAAGATATGTAATGACATCTCTGAAAACAAATTCTTCCAAAAATGCGATAAACATAAGATAATACGGCAGATTCAAAACGATCCTGATTTTATTAGCCTGCTGAATCATACAATAGGCAGTCATAGCAATCAGTATTGTAATCAGGACAGCAACTGTGATCCGCTGATACTTTCCCTTTAATTTTAGATACATTTCATCAGCAAACCGCTCTTTTAAAGATAGGAGAGAGACAAAAAGCAGAACGATTGCCGGTATTGATACGATCAAGTTTTGCAGCAAAAACAAACCGACATTATCAGTCGCATTTTTCGGAGAAATCAAAACTCCATTGCGTATCCATGAATAAATAAAGAATATTGCAATACATATTTCGTATGCCCGAATCAGCTGCTTATGCAATGCTTTGAGAATAATAAAGCCCCTGTCAAGAAAAGCGCAGTGATACCGAAAGAGTCACACACCTTCTTCTTTGATCAGCCTGAAGAATTTGTCAGGACGATTACAGATTATATCAGCAATTGAAACTATGATGGCGATTTTTGTACAACTCACATACAAGCTTCATAATAGCGATATGCTACTTCATTTTTCACTGGCTGCTACACAGGCTACAATCAACGAAGGAAAGTAATTCCAAAATGCACTCAGATTGGCTATTTTACGCTGAATTTGGACGATGTTAAAGAATACCTTTACGCGAAGTCCACAAAGCGTAGGATACTAAGCTGGCGTGATATACACGTTAATGTGTTTATCTGAATAAAACAATAGAGTCCTCACAGACGAAACTGTGAGGACTTTTTTGTCTGAAGTTAAATATCAAAAATAAAGCAAGGGTACTTGACAAACGGGTTTATATTTGATAAAATATAATTGTAAACAACATAAATTGAGGAGGCAGAACAATGGAATACAACTACAAGGAAGCTATGAAGATTGAAAATCAGCTCTGTTTTCCACTGTATGCGGCAGCAAGAGCTGTAACGAGCTTATATACGCCGTATCTGAAGGAGTTGAATCTGACCTACACGCAGTATATAGTGATGCTTGTTCTGTGGGAGAAGGACGGCGTTACTGTCGGAGACATATGCAAAAAACTCATGCTTGACAACGGCACGGTTTCGCCCCTTCTTAAAAAGATGAGCACACTCGGCTATCTCGAAAGAAATCACAGCAAAGATGACGAACGTTCAGTCCTCATTTATCTGACCGAACAGGGCAGAGCCTTGCAGGAACAGGCAAAGGATATCCCTGTGAAGGTTGGAAAGTGCGTAAAACTCAGTCCCGAAAAGGCAAAGCAGCTCTATTCGCTGCTGTATGAATTATTGGAAGAACATGATATCTGAAAGGAGCATGAAGTATGAAAACAGTGTACGATTTTATCGTGAAAGACCGTGCAGGCAACGATGTAAGTCTCAGTGATTATAATGGTAAGGTGCTGCTTATCGTGAATACAGCTACGGGATGCGGCTTTACTCCGCATTATGAGCCGCTTGAAACTATGTACAAGGAATTACGAGACAAAGGCTTCGAGATACTCGATTTTCCTTGCAATCAGTTCGCAAATCAGGCTCCCGGCAGCGAGGATGATATACATCAGTTCTGCAAGCTTAAATTCGGTACGGAGTTCCCTCAGTTCGCAAAGATAGATGTTAACGGCGACAGCGCGAATCCGCTTTTTGCATTTCTTGCCACAGAAAAGCCATTTGCTGGCTTTGGCAAGGGGATTAAGAATGCAATGCTAAATAAGTTTGCGGATATGAATAATAAGAAGTTCGGAGATAAAGCGTATATCAAGTGGAACTTTACAAAATTCCTAGTTGACAGAACAGGTAAGGTTATCGCACGCTTTGAGCCTACAACTGATATGGCAGAGGTGCGTAAGGTTGTTGAAGAATTTCTTGGGTGAGGCTATGAACGAAAAATTTGACCTTCAGGAATATCTGACAAAGGGTGTTGAGCGGATAGTTGGCGAAGCTGTCAGGGCAACGCTGAAAAATCCAAGGGAAAGTGCCTTTATGCTGAAATTTGCAGCAGCGAGCCGAATCGCCTCAATACGCCGCAGGAAAGCCGAAAAAAACGGCGAGCATATCCCGCCTTTCCTCATTGCAAGTATAACAAGTAAGTGTAATCTTCATTGTGCAGGCTGTTATTCGCGTTGCAATCATGCCACTGTTGATTCCGAGCCTGTGAGACAGCTTACAGATTTGGAATGGCTGAGGATATTCGATGAGGCGGACGAAATGGGTATAAGCTTTATCCTTCTCGCAGGCGGTGAGCCTATGCTACGTCGGGATATCATCGAAGCCGCAGGGCAGAAGCAGAATATACTCTTTCCGATCTTTACTAACGGCACTTTCATAGACGAACGATATTTCGAGCTTTTCGACAAATGTCGCAACCTTATCCCTGTCATGAGCATTGAGGGTAACCGTGAGCAGACTGATTCACGACGCGGTGAAGGTATCTACCATAAAATCATTTCCAATATGGACGAATTCAGAAAACGCGGACTTGTTTTCGGGGCATCTGTTACTGTTACAACGAATAACTATAAAGAAGTGACCTCTGATGCTTTTATAGACAATCTTTCTGAAGAAGGCTGCAAAGCGGTCATATTTGTGGAGTATGTTCCTGTAACCGCTGAAAGCCGCGAGCTTGCTCCCGGCGACGTGCAGAGAGAGTACCTGATGAACGAGATACAGCATCTGCGTGAGGAACGTCCCGAGATGGTTTATATCTCATTCCCGGGAGATGAAAAAAGTTCGGGAGGCTGTGTTGCAGCCGGCCGAGGCTTCTTCCACATCAATTCTCACGGTGGAGCTGAGCCCTGTCCGTTCTCGCCATATTCTGATATCAATGTGAATGATACATCACTTCGTGAAGCTTTGCATTCTCCGCTGTTCACAGCTCTCAAAAGCGGCGATATCCTGATTGACGATCACGAAGGAGGCTGCGTTCTTTTCGAAAAGAATGCACAGGTAGAGGCACTTTTAAAACTCTGAAAGGAATGATAGAAATGGATATGCCTGAAATCATAAAGTCACGCAGAAGCGTAAGAACATTTGACGGTACTCCTCTTACTGCTGAACACAGGGCAAGGCTTGGGGAGTTTATTGGTACGATATCATCCCCCTACGATATCCCGATAGAGTTTGTTTTGCTTGAAAAGGAGAAGTATGGGCTTTCGAGTCCGGTCATATCCGGTGAAAATATGTATGTTGCTGCAAAATCAAAAGCTGTTCCGCACAGTGAGGAGGCATTCGGATATGCCTTTGAACAGCTTGTACTTTTTGCATGGTCGCTTGGTATCGGCACTACATGGATAGGCGGAACCATGAAGAGAGAAATATTTGAAAAAGCAGTTCAGCTTCAGGACGGTGAGAGAATGTACTGCGTAAGTCCTCTCGGATATCCTGCGGCAAAAATGTCGTTCAAAGAAAAAGCAATGAGAACAGCTATACAGGCTGACAAACGTAAAGCTAGCAAGGAACTGTTTTTTGAAAACAGTTTTTCAACACCCATTAATGACTGCGATGAAAAGATAAGCACTGCTCTTGAAGCTGTCCGTCTTGCGCCGTCAGCCGTAAATAAACAGCCGTGGCGTATAATCCGCTGCGGTAACGACTTCCACTTCTATGAAAAGCACAGCAAAGGCTACATCAGCGAACAGGGCGATATTCAAAAAATTGACATGGGCATCGCGCTTTTTCATTTTATGAATATAACAGGCGGAAAGCTAGAAATTGCCGAACCTGATATATCTGCACCAACTGACATAGAGTACATTGCGACAGTTACAGTCTGACATCCATTTATTTCTCAAAGGAGTGATAATATGAATGTATTTACGCCAATGCAAAAGGCAGTTTCCTGCATTTTAAAAATCATTGTATTCGTTTCGGCGATACTTGGTACCTTTCTGAGCGCCTATGCAGGACGGCATTCTTTTATGGGCGGCAGCCGTGTTTTCATGTACTTCACGATACAGTCCAATATTGCCATCGCCATAATATGTGCGGCAGGTCTGATAGGTCTGTTCAGAAACAAATCCGTCAGTGACCTGTGGTGGGTAATAAAATTCGTAGGAACAGTTTCAATCACCCTTACGGGAGCGGTCTTCTGTTTTGTGCTGGCTCCGACAATGGGGAGTGCGGCATGGAATCTGCAAAACATACTGACTCATGTTGTCGTTCCTGTCGCTGCGATAATTGACTTTTTTGTAGTCGGAGTCAGCAGCGATATAAAGAAGCGTAACACGTTCTGGGTGATAGTTCCGCCAATTCTGTATGCTGTCTACTCAGGCAGTGGATATGTTGAAAACTGGCAGTTTGCGGAAGGTTATAATTATCCATACTTCTTCCTAAACTGGGGAAGTCCTGCTGGATCATTCGGCTTCACCGACGAGCTGCCGTTCATGGGCTGTGCGTGGTGGATAATTTCCCTTTTTGTAGTACTGCTGATTGTCGGATACCTGTATCTGAAAATAGTTGATATACTGAAAAGAGTTAAGGATTGACATTCTTCCGAATAGTCTTTAAGACAGGAATAATAGCGCACATACCCCAAAAAGTCAAATACTTAAAATCTCCGCACTGCTGAATCACCAGTAATCTGGGGCTTGCCATATCTATCCACATTTCAATGCTGTTCATCATGCCTGATTTGAACCAGTACTCCAAATAGTCGTCGTGGAAACAATATGTATTTTAAGAACAACAGCTCCCGTGAGGGAGCCGGCTTCTTTTCTTATCGTTATACTGCCTTTCAGTCGTGTGCATTCCGTGTGAATTTCGTGTGCATTACACCTGTTTTTTGTGCACACGGGACTGCAAATTTTCATTTAAAACCGCTTTCTGTAGGTAAGAGAAAAGCCTGTATTTCAGTGTTTCCCTCGAAATACAGGCTTTTAATTCTGGCGGACAGAGAGAGAATCGAATTTTTGTAACGCACTGTTTTTGTCAATTTATAGCCTTTTATAATTTTCGTGTGGAATAAATGAGTGGAATAGAATTATTCTGAACGAAAACCATTTCTGCTATAGCTGTTATATTTCAATTATTGAACTTTTGATAGTTCCTACATATACTGCTTAAATACTATAATATGAATACGTTTCTCATTGTACATGATAGCCTGCATGTTAACACGCTTAGAAAGCTCAGCTATATCAGAATCCGGAAGGTCACGTGTCAAGATATCAAACTCACGATCCATTGTATCTCTGTCAACACGGAGATCTACAGGCACCGGTTCAAAGTTAAGAGGTAGTGTTGCGTGACCACGAATGGAGTCAGAGAAGGAATACTTACTCATGTAGTTGAAAGAGCTTCAATATCTTTAACGGAAGGATTGACCATACCTTCAATGATCTCAGCATCAGGAGCGCTGGGCTTCAGGTTCTCAACAGCTTTTCCGAATCCGCTGCCGCCTGATGTGGCGAAAAGAATGATCTTTTTGCCCGAAAAATCATAGCTTTCAAGGAAGGAATTGATGATGGTCGGGGCAATGTACCACCATACGGGGAATCCCACATAGATCGTGTCATATGCTGCAATATCAGCGTTATTATCAGCAAGCTCGGGACGTGAGCTGTGATCGCTCATCTCAACGCTGCTTCGTGACTGCTTGTTCTGCCAGTTCAGATCTGCACTTGTGTAGGGAATGGCAGGGCGTATTTCATAAAGATCCGCGCCTGCTGCTTCTGCCAGCTGTTTTGCAAGCCTTGCAGTGCTGCCGCTTGCGGAAAAATATGCTACTAATTTCTTGTTCATAAGATTACCTCCGTTATAATGATCTTCCTAAATTGTATGCCTGTTCGGGGTATTTACTCGACCGTGTCATAGATGGACTTCCGCAGCCATAGCCAAGTACCATACCTTTGTCTTCAAAATTGATGTACCTCACCAGCGTTTTGTAATGAGCTATCAGTGCATCAAATGTCCAGTCATCGGCGTTCCACGCAACTGTCAGAAGTGCAGATTTCAGATGTCTGCGGGTCAGACTGCTGTTGTATGCGCAGAAACGGTCAACCACTGTTTTCAGCTGTGCGCTCATTCCGTAGTAATAAAGTGGAGTAGCAAACACCACCATATCACAGCTAAGCATCGCTTTTCGGATATACTCGTTCTCATCACGCTGAACGCAGTCGCCCTCGTAACCGCAGGCAATACAGCCCGTGCAGGGACGGATATCTGCATGACAGACATCTATCACTTCGACATTGTGACCGCTTTCCTCTGCACCTTTTTTGAAGCTGTCAACGAGTATGCTCGTTGAGCCTTTTTTGTTGGGACTTCCCATAATTATTACTATTTTCATTTTGCACCTCACTTTTCTTCAATGCCGTTTTCTTTAATCCATTCAGATATGTCATCATCGAGTGTACTGCCGCCTGAATAATGCACTGATAAGCCCTCACCTATATCAGAATCCGGTGCAAGCTTTGCTATCGCTGTCAGGCTTTGTCCGAAGTGTCCGCCTCCGTGTGAGCAGAACGGAATGATAGTCTTTCCCGAAAAGTCGTAGCTTTCAAGGAAGGTCGCTATCGGCATCGGTATAGATGCCCACCAGTTGGGATAGCCCAGCAGGATAATATCATACTGCTCCATATTGTCGATATGCTCGTTCAGCTCCGGACGAGCATTTTTGTGCTGATCCTCCTGTGCTTCCATAAGGACAGTGTTATAGTCTGTAGAATAAGGCTTTGCGGGTGTTAATTCGATAATATCGGCATCAATACGGCTGTCAATATTGTGAGCAATATCTCTGGTATTTCCGCTCCATGAAAAGTAGGCGATAAGGACTTTTCCGTCCTTTTCGTGCTTTACTTTTTCCTTCGCAGTCAGTTTTGGGTCGGGTGCATTATCAGCATTTCTGACAAGCCTTACGCCAAGATTATAGCTTTTCATATCAGCCTGACCGGCGGCACGGTAGGCACTTCGCATATTCTTTGCAAAATCATTCCAGCCGCCGCCCCTGTAAACATGGCGAGTGCCGCTTTCAGCACCTGTAGGGTCAACAGTCTGTGAGGTATCGTATTCACCGTAATAGTCCCAGCACCATTCGTTCACGTTGCCGTGGCAATCGTACAATCCCCACGCATTGGGCTTAAAGCTGCCGACTTCAACAGTGATCTGCCGATATTCTCCGGGACGGGCTTCAAGTACCTCATCATCAAAATAGTTTTCCTCTATTTCATATGGGTAATGCCCGTAGAAATTGGCATCATCGGCACTGAGAGAATGCTCTGTATTAAACGGCGTTTGCGTTCCTGCACGGCATGCGTATTCCCACTCCGCTTCTGTGGGCAGACGGTAACCGTTAGCCGACCTGTCCCACACTACCTCACCGTCACCGATCGTATACGCAGGTGTCAGTCCTGCCGCCTTGCTTCTTGCATTGGCATACTTCACCGCTTCAAGCCATGAGATATTGTCAACAGGCAGACCTTCACCGTCAAAGGTGCTTGGATCGCTGCTCATAAGTGCTTCGTAGTCGGACTGCAAGGCTTCATAAGGGTCTATATAAAACGCTGAAACCGTTACTTCGTGGAGCGTTTCATCATCAATGCGCCAGTTCTCCGAATCAGGACTTCCCATATTGAAGCTGCCTCCCTCGATCAGTATAAAACTGTCATTTACGGCGGTTGAAACAGTCGTATGATTCTGAGCGATTGTATCAGGGTCCTTTTGTTTCGCTGTAGTCTGAGCAGATGTGCTCTGTGCATTTTGCCAGTTTGAATTACCAAAGTTGTTATCAACATTTCTCTCTTCAAGAGCAAAATTCATCACAACACCGATGATAATTGCACAGCCCAGCCATATCAGCGACTTCAGAGAATACTTTTTATCCTTGCCCTTTGTGGTAACCTCCGACAACACATACCCCACAAGCACAAAAAACAGCAGCATTGCAAGGTTTTGCAGAATGATCAGCCACTTTACTGTAGTGTAGTCAAGAAAAGCAAAGTGTGTTTGGAACGTGATATAGTTTATGATACCGCTTTTCAGAAACAGCCATAGTCCCACACCTGATACGCCTGTGAGGATAGCATTGAAAACAATTTTGCCCTTGTCTGGCAGCTTTGCTGTCATAGCTTTTATATGCAGACCGATATGTATACCCATAAGGATAAATGACCAATAGGACATTGCAATGTGAAGCGTCCTTGCTTTCATAACATTGATAAACCCATACATAAACGGTACTGCGTGTCCGCTCATAGCCATTCCGCTGAGAGCCGTCAGTGCAATAGCTGCAAGCATAAAAGTGTTCACCGCCGTCATAGTGATACGATAGGACGTATATTTTCCCTTAAAAACAGACTTATACCATTTGCGGTTGAGGATATGATGAAGTATCAGCGTTACGGTCATACAGATACCCAGCCACTCATGCAGCACATCGCTTGTCACCTGATATGCCATAAGAAAGAGCAAAAGGACTGTCAGCACCGCATCGACTATTCTTTTGATGATACCTGTCTTTGTCTGCATAACAGCCCTCCCTGTTTAATTCATACTGTTTATCCAGTCCTGTATCTTGCTCTCGGATATGCCTGCATCAAGCCTGTCTCCATCAAGCCATTTTCCGCTGCCGGCCTGCGATGCAAGGTTACTTCCACTCCTGCCGATGCCGCTGCCGCCAGAGGTGCAGAAGGGAATTACAGTCTTGCCGTCAAAATCGTGTGCCTCAACGAATGTACTCATTATTCTGGGCGCATCGCCCCACCAGATCGGGTAGCCGATGTAAACAGTGGTATAGCTGTCCAGATTAACTGTATCATTTGCGATAGCAGGACGTGCCTTCTGATCGTTCATCTCGATCGTCGTGCGGCTGTTCTTGTCGTTCCAGTCAAGGTCTGCGTCAGAGTATGGCTCAGCAGGCATAAGCTCAAAAATATCGGCATTTGTGACACTTGCGATACGCTCTGCTACTCCCTTTGTGGTGCCTGTTGCAGAAAAATACACAACTATCGTGTCCTTTCCGCTGCTCTCAGTAGTATCCGGGTTTTCCGGCTGATTCTCAGTCTGTTCGGTAACAGCCTTTTCTTCATCTGGCTTTCCTGATTCAGTCACTTGGGCAGACTGCTCCGTCTGCTGTGTCTGTGTTTCCTGTTGTGAGGATACTGTCCGTGCAGACGTTTCTGCGTTTTTTGAGCTGCTATTGTCAGAGTTGCCGCAGGCTGTAATGCCAAGCATACAAAATGCTGCAATTATTGGAATAAAAAGTCTTTTCATTATTTATCCTCCTTTGTCAAAGACAGTGTGTCATACCACGCCTTCACATCATTCTTTCCTGCACTTGCCGAGAAACGTTTCCCTGCAAGCTGATCTCCAATAGGTACAAGCTCTGAAATATTTTTTTCACTTGTAGAAATACCACTGCTTGCAGATGTGCAGAACGGTATCACTGTTTTGTCTGAAAAATCATAGCTTTCAAGGAATGTATCTATGATACGGAGCTCCTGTCCCCACCATATCGGATAGCCGAGAAAAACTGTGTCATAACTGTCAAGAAAGCTTATGGGCTCTGCGATCTCAGGACGCACGGTCTTGTCATTCTGCTCCTGATTTGCGCGGCAGGAAGAATTATTGTATTCAATATCTGCGTCTGTATATGGAACAACCGCTTGTATCACATAGTTGTCCGCACCTGTGATGTCGATAAGATACTCAGCTATCTTCTCGGTGTTACCTGTACGTGAGAAGTACACGACGATAGTATTTTTATCTGTCACATCGTTTTGGCTGCTGATGACCTCACGCCTCATAAGGCAAAGATCAAATGCGTCCCATACTCCGTCATTGTTGAGGTCATATGGATTTCCTTCAAGTTCTGACTCTTTGGACTTTGCAAGAATAAAATCCTGCAAATTACGCAAATCTTCTGTTGTGTAAGTAATTTTTTCAGTGGAAGCGGAAACAGCGTCCATCTGTTCCGTATCAGCTGAACGGAAGCCTGTTAATGTAAACAGAGTGATACCTGTAAGTATAGCGGATAATAACCTTTTCATTGTACTCTCCTTTCGCAGGCAAGATAATTTTATTTCATTTCCTTTTCCCAGAAACGGATAACATTCAGACTAAGACTGTCGGCAACACTTTCAAGCTCCTTTACCTCGTCGGCAGTCAGTGTAATATTGGCCGCCTTTACTGCGTCCTCAACATGGCTGACCTTCGTTACACCGATTATCGGCAGAGTCCCCTTTGCGACAGCCCACGCAACAGGAACCTGTGCGATTCCTACGCCGTATTTTTCAGCGATCTTGCCGAGAGCCTTGTTCATGACCTCCAGCTTGTCGAGAATGGGGTTATAGCTGTCAGCTCTTGCGGAGCCTACGGGCATGGGGTGCGCAGTATCATACTTGCCCGAAAGTGCGCCCTGTTCAAGTACCATATAGGAGAAGAATGTGATCCCGTTTTCCTTGCAGTAGTCCAGAATACCAGAATCTTCGGAAGAGCGATTGATAAGGCTGTAATGATTCTGCACGGCCGAGAGTTTCAGACCGCGCGCCGCAAGTATCTCCGCTGCCTGTTTGATCTCCGCAAGGTTATGATTAGAAACACCGATTATCGGCACGTTGCCTTTACCCTCAAAGTATTTTGCAAGCTCCTCCGTCCATTTCGGAGCGTCCCAGACGTTGTGTATCCAGTAAATATCGAAGCGGTCAAGTCCCATGAGTTTCAGCTGCATCTCGATCATATCCTTCATAGCCGTTGGAGAGGAAGCATCTGCACACTGTGGCGTGAACTTATCCGAAATCATGAAGCTGTCTCTCGGAAGATCATTCACGATTTCTGCAAGCACCTTTTCGGAAGTACCCATACCGTAAGCATATGCGGTATCCCAAAGGTTCAGGCCGTTTTCCATCGCCTTGTCGAATATGGGGCGGAGAGTATCCCCTGTCAGGCTGCCACCGAATGTTCCGTCATTTCCCCATGCCCACGCACCGAGAGCGATCTTGGGTAAATTGTTCATATTGATTTCCTCCTAAATTTTCTGACTGCCTGTACCCCAGACGTGTTTTTCATTCTTATTTGCAGGCTTGTTCTGCGCCATAACGCCTGCCAGCGCATGAGGTACATAAGGTTCTTCAAGATATGCTGTTTCATCATCGGTGAGTTCAAGCTCTGTTGCCTTTGCTGCACCCTCAATGTGATGCAGTTTCGTCGCACCGACAACGGGGGATGTTACCTTTGTCAGCAGCCACGCAAGGGATACCTCTGTCATGGAAACTCCGTGATTTTCGGCTAATTCAGCAACTCGCCTGATTATTACCTCGTCCTGCTCTTTCATTGCGTCATACTTGAATTTGGCGTAGGTGTCCTCCTCGGCACGTTTTGAGGTCTCCCCGGGGAGCCTTGCAAGTCTGCCGCTTGCAAGGGCACTGTATGGTGTCATAGCGATATTGTCCTCAGCGCAGAGCATAGCCATTTCTCTCTCCTCCTCACGGAAGATCAGATTGTAATGTCCCTGAACACTGACGAACTTTGCAAAGCCTTCTTTCTCAGCGAGAGCATTTGCCTTTGCAAGCTGCCATGCATAACAGTTTGAAATGCCGATGTACCTTGCCTTTCCTGCCTTGACGATACGGTCCAGACCATCGAGTATATCGTAGATAGGCGTATTCCAGTCCCACATATGATAAATGTACAGGTCAACATAGTCCATTCCGAGATTTTCAAGGCTCTTGTTTATCATACGCTCTATATGCTTCTGTCCGCTGATACCTGCTTCAATATCCGCAGGAGTTCTCGGCAGGAACTTTGTTGCAACCACAACTTCATCACGCTTTGCAAAGTCACGCAGTGCTCTGCCGACATACTGCTCGCTGGTTCCGGACTGATAACCGATCGCTGTATCATAGAAGTTTACGCCGAGATCAAGCCCGCGCTTGATGATCTCACGGCTGTGCTCCTCGTCTATCGTCCATGAGTGCTGACCGTTTGACGCATCTCCGAAGCCCATACAGCCCATACATATCCTCGAAACGTTCAAATCTGAGTTACCAAGTTTTGTGTATTTCATTTTGTACCTCCTAATAGCTGCATCACGCAGGAATAAATTATCTCATATATGCTGTGCATCCTGAATTTCATTTTTGCATCACGCATGGCGTCAAGCTGTTTTTGTGTCGCCACCGAATACGGATATACACCAAACAGAAACGGAAAGAATACGAAGATAAAGCTTTCGCAGTCCGTTTCGGGGAAGAATTTTCTAACACATACTCTCACTGCATCAAGAGAAGCACCGTAAGCGACCTTGAACTCCGTCAGCCGTTCGGGGCGAGAGTTTTCCTCCATATCGTAGTGATTCATGGCAAGGAGCTTCAGAAGCTGCTCGTGTTTTTCAAGAGAGTGTGCAAGTGCTGATGAAAACTCCTCAGTGGTCATAGTTTCATTTTCCTTTGCAAGCTCGTTCATTTCCTCAGCCCACAGCTCGTACTCACGCTGCATCAGGGCAAGGAAAATTTCCTCTTTCGTCTGAAAATAGTTGTAGATAGAAGTCCTTGTGAATGATGTCACAGCACCTATATCCTTTATTGTGATCTCCTTGAAGCTCATTGTCTGATAGAGCTTTTCGCAGGCGTTCACGATCTCTTCCTTACGTGAAGCTGTCAGCTCCGGTGAACCTTTTGGCATAGTACATTCTCCTTCTTCCTCGTCACGATCAGTGTTTTTTCGCATGGATATTGTCCATTATACGTTGCACAATCTATTCTGACATCATGTCACTATAGATAGTATAGCATTATTCTGACACAGTGTCAATATAAAACCCGAACATTTTTGAATTTTATTCATTACTTACTATATCGGATTTTGTTTTTATAGCAAATTACACAAGCATACTTTATATCAAAAAAGCCTCCCTCTGGAGGCTTTAACTATCATTCAACCGGCAGATCTATAAATGTAGGTTCATGCTTAGCCGCACGGACATATTTGAGCATATCCTCGCGGAGCAGACGGACTGTTGATGTATTGATACCGGGATGTCCGCAAATGTATTCATCGCTCATAAGGTCGTTATCTATGACGAGCTGTATGTTGTTATCCGTATCGAATATAAGCTCCAACGCTGATACAGAGCCGGGGATAGTATGCAGATACTCCTGCATCTTGTCTGCTTCCGCAAAAGATAGTCGAGCGCAGTTTAGTTGCGATGTCAGAAACTTCGTCTTGAACGGCTTGTCTCCCGGCATAAGAAGCATATGGAAGCTGGTCTTCTGGCGGTTGCAGAGAAACAGGTTCTTGCATATCTTAGCACCAAGTACCTTTTCGATAGCAAGACAATCCTCCATAGTATCAGTGTGGTCATGGTCTGCTCTCTTGTACTCAATACCAAGAGAGTCAAGTTTATCGTATATAGCCATCTCAACTTCGGAACGAGTAACTGTTGGACGTCCGTTGTAAAGAGTGTTATCTATATTCATCATTTTACTCCTTTGATCATTATTTCTAATATCGCATTAAATGTGGGTTCGGGTATAGAATGTACTTCTGCCGCTGCCGTGCTTTAA
>DBYI01000014.1 GCA_002310115.1 Ruminococcus flavefaciens
CAAAGGGGCTTTTTTGACAGGCTGAAGCTTCTTCAATTACGAAGAAGCTTTTTCTTTTACAGCTTATACTGCATGAAATTATTATTCTTTACGAAGCCGAAATCAGTGTACAGTAAAACACCCATATCCGAAGCGGTTATCTGAACAGTACCGCAGCCGTGTTTTCTTGCCTCATCGACTACCAGTGACAGCAGCTTTTTTGCGATACCCTGTCTTCTGTATGATTTGTCCGTGAACATACTTGACAGAAGCGCTATCTTACCGCTGGGGCAGCCGAAATAAGGCGGCTTTTCAACGATGGATATCCCGCTTGTTCCGATTATTTTTTCATTGTCCAGAGCTATCCACGAAATGAAAGTATTGTCTGCCATATGACGCTGATAGTAATCTTTCAGTGCAGGTCTCAGATCGATATCCTCTTTTGCCCCCTCTTCACGAAGCTGATTTATTCTCATTGTAATAAAAGTTTCAAGTTCTTTATCCGATAATCTTCTGTAAGCGATATTCATAAATGCACCTCATTTCTGTATTTCCCAGTAACCTTTATAGGCGTATCCGTCATGTGTTCCGATCAGAAGATCTTTTGATTTTATAAAGCCGAATTTCTGAACAGCCTTTATCCTTTCCACTGCATAATCGGGGACTTTTGTTATTATCTCATCACAGTTAAACAGTTCAAAAGCAGGCGGAACTATAAGCGATATAATATCGTACAATACGCTTTCTTTCTCAAAAGCACTGCCTACGTCGAGGCGCAAAACTCCATCTCCGCTAAAGGCGTCATCGGAGTCGCGGTGAAATAACTCAACAGTGCCTATTGCCTTTGAAGCAGCTTTGTCAATGATCGTGAATCTCACAAACCACTTTGTTTCATACGATGATAACCAGAATTTTATTGCGTCAAGCATTTTCTCTTTCGTGGGATAATAGAAGTTATCTCCGTCACAGTTGTCGCTGTTGAAAAAAGGCAAGGCGTTTTTATCGCTGTAAACCTGCAGCAGATCATCTGCGTCCTGTTCCTCAACAAAGCGCAGCAGATACTTGTCGTCTTCAAAAGCAGGACAATTACTGTAAACATCTGTCATAATATCACCTCAGCGCTTTTCTCATTATTATGGTATTTCTGTTCTCACAAAATGTCACAAATCCGAATTTCTCATACAACTTTATCGGACCCGTAAAAGCTAATGCGTTGTTATGCCCCTGCTTCATGGGGTAAGTCTCAATAAAAGCGTACCCGTCATTTTTTGCGTCTGAGCATACTCGTTCAAGCAATGCGGTTGCTATGCCATTTCCGCGGTAATCGGGAGCTATCTCAAAGCAGACCACAGATTTTATCTTTCCTTTTTCCTGACAGCCCACAGGCTTTTCATCGGAAGGCACGTTGTCAAGATCAAACACTCCTACACGATAATAATTCATTCTGTCATTAGCATTGCACCAGCCTACAACCAAACCGTCAGCAAAAGCCAGATAGCCTTTTATCGTACCTGCTCTCACCATTTTAACAGCTGATTCCCGCAGCGCCCGTTTCCAGTTTTCTGCTCCTCCACCGTATATTTCGGACTTTGCGAATAATTCAGAATCTATCTGTTCCTTGCTCATATTGAACGCATTGCAGTAGCAGGGATAATAAGGTGAACCGTCCGAAAAAGCTCTATTATCAAAAAAGTCAAAGTATACTTCTTCTAATTCTGGAGTTAAGGCTTTTATTTCTATATTCATTCGTTCCATCCTTTCCAGACATCGCCTCATCTGTAATCTTCGGAAACATCCTCAAAAGAACGCTCTCCACGAATATATGCTTCATAGGCGACTTCCGCATCTTTGCCGTGAAATACAGTGCAGATACCACACATATCACAGTCTGCTATACATGGAAATCTTTCTTTGATATAGTTCCTGCGTTCTTTTGCAGTAGAATTTAAAATATCAGGTGCTGTAATCATAAGCAGTCACCTCATTTTATAAGACGATTCTGACGGTATTGCTCCATATATGTCCTGTTGATCTCGCTGATCTCACGTTTTCCGTCAATATAGTCCTGGTAGATTCCAAACGGACTTCCACCGCCCAGCCAGCATGATGAACAGTTTTCACAGCCTCCGCCGCCACAGTCAAGTGACTCTTTGATGATCTGTTCCCGTTCCTCACGTGTCGTATCCTTGATCAGAATTGATCTCATAAAAACAGCCTCCTTTATAGAATTGCTCCTGCTTTACGCCATCTCAGCATTGATAGCATCTTCGTTTTCAGCCATAGCCTGCAAGGTCATGGTAAGCAGCTTGTCAAGCTCCCAACCGAGTTGTTCGGCACCGCGCTCAATAACTTCTCTTGAGCAGCCTGCCGCAAATCCTTTGCTCTTATACTTCTTTTTCAGGGATTTAAGTTCCATATCCTTTGTACTTTTAGACGGACGCATCAGCGCAGCTGCCCAGATCAGACCCGTAAGTTCGTCAGCCGCAAAAAGCACCTTTTCCATTTCATGTATCGGCTCTACTTCAATAGTCACGCCGCAGCCTACGGTTATTCCGTAGCCGTGAGAGCATACTGCATGAATGATGTCGTCACTTACTCCGCCTTCTCTAAGAAGTTCAGGAGCTTTGAGGCAGTGTTCCTCGGGATACAGTTCAAAATCAATGTCATGGAGAAGTCCGACGATACCCCAGTATTCTGCCTTATCTCCATATCCAAGCTCATTGGCATACCACTTCATTACCGCTTCAACAGTCAGGGCGTGCTGAATATGGAACGGGTCTTTGTTGTACTTTTTTAAAAGCTCAAAGGCTTCATTTCTTGTTATCATGATCTTTACCTCACTTATACTATTTTTAATATTCTTCTGTTATATAAACAGGCTCATATCAGATTCTTCTCCTGAGCCAATAAAAGTAGCTACACCTCCAAGTTCTACCCCGTCTATCAGTTCTTCCTGATGAATACCCATAATATCCATCGACATCTGGCAGGCTACTATTCTAACACCGTGAGATTTTGCACTTTCAATCAGTTCTTCCAATGAACTGATACCTTTCTTTTTCATTATGCCACGTATAATTTTTGATCCTGCACCACACATATTCATACGTGACAGACCAAGCTTTGCAGTTCCTCTCGGCATCATTGCTCCGAACATTTTTTCAATAAAATTCTTGGATACTTTTATTTTTTTCGGTTTCCTGAGAATATTGAGTCCCCAAAATGTAAAAAACATAGTTACTTTTCTTCCCATTGCTGCAGCGCCGTTCGCAATTATAAATGCAGCGATAGTCTTATCAAGATCTCCTGAAAAAACAACAAATGTCTTGTCGTTTTTTTCCTTGGCAGATGAATATTCTTTTTTGGTATCCCGTGTGATCTGAGCCTTGATAATACCATTCTCTGTTACAAGGTTATCCAGACGATTTCCTGTCCTGTCACACCAGACACGAATATCTGATGCAAATGCATCTTCTGTGGCTTCAACACATATTGTTTCACCGATAGGCTTATCTCTCAGATAATCTGCAACTTTTACGATCGGTCCGGGACATTTTAAATTCTTTGCATCTATTAGCACAATATTCTTTGAATTTATCCTGTTATCAGAGTTGTCAAATTTTGTTTGAGCTCCCGTCTTTTGAGTTTCTGAGCTTTTATTATGCACAGCAAGAAATGAACGATAGGCATTGTATCCACCGTCCAGTGTGGCTATATCGTATCCGCGATCAGCAAGTATCTCAGCTACCTGCTCACTCCAGTCGCCTTCGCGGCAAAACGCGACCACAGGCTTATTCTTGGGAATGGTATCCAGTTTTGAATATCCACCTGAGAACGGAATATTTATTGCTCCTTCAATCCCACTCACCAATACCTCATCAGGTTCTCGGAGGTCAAGAAGAGTGATATTATTAAAATCCAGTTCAGAAAACTCTTCAACTGTTATATGTTTAAAATTCTCTTGAGTACTCATATTTCAATTCTCCTTAAACATTATCTGCGCATTGCCTTAATGGCTGTAATAAGCCTTTCAAGTCCATCCTGCACCATGCTGTAAGGGCAGGCAATGTTCATACGTAAAAAGCCTTCACCGCCTTTTCCGAACTGTGCTCCGTCAGAAAGGAACAATCCTGTCCGTTTGCGTATACTCTGTGCAAGACTGAGCCCATTATCTGTAACAACTCTCGTCCCGTCTATCCAGAGCAAATATGTCGCCTGCGAAGGAATGAGCTTCAGTTCAGGTAATTCCGCCTCTAACCCCGCTCTGACAAGCTGTTTGTTTTCAAAAAGATAACGACGTAAACTATCAAGCCATGCACCGCCCTTTTGAAAAGCTGAAACAGCCGCCTGTACCGCAAATGCATTTGCACTGTCTATCCTCTGAGAATGCAAGCCTTCTTTTATTCGCCGCCTGATCGTTTTGTCGGGGATTACTATGGCTGAGGTATGCAGTCCTGCAAGATTAAATGCTTTTGTCGGAGAAATACAGGTCACGCTGTTACCGGCATTTTCAGACGCAGCAGCCAGATACGGGACATAATTTATATCGGGATCTGTAATATCACAGTGTATCTCATCAGAGACAACAATAACATCGTTTTTCCTTGCGAGACTGCCAATAGCAGCCAGAACATCTCTGCCCCAGATATTTCCGGTAGGATTATGCGGATTGCTGAGAATAAGCATTTTGGTTCTGCTATTACTTATCTGCCACTCAAGAAGCTTATGATCTATCCGATATTCATTTCCGTCATAGATAAGAGGACATTCAAGTACAGAACGTCCGTTGCTGAGAATACAGTCATAAAAACAGTTGTAAACAGGAGAAAGCAGCACTACATTATCACCGATATTCGTAAGCTCACGAATACAAGTGCATATGGTTGGCAATACACCTGGACTGAACAACATTTGCTGCCTTTCAAACTTCAAATTATGCCGTGACTGCCACCATTCAATATATGCCTGATACCATTCATCAGGCAGAACAGAATAACCGAAAATACCGTTTGTCAGCCTTTTCTGCAATTCCTCAAGTATCTCAGGCGCCGCCAAAAAATCCATGTCCGCCACCCACATAGGCAGCTCATTTTGCAATGTATTCCATTTCAGTGAATTAGTACCGCTACGATCAGTCACATGATCAAAATCAAACTTCATAGGTCATTTGAGACCCCTTTCTATGGAGGTTTTTTCTGTAAAATTGTTTAAGCATATTGTAATATATCGGTATACATATATAAACTATGTATTTAATATGATTATATATCGCAGTCAGGGATTTGTCAATAACGAACATATAGAAATACATACAATCAGCAATAAACCGCACCGCAAGCGATATGCCTGCGGTGCGGTTCAACAAAGAGTGTTATTCAAATTCGTTGAAATGATCTTCCAGTGATTTGTAAATGTCATCTGAACCTTCGGCCAATATACTGTCGAGAGCCTTTTTGTATACGTCGGTATTATAGTGCGGTTCGATGTCGTAATCTTCTGTATATCCAAGATCGACGATAGTATCTTTAAGTGTGAGTGTACCCTTCTTGTCAGGATCGGGACTGGATACACTGTATCCGCCGTAAACCTCAGTGTCAATGAAATCTTCCTCTATGTCGATGTACTTCTTGACGTCCTTGATAGTCTTGTCGTGGTCGGACTGTGTAAAGTGATATGCCTTTATGAATGCACGTTCAATGGCTATAAAAGTATTGGGAGTGCTGCTGAGTGCAGATGTCTTTGCAACCTGACGGCAGCATGGCTGGTTCTCAAGAGCTTTTTCGTGTGCGCAGTAGTATACGACCCTATAGCCCTGGGACTTAGCCAGCGAAGCATACGGCGAGTAAACGGAAGCCGCGTCGATAGAGCTGTTAAGAAGTGCTGCATAAGCGTCCTTCTGACTGTCGAAGTAGACGATATTTACCTTGTCGTCGCCTTCACCAATTTCGATGTTTGCGTTTTTCAGCAGTATCTGGAGCTCTGCGTCCTGTACGCTGTTCTTGACTGAAGCGACATTTCTGCCCTTGAGGACTTCCACTCCTGCCTCGTCCTTGTCAGCAAATTCAGATTTGATAACGTAGCCGTGACCGTTTGTCATCGCTCCGCCGAAAATCGAGACCTCATGTCCCTGACTCTGGAAAGTAAGTGTGGGAACGGAACCGATGAAAGCCACATCGAGCTTATCGGATTCGATACCGTTTATGAGTTCGGAAGCACTTGAAAACTGGGTAAGTGTAACTTTAAGTCCCTCTTCCTTGAAGTAGCCCTCCTCCTGTGCAACGAATGCGAGAAGATGTGCTGTGGAGTTGAGGTAGCCGATGTTGATGTCGGTCTTTTCGGGAGCTCCTATCTCAACCTTAGCTGCCTCTGTTGCAGCTTCCGAAGCGCTCTCTGCTGATGCGCTTTCAGTTGTGTTCTCAACTGTTGTGGTGCTTGCGGTAGTTGGCTCACTCTTTTCGGAAGAGCTTGATTGATTGAGTCCAGAGCAGCTTGTAAACAGTGTCGCAGCGGCAATTAAGGATATAAGCTTTAATCTGTTATTTTTCATTTTCTTCACCTTTTAACCTTTTCTTTCTTTTTATTCATCATTTAATAATTACTCGGCACAACATCGCATTCGCTTTGTGCTAAAAATGAATAGTGTATCTCTCATTATCATCACCTCTTGTCTTTTCTCTGCATTTATCATATCATACGGAAGCCGCGATGTCCAATACATGAAATGCATTAGCGTCAATAGGAAAAACATATATACGGAAAGCTTGAAAAAACAATAATGATATGATAAACTGATACTATCATATTAAACGAGGTGAAAAAAATGAGAATATCCACCAAAGTCGAATTCGGTATCATAGCATTGCTTGATATAGCCTTAAACACAAACAATGAAAACACAGTAAAAGTAAATGCCATATCAAAAAGGAATAATATCTCCGCAAAATATCTTGAACAAATACTTCCGCTGTTAAAGCAGTCCAATCTAATAAGCAGCGTCAAGGGCTCAAGCGGCGGATACAGGATACAGCGTGAGCTTGGGGATATTACTCTGTACGAGATTGTGAACGCCCTTGACAGATCAATACTCGCATCATCGGAGTTCAGCAAGGAGCTTGAACAGAATGCGACCGACGCAATAGAAAAATGCCTGTGGGAGCCCATGACCAGTTACCTTTGTAAATACACGCAAAAGATGACCTTAAAAGATCTCACGGATATGTATTACGAGCGAAAGAACTATAATGATGATATTTCATTTTTTAGCGCACGTATATAATAATAAAAAAGCGCCAGAACTTTTCGGTTCAGGCGCTTTTTTATGAAGCTCATCCATATCAGAATAATTGATAACAGATCATCAATTATTTGAATTGGACAACTGCGCAGATATATGAGATAATGGTTCATATCAACTTGATATGTTGAAAAAAGCGAAAGAAATGAAGGAAGAAAAGATGAATATCATCAAGAAAACTTTATCCGCGATCTTAGGCTTTGCATTGGTCTATACTGTATCAGGTCATTATGATCTCAGTGCCAAAGCCGACGATACAACAACGCTCGTTACCGAATACTCAGACCTGTGGAGCGGTAATATTACAGTTAAAGCAGGAACTGCTGTAAAGTGGTATGTCAATGTCCCTGAGGGAACCGAGCCCAAAGGCTGCGGTGCAACTGTAAAAATACCAGACCTCGGTTTCGGAACTGATACCAATAATAAGGACGAGGGTCATATCACTCTTGTGCAGGGAGAAAATTTCATATATGAATTTACTCCCGAGACAGAAAGAGATATTCTTTTTACCTGCCGCATGGGTTCTTCCTGCCACCATAATTATATCCACGTTACCGCTGACGGCACATATAAAACGGCAAAGCCCTCTGACGCAACCAACATTTCCGCCGAGCGTAACGGCAGTAATGTTACGGTAAGCTTTACAGCTCCCCAATCTCCAAACGGAGCCAAAATTACGGGCTATAAAGTTACTGCGACAGATGAAAGCGGCAAACGTAAAAAGCTGACCATAAATGAAAGTCCTGCTGTATTTGAGGGACTTGAAGCAGATCAGTCCTACACATTCAATGTCATAACACTGGCAACTTCGGGCGACAGTGCAGGCGATAATGAGTTCGTTCTGAGTAAAGCTGCCAATAAAACTGAAAATGTTACCACAGAAGCAAACGGCAGTGATAATGCTGTTACAATTTCTGCAACAACTGCTTCTTCAACGTCCACTGCCACATCAACAACGACAGCTTCCGTTAAACGCCAGCGAAGTCCGCAAACAGGCGTTGCAGATGTTGGAACTACCGGATCTGTAATTGACATTTCCGCACTTATACTTTTATTCACAAGCCGTTCCAAAAGAAAAAACATATAAACTTACATAATATTGAGAATATAATGCATTTCACTACAGATACCTCATATTTATACTTCTGAGGAACTATCGCGCTTTTTTGCAGAAACAGATAAATGTTCATACTGTTCTGAAGTGCCGTATCGCCATTTAATCATGCCTGTTTTCTTTAGGCTTCTTCTTTCGAGTGGCTTACATTGTTCTGAAGCTCGGATGCAAACTGTTGATGATATGAAAGAGACAGGAATATATGAAGATACTCCCAAGAACAAGTATTCCAACAGAAAAATTAAGGTATCTGATTATGTAATGCAGATGCTCAGGAAATACCGTGAATGGCAGGACTATCAGCGAGAAAACATAGGCAGCAAGTGGATAGAATCAGGAAAAGTGTTCACAGGTGTAACAGGAAAGCCTCTGCATCCGTCTACACCAAGCAAGTGGTTCCGTAACTTCAATCTGAAATATGGACTGAAAACGATACACCTTCACACGCTTAGGCATACGTCGTCGACGATGATGATCATGAACGGTATTCCGCTGAATGAAATATCAAAGCGACTCGGTCACAATTGTGCGAGTACAACCAGCAATATCTATTGTCATGTTATTGAAGAGGCAGAACAGAAAGCGGCAGAGGCACTTGAAAATGCTATCCTGTCAAAACTGAAAAGGGCATAATGCACAATAAAAATCACAGAACAGCTTGTAATCGCTTGATTGCAGGCTGTTTTTTGAAATGTAATATTAAGTAGTCACAATTTAGTGTACAGCACTTCTTTTTGAAGATAACGCAGATAATAATTAGTTGACCAAAAGTTGACCACGCTCATATAAAAAAAGAAAAATGCAAACCAATGTTTTTTCAAAAAATGGTGCGATTTCTGTTGACCAAATCCAGTTTGGTCAACAAAAGGAGGGAGAAAAAAATAACTACGCAGTTGTTAAACTACGTAGCTATGCGGATTTTTGGAGCTTGTGACGGGATTCGAACCTGCGACCTGCTCATTACGAATGAGCTGCACTACCAGCTGTGCTACACAAGCATAATAACTCCCTAATATTAATATTATACATCAAAAGAGAAACAATGTCAAGAAAAAATTCTGACCCAAAAAGAGATAATGCGGCAGTTTTATTTGCCGCATTATCGTAATACATATCCAAAAAAGCGATTAATATATGTTCAAGTGTTTCTCTGTTGTAGGTTCTGTTTCAAGCTTTATTTCGTCGCCCGTAAAGTTGAAAGATGCCTCTGAATCGCTTGAAAAGCTGAACGACATTTCTGTATCATCGGAGATAGGTGTGAACTTATCAACCTTATCAAGATATGCTATGAAGCTTGAATAATCGCTACTCTCGTCTATTAACATTCTGCCATTTTTATAAGTCATCGTAAGTGGTTCTCCTGCTTTGTCGAGATTTACTAAGATCTCCCCGTTCCCTTTATCTTCCCATGTGATGTCAAGTGGGTCGGGTTGAATAAGAGTAGTAAGGAACGAGAAAAATGTACCCTTATTATCTTCTGAAAGCTCAATCTGATACAGAGTAGTTACATCTGCGCCCCATAGTGTATCGGACTTTTCTCCGTCCATTTCAATCTCGCTACACTCCCACTTACCGAGATAGTCGGTTACGTTCTTTTTTGAAACCTGTCCATCGGAGTCGTAATTCTTAAATACTTTGAATCTGTTATTGCAGCTTGCAAGAGCCGCTGTGCAACAAACGAGTGCAGTTGTTAAACATAATATTTTTTTCATAAATAAACCCTCCTGAATCATGGCAGTTATTATCGAAAAGTTCATTGCAACTTGTTAAGTTGTCATACGAACTCTTTGACGATTGCATTATAGCATGAACGAGCCATGAGTGTCAAATTTTCAAGAGTGGTAGGACAAGTTACAAAAAATTGCCTTATATAGGAAATATGTGAATTTATTAAGATTTCTCTGTGTTAAGAATTAACAAAATCTAATTTGCCGAAAAGTTCCGCAATAAGGCGAAAAGTAGCAATATATTAAGATTGCTGTATATAAAAAATAAAATCTACTTTTAGTTCTTTTTTATTAACACGTTTGCAACAAAAATATGAAATATCTATAATTGTGAATAAAAAAGTAGACAGATATGCAATATGCATACCTCAGCCTGTCAAAAAAGCCCCTTTG
>DBYI01000117.1 GCA_002310115.1 Ruminococcus flavefaciens
AGCAACTGGAACCAGGGTCAGCAGAACAATGACTGGAACAATCAGCAGAATAACAATAATTCCTGGTACAACTGGGAAGTAAATGATTGGAACAATCAGAACCAGCAAAATAACTGGAACCAGGGCCAGCAGAATAATAATCAGCAGCAGAACAACAATACAAGTTCACAGGGTGACGGTTTCAAGAACGCATTTGCAAGTTACTTCAAGATTGGTACTTCTGTAAGCCCTCACGAGCTTGGAAGCGGTGCTGACTTCCTCAAGAAGAACTACAATTCCATCACTCCTGAGAACGAGCTCAAGCCAGACAGCATTCTCGATCAGTCAGCTTGTCAACAGAGAGGCAACAACGTAAATACTCAGATCAGTCTCAGCAGAGCAGCTCAGACACTTAAGTTCTGCGAAGACAACGGTATAGCACTCCGTGGTCATACATTCGTTTGGTACAGCCAGACTCCTGACTGGTTCTTCCGTGAGAACTTCTCACAGAACGGCGCTTACGTATCAGCAGATATTATGAACCAGCGCCTTGAAAGCATGATTAAAAATACATTTGCAGCTCTAAAACAACAATATCCTAATCTCGAAGTTTACTCATATGATGTATGTAACGAACTCTTCCTTAACGACGGCGGCGGAATGAGAGGCGCTGACAACTCAAACTGGGTAAGAGTTTACGGCGATGACAGCTTCGTAATAAATGCTTTCAAGTATGCAAGACAGTATGCACCTGCAGGATGCAAGCTCTATCTCAATGATTACAACGAGTACATCCCTGCTAAAACAAACGATATCTATAACATGGCTATGAAGCTCAAGCAGCTCGGCTATATTGATGGTATTGGTATGCAGTCTCACCTTGATACAAAATATCCAGATGCCAATACATATGAGACAGCTCTTAAGAAGTTCCTCAGCACAGGCCTCGAGGTTCAGATCACAGAGCTTGATATCACTTGCAACAACTCACAGGAACAGGCAGATCTTTACGAGAAGATTTTCAAGCTTGCTATGCAGAATTCTGCTCAGATCCCTGCTGTTACTATCTGGGGTACACAGGACAGTGTAAGCTGGAGATCATCACAGAATCCTCTTCTATTCTCTAACGGGTATCAGCCTAAGCCAGCTTATGAAAAAATTATCGCTCTTACAAAATAAGACGATAACCGATATAATACAGCTTAAAGTTCAAATAATTTAAAATGATATTTCCCCTTAAAGCAGACACACAAAAAACAAATGTGTGAAAACTTTAAGGGGATTATTTTTATGTCAATAAGATAATTAACTGACACAGAAAGTATTTACTGTTGCATGTGATTATTTTTTGTTATCACGAAAAAATTTAAAAACCATGTAACATTTTTTATTTTGGTTTCGATTATTGTTTATGAAAGGTCAAGCTAGCAATAAAAGCCTACAATAAATGACACAAATAAAATAATGGCCTATAAGCCAATAAAGGAGTTAATAATATGAAAAAAGCAGCAGTTATCATCACATTGTCAGCAGCGATATTCACGCTTACATCATGCGACAAACAAATGCATATTACATCAAATCTAGACTCTTCCTATCACGACATCACAAATAACACATCACCCGTTAATACCCAAACCGAAAATACCACGCCGCAGATTACCTTGAATGAAACAACTACAACAGCTTCAAATGATGAAACTATTCAAACCACTGAAACCGCATCATCTAATAACGAAGCAGCTGTTCAGACAACTGGAAACAATTACACGTCTCAGCCCGCCGTTCAAATCAGAGAAACAACTTTCAATAAAGGTAAAATTGTTGGCAATGCTTATATATCCGAACAGGCTAATTTAAAGCTGGTATTTCCAGAAGATGCAGAATTATATGATAAAGACGCTCTCTATACCAACTTTATGATGCCAACAAGATTTATGAGCGAGGAAGAAAAAGAACATTACATGACAGGCTTGATAGACTTCTCCGTTACATTAGGTGAAGAGTCAAAAGTTAACATATGGTATTATGACCTTAAACACCGTTATCCTGAAACTCCAGATATGACAGTGGAGGAATATCTACAGCTTGAAATAGCAAATTATAAGCAGAATTTTACTGTAACAGATATATGTGGTCCCGAGAAGATAACGCTCGGTGGAAATGAGTATACAAAAATTTCATACACCTGCGAATCATATCCAAATATCAAATATGCAAGAAAGCTTGACGCCGATAACATAATTGTAATAGAAGTATCAGACACGTCAGCTGCTGATATTGAAAGCAGATTTGAAATGATAAGTTAAAAAACATATCAAGAAATGACATAAAAATACCAAAAGCAGCAAAAATACAATAGTTTTTTGTTTTTGAATATGATATAATGAAAAAACGAAAAACTATCGGAGGTTAATCATTATGGAACAAAACAAACGCTTATCAGAATTGCTCAGAAATACTATCGGACAGCGCTATGACGCAATGGCGCTGAAAATGATTCGCGATGAAACAGAACTGCCGCAAAATACAATATATCCGCTTCGCGACTTTGGTCAGCATTTGTCTCTTTGTCAGGCTTTTGCACTTTCAAGAAGAGAAGGGCAGACCGTTTATATGCAAAAACATGATCACTGGTGCTGGGCACCTCTGATTGCCTACGGCATGGTGGAGTTAAAAAAAGGAACACCCGAGTTCAATGAACTTCTCCCCGTTATCGGAATAAACGATCCCGATGCAGCAGCTGCGTTCATTGAGAATATGCCCCACCTTCCTACAGGAATATATAAAGGAATTCTCACCGCTCCGCTCAGATCCGCTGAGTTCGAGCCCGATACTATCGTTATAAACTGTCGAAATGCTGAGCTAAGGACTATTCTTATGGGAATAAAAACTCAGACAGGAACTACCATGAAAACTGAGTTTGATGCCATAGACTCATGCGTATGGGGAATTATCCCATCCCTCACAAAAGACGAATACCGCGTTTCATTTCCAGACCCAGGTGACTTCACCAACGCCAACACAAGCGAGAATGACGTTATTCTCGCTGTACCGAAAGCACGGTTCGACGAATTTGAAAATGGGCTCATCAGTCTTAATCACATGGGCTTGAAGCACTCATTCTTCCATATGAACATGGAATACGACTTCGCACGTCCAACTTTCTACAATCATATGTTCAAGGCATGGGGACTTGATGAGGGCAAGAGCTTCACAATACCTAATCTTTGATACTTATACGACGTTTCATGTCATTATAATTTCACATAATGTACGAGTGCAGTATTTACATAAACGACAAACAATCATTCTGAGATGTTTCAAAATGCAGTATTATCAGTTAGAAAGGCTCTTTTGTTGACATTTATGGTTTTATGTAAAAGATACTGAAATAAGTATTTCGACACTGAACAAACCTATTATTGAGCCCATACTAGATAAACTGCAAGCTTTATAATATTCACCATACATACATGGTGAATACTATGATAAGCAAGAGTGGATAAGGCGAATCCAAGCAAAACTGAAAAATTGACATAATACAGGACAGAGCTTTCATTTAAAAAAAACAAAATAATATAAAACAATGCCTTGTAAAACCATCCACGAGGCTGAGTTTAATAATGCCCCGAGGTTCTCTCCCTCGGGGCATCTCTAATATTATTTATTATTATCATGAAAAATCCGGACAATTAGTGACTTTCTCTCCCAACTATAGTGGTTGTAAACTTATAGCAAAAATGATTAAAAACCTTCCTTCCAGCGACGGATATCATTCTTTTCAAAAGGGAATGAACCAATAACAAAAGTGTCCTTTTCAAGCTGTTCTTGGGTATACCACGGAGAAGTCACCGTACCCTCTGTATGGGTAAGGATATGAAAGCAAACAGAAGGAATAAAACTTTGTCCGATCAGGTAACATTTTTCACCATTTTCGTTTATTGCCTCATCAACTATCATCACAACATGTGTGTCATTGCAGATAATATCGCCAACGCAAAGATCGTCTGCAGAAATGACCTCAGATTCCTTTTGCAGCGAAAGAGTGCCTGCATAACGCATAACCTGCTTGAGGTAGTTCCTATACTGCTGTTCGCTTTTATTAGGAAGTCCAAATGGTATCTCACAGGAAAAGTCGGCAAAGACCAGCATTCTCATGCCTTTTCGCCATTTATTGTAGGAACACTCATCACCATTTGAAAACAGGAAAGAAATTTTGTCAAACTCTCCTTTTTCATAGAAATAATCGCTGTAAAGCCTTATAACGCTGTCCGCACACTGTTGATAGCCATCAGTTCCAAGACTTATGTCAAACACTGCAGCAACATCAGTGGAACTGATAGTAGTCCCGTCATATGCGGGAATTTTTATATCGTCAGGAAGAAGCGGATATTTTCGCAAGTATTCCCCGAAACTGCCATCTTTCATGGGAACACGCTCATATCCTTCAGGTGGGATTATTCGCGTTTCAAGGGTCTTACCTTCGGGAACTAATGACTGCACCTGGTAAAATCTTCCTGCATACTCTATTGTAAGCTCAGCCGCTTTCCATTTCGGATTGACGCGAAAATAAACTGCCGTTAATACCACCACAATAATAATTATCCAGAACGATATACTAACAGATCGCTTTTTTCCATTTGTTTTATCGGTAGTGCTTTGTTTTTTTATCATTGTTATCTCCTCTTTCAACTGCAAACTGCAAATTACCTATATTTTATAGTATCATTGGCAAGAGACAAATGTCAACTCAAAAGTCAATGCACACTTCATAAAATACAGCGTTTCATCCACATTTTGAGTCTTTGAATACATAAATCCCACTCAAGTGGGCTTTTCATCATATTTATCTTCTTGAACCTGTAAGTTATTTTTTATTTTAGTTTACCGTGTTTTTCGTAGTCAGCTACCCTTATTATTTCATTCTTGTCATCAACAAAAACCACCTTCGGACGATGAACTTTTATTTCCTCAGGAACCATATTAGCATAGGACATTATGATAACATAATCGCCCTTCTGCCCCGAACGTGCAGCAGATCCATTGAGGCATATTATACCGCTCCCGCGTTCTCCTGCTATAACATAAGTTTCGATGCGGCTTCCACTGTTATCATTTGATATATGTACACGCTCATATTCATAAAGTCCCGCTGCTTCCATAAGTTCTTCATCAATAGTAACGCTACCAACATAATTGAGCTCCGCTTGAGTGATTACAGCACGGTGAATCTTGCTTTTAAGCATTGATATTTCCATGGCTCCCCCCTCCTATCTCATCTGTGAAGAAGTTGTCAATAAGCCGTGTACTGCCAATATATACTGCCATAGCACATAGCACAGGACGATTTAAAATTGGTATCTGCTGCATTGTGGCACTGTCCACTATTTTTACATAATCAATTCGCGCAAGAGGTTCGGCTTCTATTAACTTTTTCATTTTGCCTATTATCACCGAACTGTTCTTTTCACCATTTTTCACCATGTCCATACCTAGGAATACTGCCTTTGAAAGTACAAGGGCTGCCTTTTTTTCAGCATCACTGAGGTATGTATTGCGTGAACTCATTGCCAACCCGTTAGATTCGCGAACAATAGGACAGCCGATTATCTCGATATCCATATTCAGGTCGTCCACCATATGACGAATAACCGCAAGCTGCTGAGCGTCTTTTTTTCCGAAATATGCTCGATCAGGCTTTACGATATTAAATAGCTTTGATACTACTGTACAAACGCCTCTGAAATGAACGGGACGACTAAGTCCACAGAGTTCCTGTGTTAATACTGTCATATCAACGAAAGAAGAAAATCCCTCATGATACATCTCATAAGGTTCCGGGTTGAAAATGATATCGCCGCCATGAACTTCAACAAGCTTTGAATCGCGTTCTAAATCACGAGGATAGCTTTCAAAGTCCTCTGTTGGACCGAACTGCATTGGATTAACAAAGACAGATACAACTGTCCTGTCGTTATCCCTGCGAGAAGCATCTATAAGACTTGCGTGCCCATCGTGAAGATAACCCATAGTTGGAACCAGACCAACTGTAAGGCCCTGTGTCTTCCATTCCCTGACCTGTGCGCGCACTTCATCTATATTCTTAACAACCTGCATTTTACTTTTCCTCCCTAATAAGCTCGTATATAACATCATCTTCAATAGCGTAAGTGTGCTCGTCAGCAGGGAATGAACCATTTTTAGTCTCATTGATATAGTCCGCTATCCCCTTACGCATTACATAGCCGATATCTGAAAATCTCTTTACGAATTTAGGTGTATGCCCAGTGGTAAGTCCAAGCATATCCTGATATACCAGTACCTGTCCATCGCAGCCATTTTCTGCACCGATACCGATAGTAGGGATAAAAAGTTCCTTTGTAATGAAGTCCGCAAGCCTTGCTGGAATCCCCTCTAAAACTACTGCACAGGCGCCTGATTCCTGTATCTTCAATGCGTCATCAACAAGTTTCTTAGCATTGTCAAGGCTTCTCCCCTGTACTTTGAAGCCACCAAAGACATTAACAGACTGAGGAGTAAGTCCTAAGTGTGCAACTACTGGGATAGAAGCGTTTAAAATAGCTCTTATCTGCTGGCAAACTTCTGTGCCACCTTCAAGCTTTACAGCATTAGCACCGCCTTCTTTAATAAGGCGACCTGCATTGATAACAGCCTCTTGTACGCTGACCTGATAGGACATGAATGGCATATCAGCTACTATGAAAGCATTCTTCACACCTCTTGGAACTGCGGCAGTATGATGAATCATATCCTCCATAGTAACAGGTATAGTGTTTTCATAGCCAAGCATTACCATTCCCAGTGAATCACCGATAAGTATTGCATTAATGCCACACTCGTCAATAATTTTCGCTGTTGTGTAGTCGTAAGCAGTAAGCATCGTTATCTTGTCGCCTGATTGCTTCTGCTTAAGAAGGGTTGAAACAGTGTTCTTCATATTCAATTTAATAGATGTTACCTTTCCAATCTCTCGGATAAGATACAAAAAGTAGTATAGCATATAAATATGAATATTATATTAACGAGCAGTTGTTAAAAAAACAGCACCTATATGAACAGTTTCTCCATTTCTGTATAATCGAACTTAGAATGGCGTTTCCAGGACATTTCTATGAGCTTCTTTGAAACCGCTTTATAAATATCAGAGTTTGTCCCATCGCTTATGGATGCAATATGCTTCTTTACAGTAGAAATATCATTACGCTCAACAGGACCTGTTAGAGCAGCTGTCGGTCCCACAGAAAAAATGCGTCTGATATTGCTCATTACAAGTGGTTCAAGTGAAGTAAGCGCTTCTTTTTCGCTAAAACCGCACTGTTCAAGAATTTCAACGCTTTCCTTCATAATTCCACACATTAGATTACTTGCAACAGAACAGGCAGCATGATAACGTCCTTTAATGTCTCCGCTTATGATACGTGTAGGATTGCCCATATCTGAAAGTATTTTTTTCCATTCCTCTGCGCATTCTCCCTCTATGCAGAAAAAAGCATTTCCTAATTCCTTATATGCCTCCGTTTTGCTGCTTATTGGAAAAAGAGGGTGTATAGATGAACCTTTTGCACCATATTTTGCTATATCGGGGAATACTTCTTCAGCGGATAATACTCCACTGCAATGGCATATCTTTTTCTCTCTAAGTTGTTCCATTGGCAGCGAAAGATATGTATTTTTGATTTCATCGTCGGGAACTGTAAGAAAAACTGCGTCGCTTACTAGAATAAGCTTTTCCGCAGACATAAAAAAATCCGTACCTGTAAATGCAGCCGCCTCACGCGCAGAACTTTCCGAACGGCTGAAATATCCAGATATTTCCAAACCGTTTTCGGCAAAGTATTTCCCCAGTGAAAAGCCAACTTTTCCTGCGCCTATAAATCCGATTTTCATATTACTCACCACAAATTCTCATAATTTTTTATATAATAATAAGTTAAAACAACCGATTGTCAAGAATTTAAAACAGTCTATCAAAGATTAGTGTACTAATAGCTCAAAGGGAATCAAAGATATGTACTAAAAACAATTCATATCTGAATTAGTTCTGTAAGTGTCTTAGTAATCTGTGGAATATTATACGGTTTTGCAAGATGTCCGTTCATTCCTGAATTTAAAGCATGCTTCTTATCTTCTTCAAAAGCATTTGCTGTTACAGCCACAATTGGAATATCAGCTTTTTTCTTATCTCCAAGTGAACGTATAACCCGTGCTGCTTCATAGCCGTCCATAACAGGCATTTGTATATCCATAAGAACAATAGAATAATAACCTGGATCAGATTCTGTAATTTTTCTGATTGCACTTTCTCCGTTTTCAGCAACATCAACTGTCAAGCCCATTTCTTCGAGGATAGCTCTTGCAATCATCTGATTCATTTCATTATCCTCTACAAGAAGAACAGTTTTCCCTTTAAAAATATGAACTCTATCATTATCAATGATATTCCTATCTGTGTTTTTATCTGCTGCTGAAGATACATCGACTATTCTACATGGTAAGTAAACAACAAATTCGCTACCCTTTCCTTCTTCTGAATTGACAGAGATTGTTCCTCCCATAATATCAACAATTTTTTTGGTAATAGCCATTCCAAGTCCTGTTCCCTGAATACCGCTGACTGTGCTTGTCTGTTCACGAGTAAATGCATCAAAAATCATACTTTGGAACTCATCACTCATACCGATACCATTATCTTTTACTCGGAATTCAAATCCTGCCATTTTTTTATCAGATATCTGTTTCTCAATCACTTTCAGATTTATAGTTCCGCCAGTTGAAGTGAATTTTACTGCATTTGATAGTATATTCAGCAAAACTTGCTGTAGCCTGAGATTATCTACATAAATATCATCATGAATAATGTTATTGATATCAACTTTAAGCTTTAGCTGCTTAGATGAGATATCAGTATGAACAATGGTACATATATCATTTATCACATCTGACAAATGTGTTTCAGTAACATTTATCGTCACCTTACCGCTTTCTATTCTGCTCATATCCAGCACATCGTTTATCAATGACAGCAGGTGCTGACTTGAAATACTAATTTTACTAAGATAATCCCTAACCTGCTTATTATTGTCTAAATGAAAATTTGCAAGTGCTGTAAATCCGATAATTGCATTCATTGGAGTACGAATATCATGTGACATATTATTGAGAAATACAGTCTTTGCACGATTAGCATGTTCCGCCGCCGATAGTGCATCTGCAAGTGCTTTCTTGCTTTCATCGAGCTCCTTATTGGCCAGTTCAAGTTCTAACCTTGACTTTTCCTTGATTTCAAGTTCTTTTCTTGAGTGCATTGTATCACGTATGAGAAGAAATATCACAAGACCTATTATACCAATTGCAATTGCCATAAACACCCCTGCATTGTCTTTTACAGCATCAGAAAAACCATAAGTATACAGATTGTCTGTATAGCTATAAGCCAGATTCTGAAAATAATCACTGCCAATAACAGCTATTCCTCTGTTAAGCAACTTAAGAAGCTCCTCATTTCCTATTTTCACACCAAGACAACGATCGTCCTTTTTACTGATATGACGGTGTGAAAGGCTACGGTATCGGCTATTTTTCAGAATATCATTTACACGCATTCCGTTTAGAGTCGTAGCTCCTGCTTTACCATCAAGCACAGCTTCAAGACACTCTTGAATGGAATAACAATTTATTATTTCGGCATCAGGGAAATTAGTGCAGATATAATAATACTGCATTGTATTATTTTGATTCACGGCAATACTGCTTATCGTATCTTTATCATATTCGCCGAAGTAAATTAGCTCGGTCGTGGAAGAAATAACAGGACTTGACTGATACATCCCGTTTTCCTCAGAATAGTAAAGTCCGCCTCCAACGGGAAAAGCAACATCTATCTCATCTATTTGCATTGCCATGATCATATCATCATAGCTTTTATATCCAATGTAACTGACTTTTATTCCGTTAAGTCCAAGATCATTAAATATTTCAGGTATAAGATCCTTTATTATACCTGTAACGCTTCCGTCCTTGTTTGTATCACTATAAGGGAGATAATTCTCAAAATAGCCGATTCTTATCTCACTGTGTGTATCTATCCATTCTTTTTCAGGATCAGAAAAAGCCCTTGATGAAACACTTACAGGAAAGTATTTAAGGTTCAGATAATTAAGGTATTCAGGTTCCTCAGCTGCAAGCAAATTCTGAGCCGTATCAAGCTCAGATAAAATATCTCTCCGGCTTTTGCTCACACATAAATAATAATCTGAACCTCCGAAAGGGAAAAGTACCTCAGCGTGCTCTCTTCCGTAAGCTCCGTCACCTTCAGCTACCAGTATATCAATATTCTTCGAATCAAATTCTATAAAAAGCTTCTCATAATCAGAAAATGCCATTACCTCTGCTTTTACGCTGTGACTGTCAAGGTATTCCTTTAATGTATCAACCATCGCACTGTCCAATACACCTATTCTTCTTCCATTAAAACTTTTCGGATCAGCAGTGATATCAGCATCTGTATCATGCTTAACAAAGTTATACGTTTCAGTTCCCATAGGCAAATCCGGATATCCCATAAAGTTTTTTCGGTCTTCCTTATATGCAAGTCCAGCAACAACATCTACTTTACCATCAAGCAGCATATTATATACTTCTCCGAAACTACCGTAAACATATTCATATTCCCAGCCCGTGTATTCAGAGAGCTTGATATAATACTCATATGCATAGCCTGATTTTACCTTACCTTCTTTCGCCCCTTCCTGAAAGACCTCATTTTCATAGTATCCGACACGTATCGTTTTCGGTTGTTCCTTTGCAAACGCGCTTATTGGTACATCTAGTGTCACCATCATTATCAGTATTATAACAACAGTAGCTATTCTTATATTCTTCGACATTGTCATATCCTCTCTGTTGTAAGTCGTTATGTTCTGAGTCCCATATCAGTTCTTCCAATGTTTGATACAACCGCTCAGCTTCAACAGGCTTGGACAAATGAGCATTCATTCCAAACTGTAATGATATCTGTACGTCTTCGTCAAAGGCATTTGCAGTCATAGCAACAATAGGCATTTTTAGGGCATCGCTACGTTCAGAAGCACGTATTTCAGCTGTAGCTTCAAGTCCGTCCATTTCGGGCATACGAACATCCATCAATACAGCGTCATAATATCCGGCCGGTCTTTCCAAGAACATATTAAGAGCTATTTTCCCATTTTCTGCATGATCTATTATCATGCCTTTTATTTTAAGCAGTTCCTTCACGATCTCTGCATTAATAAAAACGTCTTCTGCAAGAAGAATATGCCTGCCTTTTAAATCTGCACGTTTCCTTTCACGAAGTATTAGCATATGGTTCTTTCGTGCAATACGCTGAAATTCTTCTATAACATTTGAAGCAAACAGTGGTTTGGCAATGAAGCCACCAACTCCGATGCGCATTGCATCGTTCATGATCTCGTCCCAGTTGAAAGAAGTAATTATGATGATAGTCGTTTCTCTGTCGTAAAGCTTTCTTATCTCTTCGGCACATTTGATACCATCCATATCGTGCATTTTCCAGTCAAGAAGTACCAGATTATATGGTTCATGCTTTCTATGCTGTACCTCAAGCATATTCAACGCGGTCACGCCGTTAAGACAGATATCAGCCTTTATTCCGGCTTCCTCTAAAACTATCCTCGCATGCTCGGCGGCAATCTCCTCATCATCTACAACAAGCACGCGCATTTCCCTTGGATCAATAAAAACATCTTCTGCTCCACAGTGCTCACTTTTTTTTAACGTAATAATAACCGTAAACTCCGTACCAACTCCCTTCTCAGATTTCACAGAAATAGTACCATTCATGATATCTACGATATTCTTTGTAATTGCCATTCCAAGCCCTGTACTACCATATTTATTATTTCTGCTTGAATCCTCCTGAGCAAATGTGTCAAAAACCTTCGGCAAAAACACCTTATCCATGCCAATGCCAGTATCTTTGATAATAAACCTTATTGTTGCCTGATCTTCAAATATTGCCGTTCGTTCAACAGTCATCGAAATATGTCCGGGAGCTTCAGTGAATTTAATAGCATTGCTAAGGATATTGATAAGTATCTGCTTGAGCTTTAGATCATCGCCGATATAGTAGTCTGAAACTCCACCAACAACATTGCATTCATATTTCAAGCCTTTATCACTGCACTGAGTCATTACCATAATATTGATCTGTTCAAGCATGTCACGAAACGAAAACTCCTCTTTTCTGAGTATCATTTTGCCAGATTCAATTCGGCTCATATCAAGAATATCATTGATAAGTCCAAGCAGATGACGTGCGCTTTCACCAATTTTCTCAAAATAGCCCCTTGTTTCAGCGTCTAGATTTGTTTTTCTCAAAGCAAGACTATGAAGACCTATAATAGCGTTCATTGGTGTTCGTATTTCATGACTCATATTGGAAAGGAAGGTCGTTTTTGCTCTGTTTGCCTGTTCTGCAGCTTCAAGGGCTTCACTTAATGCTTGATTTTTCGCCATAGTATCACGCATTTCCTTGTCGATATTCGTAAGTCCAAGACCTATTGCATGAACGATATGATCGTCCCTGTCCTCAGCATGACGTACTCCCGCAATTCTTATCATCTCATAATAATCAGAACCATTCCTATGTGCGAGATAACGATAAGCTATAATGATATTCTCAGAAAGTGCTTTTCTGATATTATCAGGATCAATAAAATCAAGGAAACCGTCGCGGTAATTTTCATCGACCGAATGCTCAGCGTACCATTTAAAACGTTCATAGTATGGGAAATGTATCCCTTCTATTGTTTGTTCCTTATCATTTGGATCGCCACGATAACAAACAGCGTCATTACTGTCAAGATCTATATGATAAACACTTCTGTAATCTGAAGCAAGTGCAGTTATCATCTTATCCTGTTGTTCACGTTGATTCTGCTCCTCTATAAGCTTCTCCTGAAAAGCAAGGCGTTTTTCAAGCTCCTGCTGTTCATGTTTCTTAGTGATATCTGAAATAAATACATAATAGATACCGCCATAAGCTTCCGTTTCTGTATAATGGCCGTAATCGTCAACCCAGCGTACTTCACCGTCTTTTCTTATTATCCTGTATTCTACACTATCAAAATTATCCTCGTTTTTCTTGATCTGTTCAACAATTGAAGATGAAACATACGCACGATCATCAGCGTGTACCATTCCACGGAAATTGTAACCCGTAAGTTCCTTAAATTCGGAAATATTGTTGCAACCAAAAATACGAAATACAGCGGCATTGGCATAGAGCAACTCTTCACTTTCATCTGCTCTGTAGATAAAGAAGCCACCGGGCATCATTCTTCCGATTGCTTTTACGATGTGCATTGTCTGTTCGTTAAGTTCAAAATGCTTGCCAAACATGGCTTAATCCTCCAAAAGTACATATTATAAAAACGAGGGAACACTTCAAAAGAACCGTTCCCTTTCTGGCATTCCTGTTAATTACAATGCACACAGTCTTTCAAACTTATTCTTGAGTTCATTCACAAGATCTGTATAATCCGTATCTGTTCTGCTTCGCAGTAATTCTGTCATTTCAGTAACAGGTTTAGTCAAAGGCGTCAGCGCAAGATTGGAATACATTCCTTTTAATTCATGTGCTGTATCAAAAGCTCCGGTAAGTTCGCCTTTTTTAAGTTGCTGCTCAAGCAAAGAAATCCTTTTATCTTCTATAGTCTTACGTACAAGCATAATATAGAAATCTTCCCTCTCCAGACATCTTGCAAGCCCCTCATCAACATCTGCACCAAAATCACGAAGTTTTTCAATTGTAATCATATCACTTCTCCAGTCTTACCTGAACCAATATCATTCTCAGTCAGTGTATTTTTATTATTACACCATTCGTTATAAATAATCTCATATTCTTTCACTACCTGTCGGCATAATTCATCAGCTAGTTCATTTTCATTATTCTTCAAAGCTCCATGAAGCTCACATATTTCAGCCGCCAAATGGTCAAATCCGAGAGTTGCCGTCACACCTTTTAATGTATGGGCAGTATTAATCGCTGATTGAATATCATTACTAAGAATCTGCATTTTCAAATCACGAATATTATTGTCATCGAAAAAAACGGTCAGGTATTTTTCTATTCTTTCAGAACTCAAAAGCCTGCTAAGTAACAGATCATAATTTTCACCTATTTTATTATAAAAGTTCTTCAATTTCACAGAATCACACCCCCACCGTATCAGCTAAGCTACCTGTAAGTACTGCATTTGAATTATACTCAAGATACAAACGTCTAATATCCTTAATACTCTTTTTTCTGACCAAAACTATTTCATTATTGTCCATAACAAAACTTTCGTGAAGACTTTGCACATAATACAGATTAACAAGATAGCTTCTGTGACATCTTAAAAAACGTTTATCCTCAATTTCATTCTCTATCATATCAAGGCGTGTGTATAAAGTATGTATCTTGCCATCACTACAATGTATCAGACATTTGGTGTTTGAACTTTCTATATACCTGATGTTATCATAGGGAATATATTCTACACTGCTGCGTTTCTTAACTATGATTGTATTTTTGCGTCTGCCTATGAGAAGCCTGTCCATTACACCACAAAACTTCTCATAATTATGAGGCTTCAGCAAATATCCTGCAGCGTCCACATCATAGCTTTCCACTGCATACTTGTCAGATGCAGTAAGGAAAACTATTTTGCCATTATAACCTCCAGCACGCAACCTCTTCGCCACTTCAATACCAAGTATACTATTAAGGTATATGTCAAGAAAAATAATATCATACTTATTACTTTCCTCTAAATCATCAATAAGAGTAATCTCATTACAGTATTCTGTAACGTGATACAAAAAAGACTTGTTTTTAAAATAGCCATCTATCATTTCTGATATTACAAATCTGTCAAAGCTACTGTCATCACATACCGCTATTTCAAATACATCTTTCATGTCTTACTCCCTTGCTATGATTAATTATTAGAATCTTAGTATAAATTTGTTATTGATCATTCTGTATTTATCAGCTAAAAGCCATATAAACTGACTAGAATACGGTTTACAGTCATCATAATACCCGAGAATATTCTTAATACTTTCTCTGTTTCTATCCCATGCAGCTTCAATAGAATACCTCAACCCACGCTCTATTCTTTTAACGGATGAATCAAGTTCATCTGCAATCTGAGGATACAATTCTGTTGTGAGCTTAACATTTATATTATTCGATTTAGTTATCTTTAATATGATATATATAAGATAGTTATAACCAGCTGTATTTCTAGGAATTCCAAGCTGATTAAGCAAAGAGGCAATGATAGTCCTCTCATCGGTGAATTCCTTAATCTGTTCTTCTTGTTTACTGTATGGCGTTATTCTACATTCTCTATTTTTTTCTACACATAAATGATTCATCTTTTTTCCTCCATTTTTAATTATTCAGGACTTGCCTGTGATAATAAGAATAGCACATTTATTGTCGAAATGAACTATTTTTATGAAAAAGGAGGTTTTTATTATGAATTAATATTTTGGTCAGCATTTGGAACTAGTCACTTTAAAAGGAAAAGTTATAATTCCAAAGGAAATGAAAATCCCGATATAAAACCGAACATCTTACCTTTCAGCAATATATCAGGATTACAATTTGGCACGCTGAATCGTAATAAATCTCGTTTTTTATTTGTCAGCAACTATTCTTCCATAAATGGATATTATCGCTTCACGAACAAGTATCAAATCATGATTTACTAAATCGTGATTTGATAGTTTTCATTTCTTTTCTTGTGTTATATTTGTCCATACGCTAATAATTATACGTTCCAACACAACTGACTATAGCAGATCTTTCTCAATCCATATTAATATTGTATTCTTCAGCAGTTACTTCTTCGGTGTATTCATCATTAAAGCTGTTTACTTCCTTGACATTCTGCTGAACAGCCATCAACTTTAAGGTTTCTATCCTGTTCCTTACTGCTTCGGATATCAGCTCAACTCTTTCAGTCTTCTGGTCTTTGAGGACCTCTCTGATATCATTTTCTATGCCGTCAAGCTTTGAGAAATCATATCTGCTGAAATCGGAAACAAGCTTTATCTGCTCACTGTGATGCTTTTTGAAGGGCTTGCATTTTATCTCTGCATTCTTTATCTGATCTTCGGAACGATCAAACCAAAGCGAAGTTCCGCTGTCAAATATCGGAGCAGCACCTATCCATTCAAGAGTTTCCGCGTTTCTAAGAAGTCCGAAGTTATTAAAATGCCTGTCCTCGTTTGCGATAATATAGTCAACAACTATCATATCATCAACAGCATCTGATATTTCAACTCCTATCTCCTGGCATGTATTGATATAGTGCAGATAATCATTTTCATGATTTTCTTTGCTTCGTATCTGTAATACCCTGTATGCACTTACAAGTTCGATATCCTTTGTAATAAAGTCCTCACATATACTGAATGGCTCATTTCCGATATTTATAACGCGGTACGGAACATGATCTATATCGAGCCTATCCATTATAATCGAAGCAATTACCTCGCTATACGGCTGCTGTCTGTAAGGCATTGAGCCTGCTTTTAACAAACAGCGTTTTCCATCAATTATCTTCCAACGCTTCTTCAGATTACCATCTGAGGTATTATCAGGTGAATAAAAGTCAAAACCTGATGATTTTTTACTTGTACCAAACAAAACATCTCCGATATCATCAAAGAATTCATTATCGAAGAAATTTACGTCCTCCCACTTCATACCGCTGCCTGACGGCTTTATCCAGTAATGATCGGAAAGACTGAGACCAAAACATTTTGTAAGCAGTTCACTCGAATCATATATACCGAGGGTTTCAAATGCATCGGCAATACCCATTCTGCTTGCAGGTATTGAACGACTACACCACCATTTATTCAATGTGCCGCGGTCAATAACTTCATTATGGCGTAAAGGATGGACTATACCTACAGGAAGGTGTTCCATGTGTATAACGTCATTGACAGCGGTTATTCTTCCGAGAACATCGTCAATATCAATATCAGCAACCTCTTTATTCTTATGCATAAGTATATATTTCATGGGCACACCTCTCTTCCCTTTACCAATATTAGTTATTATATCATTATTTCCCTTATAAATCAAGTCTTTTGTCATCTTCTGAGATCACCCGAGAGATTCCTAGAACAGCTAATAGACAAACGGTTCGACGTATTTGATGTACTACAATATCCGATGTCTCAGACATAACAGGCTACACTTAGAATGCCGTTGACCGTTGGATAGTGAAAGTTAGCCTGCGCTGCGTGTTAATCCATACAGGTATCATCACCTGCCGCAAATAGCTTATCGACTTCTGCTGCGGCGATGGATATAACACTGTGAAGAAGGTCGATAAGCATAGGAAATTGCTTGCTTAGGAAACTATTGATTTAATAGCCATTCTGAGATATAATAATAAAAACATCACTGCACAAAGGAGGAGATTCTATGTCTAAGGTAATCAATATCAACGGCATGGATGTAAAGGTAATCGATAATGCCGAAAAGCAAGACAACCTTTCTCAGGAAGATAAGGACATGGATATCAGAGCAAAGGAAGCTGTAAAAGCTGCACTTGAGAAAGCCAAAGTATGCAAGAAGCCAATTGCTCGCTATGACATAGAAACCAAGAGAGCATATATTGAGGACGCGGAAGGCAATAGAAGATATGTTGAATAAAAAGCCCATGATACTTGTATTCGCCGGTCCGAACGGCTCAGGCAAGAGTACGATCACTCAGTATTTCGATAAAGTCGGAACATACACTAATGCCGATGAAATTGTAGCCGCTACAGGTATGAGTAATGAAGAAGCTGCCGTCTTTGCTGATAAGAAAAGATATGAAGCAATCGAAGCTAAGGAAGATTTCACCTTTGAAACTGTATTATCATCACACTACAAACTGGATATTCTCAGAAAAGCTAAAGAAAGCGTGTGTTTGTCAAGTAGAAAGTGCAT
>DBYI01000016.1:0-36208 GCA_002310115.1 Ruminococcus flavefaciens
GAAGAGATAATGGCTTGTATTGTTTTGCAGGACGGTGAGACAGCTAACGAGCAGGAGATAAAGGACTTCTGCCTTGCAAGAATGGCAAAGCATAAGTGCCCGAGATACGTTGATTTCGTAGACGGATTCCCAATGAATGCCGCAGGAAAGATACTGAAATACAAGATGAGAGAACAAGCTGTTGAGAAGTTAAAGCTTCATAAGGCTGACAGCATAGTTACAGCGTAATATTAGCTAATACGAAAAGTACCTTTGTATTGTTTCAAAGGTACTTTTTCTTTACAAAATAGTGGCTTTATGGTATAATTAAAGTACATTTTTCCTCAGCATTACAGGGGATAGTGAAGGGAGAGATCATATGGGAAATAAAGGAGGAAAACTGACGGCTGCGGTTACAGCTTTTATCATTGCAGCTGTTTCTGTACCGTTTACTGCTTTTACTGCAGAGTTACAAGATATTAATCTGAACGAAATAGGACGAAAAAGAGCTTCTTTGCAGTCCCAATCAGGCTCTTTGTCAATGCCTGTGCTTAGGTGCGTGGGCGGAGAAGGTAGTAGGTTTGAACCAATGGCGGCTTATGGAGCGGTTTGTCCGTCATATGAAAAATCTTCGCCTGAAATTGTTTCTTTTCCTGATAGTTTCGATATGAGACTAGTTTATGGGGCTACATCAGTGAAGTCGCAGGGCACACACGGTACCTGTTGGGCTCATGCAGCAATAGCAAGTGCTGAGACTAGTCTGTTGTCGGAAGTACCTTATATTGATCTTTCTGAGCTTCATACAGCTTATTATCCATATTATGGTTTTGATCAGCTATATTCGGCTTCAACTGCCGTTGAGGATGTTATCGGTGAGGGTGGTAACTCAAGAATGGTGTCGAATATATGGTCTCAGTGGATAGGTCCTGTCAATGAAAGTAGACTTCCATATGGAAATATGGACTTTTTCGATAACACGTCGGAAGTAGACCATATGCAGAGGCAGTCGGACTATCATATGAGAACTGCTTATAGTTTTGATTATGATAAGGACAGAGCGAATTTTGACGACATAAATTATATGGTAAAGGAATTTGTATATAACGGAAACGCAGTAGATGTTTCCTATATGTCGGACAAGAAGCACAACTGGAATGATGAATTCAGCACTTCTAATTCAAAGCGTAAACCTCGTTTTGCAAATCATGCGGTAACGATAGTAGGGTGGGATGATGCTTTCCCTATGGATAAATTCTGTAACGAACCAGACGGAGATGGTGCTTGGCTTTGTAAGAATAGCTGGGGGACTCATGATGGTGAGGATGGATATATATGGATATCCTATTATGATAGATCTCTTGAGGATTTTGCAGTTTTTGAGTTAGATGACGCCGATGAACATGAAAACATTTATCAGTATGACAGCTTTATACCGATTCAGACCCTTTCGGCATATGATACTCCTGAGGAAGAGGGACCATCATATATGGCAGATATTTTTACAGCGGAAAGAGATGAACAGCTGAGCGCTATCGGCACATATATATATAATGCTGGAACTGATTACGAAATTACAATATATACAGAACTGACAGACAAAACAGATCCATCCTCTGGTAAGGCTTCAAATGTTACTAAGGGTAGATGTGATAATACAGGATTTTTCACTATAGACCTTGACAAGCCTGTTTTACTTGATAAAAATGAAAATTTTTCTGTAGTTGTGAAGCTTTTTTGCAAGGATTCTCCTTTTGTACTACCGTTGGAGAGCAGCCTTTTTATAAAGGAAAGTGAGGAGAAGTATTATGATCTCAGTTCTTATACAAAGGACTCGAAAATAAAGGAATATACAGGAAAGAATCAGAGCTTTTTCAGCACAGACGGTAAGAACTGGAATGACGTTACAGACGAAGATGTGACTTTGAGCGAAGAAGAAAAAAATGATTTGCTCGCTTCTTTTATAGAGCAGCTTTATGACGGACTAGAAGAAAACGATACAGAATTGCTTGAAAAAGCTGCTGAAAGCGAGAATAACTATATAGAGACTTTCTCAAAAGGTGATCTAAAGATAAGATTGGGAAATCTTACTTTAAAAGTGTATACAGATTCTGTCGGTAAGGTGAATTTTTCACACCATGAGGGAGCTGTTCCGTTGGATGAAAAAGTAAGTATTTCGTACGGAGGAAGCTCGGATAATATAAATTATTACATAGACAGCAGTGAAGTTGAGTCATACAAAGAGCCATTGGCAATAAATGAAAACGTAACAATCAGTGCGATTTCTGAATGTAAGGGTGCTAATAATTATACAAAGCGTCTTTTTTATCCTAAAACTGCGGAGTTCAACTGGATAGGGTATATTCCTACGGCTTATAAAAACAATGGTATCCTACGCTATGCCGAACGTATTTCCGAAAAAGAGTTCAGTATACATATACCAACTAGCACAGAAAAGATATCTTTATGTCTTGGTACGGTATATGATGTTGATTATGACGGAAAAGCTTATAGGTGCGGAGAATGGATTGAAAGTGTGCCTGTACAGTTTGGCGGTACAGACATTGTTCTAAAACTTTCTGGAGAAAAAGTACTTGAAAATGCAGTTACACTTCATGTAAACAGAGCGCTTGTTGGTTTTGACGAGGAAAAAGGTGTAATTAGTTCTTCTATTGCCGATAAGATAATTGCTCCTGACGGAAAAGAGCTTTCTGTTACGGACAAAGTTCTTGATTATGCAGGCAAAGAGATTACGGCAATAAAGAATGGTGTAGAAATTCCCGTAAAGGTGCCTGAGAGGTATGATATTTCCAATATTTCAATAAACTTCAAAAGCGAAGCAATAGGCCCTATCGATGCAGAAGCTGCTGAAAGAACGGAGTTGATGATAGAACACGGACAGCTTATGGACCTTGTAAAGGCAAAGGGAAGACTGATATCAGGAGATACTGTGGATCCCGATACTTTTGGACTCTGCTATATTAATGTCATACCTGGTGAAACCTTTACTCTTATAGTAAGAGGCGGCGATGGAAAGTTTGAAAGCGAACCAGTAAAGTTTGAAATACCCAAAACACTTGAAATAAAGCCGGATATTAATGATATTTCCAAAGGAATTGATGGAAATTATACATATGACGGAGTATATGAATGCGAGATAACATATGAGGGGTATGTTCCTCATATGGTTATTGAAACGCTTGCTGAGGATTACGGTTATAGTGTTGATGAATTTACCAGGCTTATTTCCAAAAGATATGGGATAACCGAGGAGCAGGTTAATAGGTTAATCGGTATGGAGTATAAGTCAATCAGGAATATAGACAGTTCAAGAGGTTGCTATATAAGATATTCTGCGACTGACTCTTCGTTTGCTTCACAGTCTTTGTATATACCACCTGTAGATTATGAGGTCGGAGACGTGAATGCCGACGGATATGTTGATGCAGTTGATGCTGCAAGAGTTATGATGCATTATGCAGCTATTTCGACTGGTAAAGAGGGAGATATACCTAATGAAAGACGAAAATATGCAGATACTGATAATAATGGACTAATAGATGCCGTAGATGCTTCAACAATTCTTATAATTTATTCACAGAAATCAGTCAACAAAATAAATTAGCAAGCCAGAAACGTTTGTTTGCTTTTATTGTCAAAAAATAACTGTCCAAAGCACTTTCTTTTGTATCCGTTAGGCAATAGGTATAAAAGAATGAGCAGTAAATTGTGTAATTAGTGTCTAAAATGCTTTTACCAATTTGTAACTTTTTGATATTACCGCCCGTATTTATGTGAAAACTTCCAAAAGCACGGTGTTGAAAATGTACAATATGTTTAAAGAAAATTAAGAAACGATACAAAGGATTGACTTTAATCGCAAAATACGGTATATTTGTAACTGCAAGAGCAATTGTTGCACAGTCGTATTCTATTATATAGAAATGATAAAAAACATTTCGATATCGAATATAGGTTGTGATTTCGAAAACTTATTTAAACTTTATATGAAGACAGGTGGGGGACATCAGCCTGTACATATAATCCTTGAATTTTTTCGTTAGAAATTGCGATGCAAAAAATGAGATTAAAGGCTCGTATAAAGCTTCAAAGAACAGAAGCAGGGGGTATGCAAAACGGTTGCAGGTCGTCGGCGGTGAGAACAATCATCGGACAGATAGTTACCGCGATGATACCGCAAAAGATTGTTAACGTTAATATTATACTAATATGTATAATATAGATATTTAAGGAGGAAAATTCTAATGAACACACTTAAGAGAACATTAGCTTTAGTGGCTACACTTGCAATGGCTGCAACTTCACTTGCTAGCTGCGGTGATAAGACAGATGAAAAGACAGACAGCAAGCCTGAGGCAACAACAGCTGCCAAGACAGAAGATAATGGTGGCAAGACAGACGATAATAAGTCTGATGAAAAAGTATTCACAGTTGCTGCTTGGAACCACGATGATGCTCCATACCTCATCGCTCAGTGGAAGGGCCTTAGCTTTGACACAATCGTAAATGATCTTGCTGATGATAAGGTTGACGGCGTACACTTCATTGATATGGGTGTAGGCGGCGGTCAGGCTGCTGAAAAGTATGATCAGATGTTTAATAACAACGAGGATCTCGATGTTTATTTCTGTGAAGCAGACTGGGCACTCAAGTTCGTTAATGATGATACAAGAACAATGGCACTTGAGGATCTTGGAATTGGCGACGACGCATTCCCAAATCTCTATAGCTATACAGATGATATCGGTAAGGCTACATCAGGTTCAAATGCTGGCAAGCGCGTAGGTGTTTCATGGCAGGCTGCTGCAGGTGGATTCTATTACAGAGCTGACCTCGCTGAGCAGTACCTCGGTGTTAAGAACCCTGATGAGATGCAGGAAAAGATCGGCAGCTGGGATAAGTTCGTTGCTGCTGCACAGTCAATTTCTGAGCAGACAAATAAGGGCGTTGCTCTTGCTGATACACTTGGTGGACTCTGGCAGGCATATGCTTGCGGACGTACAACTCCTTGGGTTAAGGATAACAAGGTAGAGATCGATGCATCTTGTGAGGACTTTGCTAAGACAGCTAAGGCTCTCTGGGATTGCGGTGGTATCACAAAGAACAACCAGTGGACAGATGAGTGGACAGCTGCAGGTGTTACAGGTAACGTAATGGGTTACTTCGTTTCAACATGGGGCTTCGGCGGATTCGCTCTTACAGCTGCTGGCGGTAAGGACGGCGAGCAGTACGGCAAGTGGGCTGTATGCCAGGGACCTGTTCCATTCTACTGGGGCGGTACATGGATCGTTGTTAATCCTGCTTCTGACAATAAGGACGAGGCTAAGGAATTCATCCTTGCTACAACATCTGATGAGGCTTCTATGAAGGATTATGCTGTTAAGAAGCCTGAGTACGTAAATAACACTAAGGTTATGGATGATCTTATTGCAAGCGATACAGTATTCAATGAGGATATCACAGGTAACTTCGTTGATAAGCAGAATTATTTCAAGGCTCTTGCTGATAACGCTAAGAAGATTGACTTCAACGGTCTTATCACACCTTATGACTCAACACTTAAGGGCGCTTTCCAGAACGCTGTTAAGGACAAGTACCTTGAGGGTGCTACATGGGAAGAGACAAAAGAGGAATTCCTCAACAAGGCTGCTGAGGCTGCACCTGATCTCGACGTTGACTAATCATTGATTATTTAACAGTACAACATAATAAATATGCCTACGGAATACTTAGGTATTCCGTAGGTCTATATTTATTTATACTAATTCGAGAGGGTGTGTTTTATGTCATCTAAAGCGCAAAGACGTATAAGGTCTGTAAGCTACGCTAAGTATGGCTATTATTTTATTTTACCGTTTTTTCTTGTTTATTTCTTTTTCCAGTTATGGCCACTCATAAATACTTTCATTGTAAGCTTCCACGGCAACGGTAAGGATGTTGCTCAGTGGATGGGATTACAGAACTATAAGGATATCCTTTTTGGCGGTGAGGGACGTAAAGTTCGTGTTATCCATGAAAGTTTTTTCAGATGCCTCGGTAATACCTTTATTTTGTGGGTAGGTAACTTTATCCCACAGCTTGCACTTTCGCTTTCGCTGGCTGTATGGTTTACAGAAGCTCAGTTAAAGATTCCTGGAAAAGGCTTCTTTAAAGTTGTAATGTATCTTCCTAATATCATTACCGCTGCTTCTGTTGCTGTTCTTTTCCTTCAGCTCTGCGGACAGTCTGAAACAAACCCAGGTGCTGTCAACCTTCTTCTTCACAAGTTGGGCATCGTTTCAAAGGATGTTATCGGCAATGGCCTTTATGATACTGTAAAGCTTGTTGAGGGCAAATGGCAATCACGTATCGTTATCATGTTCATTCAGACATGGATGTGGTTCGGTAATACTATGATTATGCTCATGTCAGGTATTCAGGGTATTAACCCGTCACTGTTCGAGGCTGCAAGTATCGACGGTGCAAGTTCTGGACAGGTGTTCAGAAAGATTACACTTCCTCTGTTGACTCCTATTATGGCATATACTCTCATTACTTCCATGATCGGTGGTCTCCAGATGTTCGATATTCCTTTCCTTTATAATAAGGATCTTAATGTCAGGGATCATATCAAGACTGTTGCTGTTATGATCTTCCAGTACTTCCATGCTCAGTCTAATGAAAACAAGATGGGTTATGCAGGTGCTGCTTCGGTTCTGTTGTTCTTCGTAACTCTTACACTCGGTCTAATCGCATTCTACATGACTCGCGACAAGGATGAGATTGCTAAGAAGAAGATGCGTAAGAAAGCTGCTAGAGAAGCTAAGCAGGAAAGCAGGCAGTTTGGAGGTATCAGATTATGAGCAATAATATGAAATCTGTTTATGGAAAAGCCAAGGACAATTATACACTTAAGATAAAGCTGAAATCGGGAATACTCTTTGTATGGTTCCTTATACTTACGATAATCTGTCTGCTTCCTATTTATATACTTGTTATAAACGCAACTCGTTCGCATACAGATATATCAAATGGACTTAGCTTTGTGCCAAGTACATATCTGAAATCAAATTTTGATAAGGTACTTAACGAACCTGCTTTCAAATTTGCTTTCAATATATTCCATGGTTACAAGAACAGCTTGTTTATCACCGGCTGTTCAACATTCTTGACAGTATTCTTTTCAGCACTTACTGCTTACGGAATCCATGTATATGATTTTAAGCTCAAAGAAATTTCATATACAGTAATACTTCTTGTTATGATGGTACCTATGCAGGTAACATCTGCCGGTTTTGTAAAGTTTATGGCTGATTTAAAGCTTACAAATACATACTGGCCTTTGATAGTTCCCGCCGTTGCAGCTCCTGCCGTTGTATACTTCATGAGGTCATACATGAAGTCTTCATTCCCGCTTGATATAGTAGAGGCTGCTCGTATCGATGGATGCGGCGAGTTCAGGACTTTCTTATCTATTGCAATTCCTATGATGAAGCCTGCTATAGCAGTTCAGGCTATATTCGCTTTTATCGCAAGTTGGAACAACTTCTATAATCCTAATATGATTCTTATCAATGTACCTCTAAAGAAGAAGACACTTCCTATGATGGTATCTTCGCTTCAGTCATCTGATAAGTTCAGTGATTACGGAACAATCTATCTTGCTATCGCACTTTCTATTATTCCAATCATAATTGCATATGTAGCTCTTTCAAGATTTATTATTGCCGGTGTTGCACTTGGCGGTGTAAAGGAATGAGTTCAGGAAACAGCACACGAAAGTGTGCTGTTTTTTTGGGGTGCTTCGGCGCTCCTTTTTTTGTTCTATCAGGCTTTTAATTTGCATAATATTTAGTAAAGGAGTGATGAAAATGAATGATAGTACAAGCTTTAAGTCAGTATTGAGCTATCTTCCTGATAAAATGCGAGTGCTTATGTCAGGTATTAATGACAGAGAGCTTGAAGATCTTACAGAAGTTAGACTTCACGCAGGCGGTCCTGTTTATTTTGTTTATATTAATAAAGTGAGATATCTTCAAAAGAACGGTGGACTTTCTTCAGAATATACCGATAAAGCATATTTAGTCGGAGCCCTTACTATAAAAGAAACAGTTGAAAGATTATGCCATTTCTCAGTTCATTATTATAAAAAGCAGTTGGAAGAGGGATACTTTGTATTGGAAAAAGGAGTAAGAGTCGGGGTATCGGGGGCATATTCTTATACGGAAACCCCCGCATTATATGAATTTTCATCATTAAACTTCCGTATTCCGAGATGTGTTAAAGGGTGTGCAGACAAGCTTTTTTCTGAAACTTTTGATCAGAATGTTATCATATGCGGCGGAGTTAATTCCGGAAAGACGACGATTCTGCGTGATCTATGCAGACTTACTGGAAATATCCGCAAAACAGCTTTGATAGATGAAAGAAATGAGATAGCTTGTATGCTTAGAGGTGAGCCGCAGAATGATATTGGTTGTATGACCGATGTTATTGTAAATCTTAATCGAGCTAAAGGCATAATGTCGGCTATAAGAACTTTATCTCCAGAGGTGGTTTGCTGTGACGAAATTTCTTCAATGAATGATTCAGAGGCTATACTGAACGGAATTGGGTGTGGAGTTAAATTTGTAGTAACAGCTCACGGAGAAAACTACAGTGAACTGATGAAGCGAAATGATATCGCTTTTCTTGTAAATAAAGGATTTATTGATAGTATAGTTTTCCTTGAAGGAGTATCCGCCCCTTCAAAGATCAGGCAGATAAAGAGGATTAGAAATGTTTATTAGAGTAGCTGCGATAATATTACTAATACTTTGTGGAGCATTTTGCGGTTTGAATAGCTCAGAAAAGTTAAAGAAAAGAGGTGATATATGTTGCGAGATAGTAAAAATGTTGCGGTTATGTGAGCATTCCATTCGAGTTTGTGAGGCAGATGTTTATGGTATCGTTTTGAAGCTTAAATCTGCTGGCTTTTTGGGGCTTACCTTTTTGAATGAATTACCTGAAAACTATGATGAAAACACTGATTTTCACAGCAATTGGAAGTCAGCCGTGATGAATTGCCACACCTTTTCAACAGAAGAGAGGAACCTACTTATAGAAGTGGGTACTTCTCTTGGAACTAGTGATACTGAGGGGCAGATAAAAGACTTGGTACTATATCAGGCAAGGGCGCAGGAACTTTATGAAATTAGGATTGCAGAATACAGAGTAAAGGGGAGGCTTTACAGAAGTCTTGGATTGCTTTCGGGTATAATTGTTGGAATAATAGCGATTTGAGGATAAATAAATGAATATTGATCTGATTTTTAAGATTGCAGGAACAGGAATAATCGTGGCAGTACTTAATCTCGTTTTGAAGCGTGCGGAGCGTGACGAACAGGCAATGATGACTACTCTTGCAGGACTTATTGTTGTGCTTATAGTAATTGTTGACGAGATAGGTGATCTGTTTGACAAGGTTAAAACAGTATTCGGATTATGATAGGAAATTGTTTTACAGTAGGTGCGTTCTGTGTTTGTGGATCGCTTCTTTCGCTGATACTAAAACAGTACTGTTCAGAGCATTCTCTTGTACTTTCTATTGCAGTATGCTCTAATTTATTCATCGGAGTAGTGATAATGCTGGAATATCCCGTATCGGAGTTAAGGGATATTTTTGTATCTGCTGGTATTCCAGAAAGCTACATATCCACTATGTTCAAGGCTCTTGCAGTATGTTGTATTACTCATATATCTGGAGAGATTTGTCGAGATAGCGGCGAATCAGCAATGGGCGCTGCTGCTGAGCTTTGGGGAAGGGCGGCGTTGGTTGTAATAAGTCTGCCTGTAGTCAAAGGCTTTATTGATTTGATTGACAAGCTTTTATAGGTGAAAAATGATAAGGATAACAAGAATTATGTTGATATTCGCCGTACTTTTCATTTATTGCGGCGAGCTTAAAGCGTATGCAGTTGATAATAGGTTCGAGTTAGAATATAACCAACAACTTGACGAAGTCCTTAATGAATATGATATTGATTTTGACACTGAGAAGATAAAAGATGTGACTTTCAGTGAATTTGCGGAACAAATTTTAGGAAGAGTAGGAGTTCCTAAAGAAAAAATATTCAATCTTTTGGGAACGATAATTATAGTTATAGTAATTTCGACTGTGATGAAAAATGTAGGATGCGGCATAATGAATGATTCTGCCGAGATGTATAGTGCTATATGTACCATAACGGCAGTATCAGTCATTTCACCTCATATTTTTGATACCTTTTCGAGAACTTTGGAAGCTGTGAGGCTTACCGGTAGTTTTATATCAGCTTTTATACCAGTTTTTGCTGCAATAACTGCGGTTTCCGGTGGTATTGCGACAGCAGGGGTATATGATGTTTCAGTACTTGTGGCTTCTGAAGTTATATTGCAGTTTTCAGAAAGCTTTCTGATGCCTCTTTTGTCGGCTTCGGCTATGCTTTCGGTCACGGGAAGTGTATTAAAAGGCACTGATATGAGTGGTATCGTACATCTGATAAGGAAAACGATCACATGGTTACTTACGGCTTTAATGCTAATATTTACGGGATTTGTAACGTTGAAATGTACTTTGGCAGGAAAAACAGACGGTGCTGCTTCAAAAGCAATTCGTTTTATGATATCTGGGCTTGTTCCTGTAGTTGGTGGAGCTGTCACGGATGCATATTCAACGGTAAGAAGTAGTTTTGACATTATACGAGGAACGGTAGGCATATCAGGCTGCTTTGCTATAGTACTCATTTTGTTGCCTCCTGTGGTACATATAATGATTTTTCGATTTATAATGTGGATAGGAGCAGCTGCTGCTGAGCTTTTGGGAGAGGAATCAATGTCAAAGCTATTGAGATCATTTGATTCAGCACTTGCTATAGCTCAAAGTTTACTTATATGCTACGGAGTGATGTTTATAATTTGTACCGCAATACTTTTGAGAAATGTGGGGTGATGATTACGAATGATATTCTATCAGCAGTTAGAAGCGTTTGTTATGTATCAGGTGGGATATATCTTATTAGGCTCATAACAGATGGCACACGATTGAAAAAACAAGCTGCTTTTGTTATTAAACTCGTTTTTGCCGTGGTATTTGTTTCAGTTGTTACCAATTGTTGCATGAAATTTGAATTCCCTGAAATAGTGTCATATGAAGCAACGGACTACAGTTTTGAAGCTGAAAAATATAGAAACGAGGTAGCGGAAAAGGCAGCGGAGAATATTTCAGACATACTTTTTAATCAGCTTAAAGCTGCAGGGATAGATGTAAAAGAATTGCAGACAGAGGTTAATATTTCAGAGAATGGCAGCATAGATATTAGTAGAGTCATTGTCAGTTCAGCAGATTCTACGGCAGCTGCGGAGCTTATCCGCAAAAGTCTCGGACAGGAAACGGAGGTCATAAATGGAATTTATAGAAAAAGTTAAAGAGCTTGTAAAGAATAGGAACTGGGCTGTATTTATGACCGTTTGCGGTATCGCAGGACTGCTACTGATAATGATATCATCCATAATGCCCGATAAAAGCATTAAAAAAAAGCCTGAAAGAGATTCGCCGAATAAGCTAAGCGAGGTTCAGGAATATTGCGGATTGACCGAAAAGAGACTTGAGGATTTTCTTGAAAGCATAGACGGTGCTGGTGATGTAAAGGCTTATATTATCGCAGAAAGTAGCGAACGATATGTTTACGCTACTGAGGGTAGATTAAGTAAAAATGACAATAAAACAGAGGAGGAAGAAAAATATGTCATAATAGGCAGCGGGAGTGAGAAAAAAGCGCTCATAGAATCGGTTGAGGTCCCTAAGATAACGGGAGCTGTCATTTTATGCAGCGGCGGTGAAAGTGCTTATGTCAGGGAGCAGCTTTACAAAGCAGTATCAGCTGCTCTTGATCTGCCGACTGCACGAATTTATGTTACAAAACTGAGATAGAGGAGATTATATTTATGAAAAAACCATCACTTATAATAGGCAAAAAGCAGATAATAATGACTTGTCTTACACTTATGCTTGCAGTTGCTGTGTACATAAACTACACAACTGCTCCTGAGTTTGAAAAAGAAAGTGAGTCTGCAGTATTTCATGATCGTTCGGATGAGGTAAGATATGGTGAGACTGAGTTCGTAAACGCAGAAGCTGAACCAATGGCAGCGGATTATTTCGCACAGGCAAGACTTGACAGAATGAAAGATCGCGATGAAGCCGTTCAAACATTACAGACAATGATAGGTGGAGGAGATGTAACAGAGGACGAGGTACTCGTAAATGCTCTTGATGCGGTTGAGGTATCTAAGCTTATCGAAAGCGAGGGAACAATCGAATCACTAATAAAAGCTCAGGGTTTTAAAGACTGTGTAGCCTATCTTGATGGTGAAAATGCGAAGGTAGTAGTAAAGACAGAAGGCCTTGACAAGGCACAGGCTGCTTCCATAAAGGAGATAATTCTCGGAGAAACTTCGGTTGCCGCAGAAAATATCAGAATTTTTGAGGTGAAATAGTTGAATTGAGAATAATTATTTGGTATAATATAATAGTAAGGGTGTATATATTGCTTTGATTAAAAGATACACTCAAATATTTGCCGACGGAGGTACGCTATGGAAGTTGAAAACATGAAGCCTCAGGTCTCAAGCAGACTTAAAATATCAGAAGATGTGATTATTGCTATAGCCAAGCTTGCTGCTCTTGATGTTAAGGGTGTTGTAGGGCTTGGTGGTGAAGTAGGCAAGATGAGTAAATTAAGAAAGAATGGCCCTATCAAAATAAACATGATGGGCGATGTTGCGGCTGTTGATATGAAAATAATCATAAAGAGCGGTGAGAAAGCCTGCAATATTGCACAGGAAGTTCAAACCGTAGTCAAGGAGAATGTCCAGAACATGACAGGTGTTCCTGTTGCAAGAGTAAATGTCACAGTAAGCGGAGTAGTTTTTGAATGATAAGAAGATATGTCACTGAAGATCTTGAAGGGGCAGCTGATGTTTTTTGTTCCGCATTTGCTGAAGAACCTTGGAACGAGAAGTGGGACATTGACCTTGCTAAAAAGAGGATAAGCGAGCTTATGTCTTCACCTCAGTCAGTTGGCTATATTTATATCGACGGTGAGGCTATCAGGGCGATAATGTGTGGAAGAAAACTTACATATCTTCACGGTAAAGAATACGTGATAGATGAATTATGCGTGACCCCAGATATGCAGCACTGCGGTGTGGGGTCAGCTTTGCTTGCCCATGCACGGAATGAGCTTGCAAAAGAAAAAATTGTTGCAATGGCGCTTCTAACTGGAAAGGGTAAACCAAGTGAAAGATTTTATATAAAAAATGGTTTTAAAGTGATAGATGATATGATATTTATGTATCATTTCTTTTAAAAAGGAGAGTATAAATGACCAGACGTGAAATTAGAGATAGCGCATTCAAGTTGGTTTTTGAGCAGCTTCTGCGCGATGATGATATAAATGAGCTTTACGAGATAGCTGAGGAGATCGATGAGATAACCGTTAATGATGAAGTCAAAAAAATAGTTGAGGGAACTCTTGAACACGCTGAAGAGCTTGACGATATCATATCAAGATATAGCAAATCAAGGAGCATTTCGAGAATATCAAAGCTCAATCTTGCAATACTTAGAATAGCAATGTATGAGTCTATTTACGATAACAATACTCCTATGAATGCTGCTATAAGCGAGGCTATCAAGCTCTCCATGATGTATACGTATCAGGAGGATACTGCATTTATTAACGGCGTTCTCGGAGCTTTTTCAAGGGATTCTCAGAAGGAAGAAAAAGAAAATGCCTGAATTTCTCGGTATTGATACGAGCAATTATACTACCTCGGTTGCTGTTTACGTAAGTGAAGACAACAAAGTATATCAGCAGAAAAAGTTGCTTCCAGTAAAAGAGGGAGAACTCGGGCTTCGTCAGAGCGATGCGCTATTTCATCATACAAAACAGCTTCCGGAAATGATAGAACAGCTTTTCAGCGAGAACAGATTTGGTGTACCGAAGGTTATTGCTGCTTCCGCAAGACCACGCAATATCGAAGGATCATATATGCCGTGTTTCCTCTGTGGCGAAGGGTTTGCACGTTCTTATTCTGCTGTAACGGGAGCAATGATATATTCGACCTCACATCAGGTAGGACATATCATTGCAGCCCTTTATTCTGCGAACAGACTTGATCTTGTGAATGAGCGTTTCATCGCTTTTCACGTGAGCGGTGGAACTACTGACTGCCTTTTATGCGAGCCTGACGATAATAATATTTTGAAAATTATTGAAGTTGGCACTTCTCTTGACCTTAAGGCTGGACAGGCTGTTGATCGTACAGGTCTTATGTTAGGACTATGTTTTCCGTGTGGTTCTGAGCTCGAAAAACTTGCAATCAATGCTGATAAGAACTTCAAGGTTAAGCCTGTTCTTAGAGATGGTAGTTGTTGCCTTTCTGGTGTTGAGAATAAATGCAGCTCAATGCTTAAAAATGGAGAAAAGCATGAGAATATCGCAAAATTTTGTCTTGATTTCATTGCTGAAACTATAATTGCAATGACGGCTCATGCAATTAACAAATATAGCGAGTTACCACTTGTTTTTGCAGGAGGAGTAATGTCAGATTATATTATTCGTGACAAGATAATTTCTCATTTTCCCCAGGCATGTTTTGCTGAGCCACAGTTCTCCTGTGACAATGCGGCAGGAGTTGCTATTTACGGGTATTTGAAGAGTGCAGGAGATAAATTATGCCTGTAATTACAGTTACACAGATAAATAGATATATTGGTTCGATATTAAAGAACGATAGGAATATTCAGGGCGTAATGGTTCGAGGAGAGATATCGAACTATGTGAAGCATTTCCGCAGCGGGCATGTTTATTTTACCCTTAAGGATAGTGAGAGTGCTATAAAGGCTGTAATGTTTGCAAACTCAGTTTCACGTCTTAAATTCGAGCCTGAGGACGGTATGTCAGTTATAGTTTCTGGAAGTATAGGTGTTTATGAGCGAGATGGAGCTTATCAACTATATGTTAACGACATTATTCCTGATGGTGCAGGAGCGGCAGGTATTGCCCTTGAACAGTTGAAAAAGAAGCTTCAAAAGGAAGGAATATTCGATAAAGCTCATAAAAGATCTATTCCACCAATGCCAAAGAAGATAGGCGCAGTAACTTCTCTCAGCGGTGCGGCTGTGCGCGATATTATAAATGTCCTTTCGCGTCGATATCCGTTGGGAGAGCTTTATGTAGTAAATGCTCTCGTACAGGGTGAAGCTGCGGCGAATTCAGTGTGCAGAGGCATACTCAAAGCCGAAGCTGCAGGCTGCGAAATTATAATTGTAGGTCGAGGCGGTGGTTCTAGCGAGGACCTCAGCGTTTTCAACACAGAAAAGGTAGCCTATGCTATATACAACTGCAAAGTGCCTGTTATATCGGCAGTTGGGCACGAGACTGATGTTACAATAGCCGATCTTGCGGCCGATCTCAGAGCACCTACGCCGTCAGCGGCGGCTGAGCTTGCAGCTCCTGATATTGCGCTGCTTTATGAAAAACTCTCAGGTATTGAGCGCCATATGGAAAAAGCAGTATTAACTTTTTTCGATAAGTCTGTAGATCGATTTACAACGCTGAATGCACGGCTTTTGGCTCAATCGCCAGAGAAGCGACTGAAACTAACAGATGAGCGTCTTTTAATGCTTGAAACACGGAGTAAAACTGCATTCCTCAGATATATCGACAGAATTGAACGTGATCTTGCAGAAAAGGCTGCAAAACTTGATAGCTTAAGTCCACTAAAGGTACTTTCACGTGGATATTCATTGGTTTATAATGAAGAGAAGCTTATTAGTTCTTCGGAAAGTCTTGAAAATGGTGATATAATAAGAATTATTTTCGGTAACGGCGGTGCAGATGCCGAGATAAAAGATAAATGGTGATATAATGAAGGAAAAAGCTACATTTGAAGATAACATGAACGAGCTTGGCAGAATTGTTTCGGAGCTTGAAAAGGGAGATATTCCTCTTGAAAAGGCTGTACAGCTCTATGGCGAAGGAGTAAAGCTTACGGCTGCTTGCAGGAAACAGCTTGACAAGGCTAAGATAAAGATAACAGAGGATGGCGGAGAGGCAGAAAATGAGTAATTTTAAAGAACAGTTCAGCGAATATATAAAGTTTACGGAGGATAACCTCAAAAAATATAATGTCCATTCGGACTGCATGGCAGCGCAGAAAAATCTTATCGATGCCATGAATTATTCCCTTGAGGCAGGAGGAAAAAGGATACGTCCAGTACTTGTCTATGCCTTTTGTAGCGCTCTTGGCGGCAACTACAAGAAAGCATGTGCTCCTGCGGCCGCGATTGAGATGATACATACATTTTCACTCATACATGACGATCTTCCGGCAATGGACAACGATGATTTTCGTCGTGGAAAGCCGTCGTGTCATAAGGCTTTCGGCGAAGCTATGGCTATTCTTGCTGGCGACGCGTTGTCTGTGCTCCCCTTTGAACTGATAGCTAATGCTGAAGACCTCAGCTGCGAACAGAAGGTAAAGATTATATCATGTCTTGCAAAGGCTGTTGGAAGAGAAGGTATGATAGGTGGACAGGTCATCGACATGGAAAACGAGGAAAGAAGTGATGTTGATGAAGCAAATCTTCGCAATATGTACAAGCATAAAACAGGACAGCTCATTGCAGTTTCGTGTATGATGGGGTGTATATGTGCTGATGCTGACGATGAGAAGATTCAGGCAGCTGCAGATTATGGATTCAAGCTCGGACTTGCTTTCCAGATAATAGATGATATTCTTGATGTTACGAGCACAACTGAGGAGCTCGGAAAGCCTGTGGGAAGCGACGAGAAAGAGAATAAGACAACATTTGTGACTCTTTACGGAGTTGAAAGAGCACAGGAAATCGCTAATGCAGTAACGGACGAAGCTCTCGACTGCCTTGTAAAATTCGGTAGTAACGGATTCCTTACGGAGCTCACAGAGACACTTCTGAAAAGAAAGAATTAAAATAAGGAGCTGCGGATGGTACTCCGCATTCGTAAAAAATGAAGGAAAATACAAGTATGAATGAAAAAATCAGGCTTGAAGAGCTTCAGCTTCCGCAGGATCTGAAAAAGCTTTCTCTGACTCAGTGTTCTACACTTTGCAAGGAAATACGTAGTATTCTTATTTCGACTGTTTCAAAGACAGGCGGACATCTTGCATCAAATCTTGGCGCAGTGGAACTAACAATGGCTTTACATCGTAATTTCAATTCTCCAGATGATAAGATAGTTTGGGATGTGGGGCATCAGTCCTATACTCATAAGATACTTACAGGGAGACTTGACAAGTTTTCTACTCTTCGTCAGGAAAATGGTATATCTGGATTTCCCAAGCCTGAGGAATCGCCTCATGATACGTTTATAAGCGGTCACAGTAGCACCTCTGTTTCCGTTGCCTGCGGTATTGCAGAGGCTATGAAGCTCCAGGGCAAGGACAATTATGCGGTTGCTGTGATTGGTGATGGAGCAATGACTGGAGGCATGTTCTATGAAGCTATTAATAACTGCGGAAGGGACAAGCGAAGTAATCTTATAGTTATCCTTAACGATAATAATATGTCAATTTCAAAGAGTGTAGGTTCACTCTCAAAATATCTTACTTCTCTAAGAAATACAGAGAAGTACCTCAATACAAAGCGTGCTGTTGAGAGAGGTCTCGGAAAGATACCTCTTGTTGGAAACAGTGTGGCAAAAGGAATAAAGAACGTAAAGGACTCAGTAAAATCAAATATTCTAGAACAGAGTACGATGTTTGAAGATTTGGGCTTTATCTATCTTGGACCCGTTAACGGTCACAGCCTTTCTGAGCTTGAAGAGGTTTTTCATATGGCCAAGTCATACCATCAACCTGTTTTCATACATGTCAAGACTGTAAAAGGAAAGGGGTATCGTCCTGCTGAGGAAAACCCTGGTGAATATCATGGTATCTCAAAATTCGATATCGCTACGGGAAATCCTGAGGTTGCTGCTGCAGACAGTTATTCCACAGTGTTTGGAAGGGAACTTGTAAAGCTTGCAGACAAAAATGAAAAGTTGTGTGCTATAACTGCTGCTATGAAGTACGGAACTGGTTTGCAGTTCTTCCATTTCAAATATCCTGACAGGTTTTTCGATGTTGGTATTGCAGAGCAGCATGCTGTAACATTTGCAGGCGGACTTGCTTCTATGGGGATGATTCCTGTTTTTGCAGTATACTCAACTTTTTTACAGCGATCATATGACCAGCTTGTTCATGACGTTGCTATCGGAAAGCTTCATGTCGTTATTGGAGTTGATCGTGCAGGAATAGTCGGAGAGGATGGAGAAACTCATCAAGGACTTCTTGATGTTCCAATGCTCACATCCATACCGAATACTGTTGTTTATTCTCCTTCTTGTTATATGGAACTGAAAATGTGCATGAGAAAAGCTATTAATGAAGATAAAGGACTTGTTGCGGTTCGTTATCCACGTGGTGCCGAAAAAGTAGAATTCGACCAGTCGGATATTACTGAGGACTGGTTGTTTAAGCAAATCTGCGGTAGCGAAACACTTATTATTACATATGGAAGGCTTTATAATGAAGCCTTCAAGGCGCATAAAAAGCTGCTGCAAGAGGACATAAGCTGTGATATACTTAAGCTCACAAAGATACACCCACTCGATGGAGAGCTGGGAAGCAAAATTGTGCAGTATAAAAGAGTGGTATTTTTTGAGGAGTCAATGGGCGAGGGAAGTATTTCCGAAAAAGTCGGTGATATGCTTTCTGAGCTCGGTTACTGTGGTGACTACAGCAGAGTAACAGCTAACGGTTTCGTAAAGCAGGCTTCTGTGAAGTCATGTCTTGAAAAACTTGGCCTTACAAGCGGGAAAATGGTTACATACATAAAAAACAGGAGACAAAACGATGTCGAGACTTGACATTGAGCTCGTTTCAAGAGGCCTTGCAAGGAGCCGTGAACGTGCAAAGGAAATGATACATTCGGGGAGTATTTCAGTTAACGGAAAAACTGCAAAAAAGCCTTCTGATGAGGTAACGGAAGTAGACGAGATAATTTCTAATGAGAAAGACTCGTATGTAGGTAGAGGGGCTTTGAAGCTGGAAAAGGCGTCTGAAGTTTTCGGACTTGATTTCAGCGGAATGTTTTGTATTGACATAGGTGCTTCTACCGGCGGTTTTACTGACTTAATGCTCCAACGGGGAGCTGTGAAGGTCTACGCTGTTGATGTAGGTCACGGACAGCTGGCAGAAAAACTCAGAAACGACGCAAGAGTTGTTAACATGGAAGGTACTGACATCCGTGAGTTGTCTTCAGATGATTTTGGAGGAAAGGCTGATTTTATATCGGTAGATGTATCGTTCATATCACTTACTAAAATACTTCCAAAGGTATATGAGCTGCTTTCTGACGGATCAGTTGCTACAGTGCTTATTAAACCTCAGTTTGAAGCCGGCAGGAGTGATATTGGCAAGAGAGGTGTAGTAAAGGACAGAAAAGTTCATCTGCGTGTTCTTTCGGAGATTGACAGGTTTGCCAGTTCAATAGGCTTTTTGACAGAAAAATATACATATTCTCCTGTACGCGGCGGCAGCGGTAACATCGAATACCTTGTTAAGCTTCGTAAAGCAGAGGGAGAACCTGTGATACATGATTTTAAGGAGCTTATAGACAGCTCATTCAGTAAACTTTAAGGAGTGCGTTTATGAAGGCAGCATTGTACCCTAATTTTCAGAAGCCCAATGCGCTCAGTTGCGCCCGTGAGGCCTGCGATGTGCTTGCGGAATGCGGTATAGAGGTCTCGGTAAGCGAGATATTCAGGAATGATTTTTCAGATAAGCCTCATATTAAGTTTGAGGATATTAAGCATTCTGCAAAAAATGCAGATGTTGTGCTTGCGATAGGCGGTGATGGAACAATCCTACGTTGTGCAAAACTTCTTATCGGCAGCGATACAAAACTTCTCGGCATAAATACGGGAACTCTTGGATTTATGGCAGGTCTTGAAGCAAATCAGTTGGATAAGCTAAGTCTTTTGACAACGGGAGAGTTTGACATATCCCAGCGAATGACCCTCGATGTTATATATCACAGCGAGGAAGGTGATATAATGGCTACGGCACTTAATGAAGTTTCAGCTCGATCAGGAAGCTTCCGTATATGTGATTTTGAAGTATATTCCGACGATTACCTGGTTGGCAGATACAGAGCAGATGGGGTCCTTTTCAGTACTCCTTCAGGTTCTACGGCTTATGCGTTGTCTGCTGGAGGACCAGTAATTGAGCCGGACCTTGAATGTATAGAAATGACACTGATCTGTCCGCATTCTCTTTTTTCGAGAGCAACTCTATTTTCTCCTGGAAGAAAGCTTCGACTTGAAGATTCGACAGTTCGTGATGACAGCATGGTTATTAATGTTGATGGAGAACATTTTATTAGTTTAAGAAAAGGTGACAGCATAGAGATTTGCCGCGGAAAGAATGATATTAATTTCATTGATATCATCGGCAATTCATTCCACGAGTCTCTTTGCAAAAAGATGTGCAAGCCCATAAAGTAAGGAGAACAATCCGGTTATGAAAAATCGCAGACATGAAGCAATACTTGAGATAATTACGGAGCAGCCTGTTGCTACGCAGGAGTTTCTTATCAAATTGCTTGCCGAAAAGGGCATAAATACCACACAGGCTACGCTTTCACGTGATATACAGCAACTTTCCCTTGTAAAACAGAGAGACGAGCACGGAGTTTATCGTTACTCTCTTCCAGCAGCTGCTGTAGTCGAAAAATCACTGTTTGAAGAGGCTGTCGTCTCGGTGGATTATGCAATGAACACCATAGTTCTCAAATGCCGAGCGGGAATGGCACAGGGAACTTGCGCTGCCATTGACTCCGTTGAGCATGAAGGTGTAGTTGGAACTATAGCCGGTGATGATACTATATTCATACTTGTTCGAAGTGAAGCAGATGCAAAGAAGCTCTCAAAGAAATTTCGTAGTGAGCTTTTCCCGAGGAGGTAATAGCTCATAATGTTAAAAGAAATATATATCCGCAATCTTGCTGTTATTAAAGAAGCGGTCATCCCTCTAAATGAAAAGTTGAATATTTTCACAGGCGAGACTGGTGCTGGAAAATCTATACTTATCAATGGCATAAATGCAGTTTTAGGACAGCGTTGTACTAAGGACATCGTTCGTACAGGCTGTGATAAGGCTGAAATAACTGCACTTTTCACTGGGCTATCTGAAGAAGTGTGCAAAAAGCTCGACGAACTTGGAATATCCCATGATGGTGGAGAGATTACTGTCACACGTGAGGTAAGCGCAGATGGTGGCAGTGTTTCACGTATAAATCAAAGGACATCTCCTGTTTCACTTTTAAAGGAAATCGGAGAAATGCTAATAAATATTCATGGACAGCATGACAATCAGATACTTCTTGATAGCGATAGGCATTTGCAGATACTTGATGATTTCGGTGGCGACGATACGCTTTTAAACGAATACAGAGTGACTTTTCGTGAGCTTCAGCAAACTGCGCGCAGGCTTGGAGAACTTAAAAAGTTGGAGCAGTCACGTGTGGAGAGAAGCATTTATCTTAACGGCATAATCGATGATATCGGAGAACTTGAGCTACGTGAGAGCGAGGATGAAGAGCTTGAAAGAGAATATGAAGCAGCAAAGAATGCTGAAAAGACAATAATCGCAATAAAAAGTGCAGTAAATGCAATTACGGGTGATGAAACAGCTAATGACATGATAGTTTCGGCGGAAACCGAGATAGCTGGATATACTGATAATAATCAGCAGTTAAATACAATTTACGAGCGCCTCTCTGCTGTTGAGATAGAGCTTTCTGATATAGCGTTAGAGCTTGAAGCTTTGGCTGAAAAAGTGGAACTGGATAGTCAACGTCTTGAATATCTTGGCAGTCGAATTAACATTATCAACAAGTTAAAGCGTAAATATGCGGCAGATTGTAATGAGCTTATAAAGCTTTACGATGATGCATGTCGTGAGATAATACAGTTTGAAAGCTCAGACAGTGAGATAAAAGAGCTTACAGCAAGGCGTGAGGAGTTGCTTCATAAAGTTACTGAGCAGGCAAAAGCTCTTTTCGAATATCGTGAAAAAGTTGCTGAGCGTTTTACTGAGCAGGTTACAACAGAGCTTGAATTTCTTAATATGGAGGGCGTATTAATTGAAGTACGCCACGATAAAGGAAAACTGACCGTAAACGGAATGGATTCTGTGGAATTTCTTATTTCCGCCAATAAGGGCGAGGAATCGAAGCCAATATCAAAGATAGCTTCGGGCGGAGAACTTTCAAGAATAATGCTTGCGCTTAAAAGTGTAATTGCAGATAAGGATTCTATTCCGACAATGATATTTGATGAGATAGATACTGGTGTAAGCGGAAAAGCTGCACAAAAAATAGGTATAAAGCTTCGTGAAATAGGAAAAGTACGTCAGGTAATATGTGTTACTCATCTTTCACAGATAGCTGTTATGGCTGACAATCATCTGCTCATAGAAAAGCAGATAGTTGACAACCGCACTGAAACTCATGTTATGCAGCTAGATATGGACGGAAGAGTTTCTGAAATCGCGCGTATTATGGGAGGCGATAATCCAAGCAAGCTCATGCTTGACAATGCACGTGCGGAGATTAATAAGGCAGGCGAGCTGTAATGGAGGCGTTTATTTGAAGATATACATGACCAGGCATGGTCAGACAGAATATAACAAGCAGGAAATAATCCTTGGAACAACGGATATCCCGTTAGATAGTACTGGAAAAAAACAGGCAGAGGAGCTTGCTGAAAAGGTTGCGGCTCTTGGGAATATCGATATCATGATAGTTTCACCTATGAAACGTGCAATGCAAACGGCTGAGTTTGTAGCTAAAAGATGCAGAATTGACATTATCGTCGATAATAGACTTCGTGAGTGGGATTATGGTGAATATGAGGGGAAAACGCGTTTTACCAAAGGATTTACCGATAATAAATCAAATTTTGGCGTGAAAATGGGGAGGAGTGGAGAATCTTTACTCCAGCTTGCTCATAGAGTTTATTCAGCTCTTGATGATATTATTGAGAAGTTTCACGATAAAAACGTACTTATAGTATGTCATGGCGGAGTTTGTCGAGTTATTGAAACATATTTCAATGACATGACAACTGAACAGTTTTTAAATTGGTTCATGGATAACTGCGGACTTATAGAATATAATACCGATTGACAGGAGGGGATGTCATGAGAATAGGCGTTGACTATTATCCCGAACAATGGGATAAATCCATGTGGCAGGTAGATTCAGATCTTATGGCGAAAACAGGAGTAAGGCTTGTAAGGCTAGGAGAGTTCGCGTGGTCGCGTCTAGAACCTCAGGACGGCCAGTTTAATTTCCAGTGGCTAGATGAAGCAATAAATTTCTTTACGCGTCACGCGATTGGAATTGTTCTATGTACTCCTACAAACTGTCCTCCACAATGGATGTATGAGACTTATCCAGATATTATACGTTGCGGATCAGATGGAGAGCGAATACAAACTGGCGTTAGAGGGCACAGGTGCATTAATGCGCCTATGTTCATTTATTATGCAAAGCGTATAACAGAGACAATGGCAAGGCGTTACGCAAATAATCCTGCTATTGCTGCATGGCAGATAGATAATGAGATAGAGGCATATCCATGTACCTGCGAGGTTTGTCGTGGACAGTTCAGAGACTGGCTCATAGATAAACATGACAGTCTTGAAAATATCAATTCAGCTTTCGGAACAAGTGTTTGGAGTGGCGAATACAGTGATATTTCTCAAATAAAGCCGCCAACTGCCTATCCGAAAAACTGGCAGAATCCTGCGCTTTGTCTTGAATTTGGCAGATTTGCCTCAGATTCGGCGGCAAAATTTGTAAATGATATGTCTCAGATAATAAAGCGTGAAAATCCGAGAGCTAAAGTAACCACAAATATATGCTTTAGTGCAGATCAGCCAGATTTTTACAGACTTTTTGATTGTCTGGATTTTGCTTCATATGATAATTATCCGCCTGTAGTAATATCCGACAGTGATAATCAATTGTCCCACGCTTTTGAGTTGGATATGATACGTGGCTTCAAGCAGAAGAATTTCTGGATAATGGAGCAGCTCAGCGGTGCAACAGGAAGTTGGACATATATGTCTCCGACTCCTAGACCAGGGCAGATAAAGGGGTATGCCATGCAGGCTATGGCTCACGGAGCTGATACCGTCTTGTTCTTTCGTTGGAGGACTGCGAATAAGGGAGCGGAGATGTTTAGTCATGGCCTTATAGATCATAGTAACGTTCCGTCTCGTAGGTTTATGGAGTTTGCTGAACTGTGTCGTACAGCGCAGAAGATTAGTGTAATAGAGACTACAGAGCTTGTTTCCGAGGTTGCTATTCTGTATTCACCGGATTCACACCGAGCATTCGATATACAGCCTCAGACAGCAGGATTTGACTATATTGGTCAACTCAGAGCTTTTCATTCCGCTTTTACGCGCTATGGAGTAAATGTTGATATTATACAGGGAACAGCGGATCTTACAAAGTATAAAGTTGTGATTGCTCCTGCAATGTTTATTTACGATAAAAATACGGCTGAAAACATTTATCGTTATGTCATAAAAGGCGGAACTGTTGTGCTGACTGCTCGAAGCGGTGTTAAAGATCAGTTCAACAACTGTATTCTTGAGCCTCTTCCTACGGTTTTCAGGGAAATGATTGGGGCAGAGGTGAAGGAGTATGACCCGATTGGAAATCATGAACTGACTATAACTGATTTTGCAGGTAACAAGTTTAAATGTTGTCAGTGGTGTGATATACTTGAGCTTAATACAGCACGGGCGTATGCTGAATACAAGGATAGCTTCTACAGCGGAAGTCCTGCAGTAAGTATGAATCGTTATTGCAGCGGAGTTGCATATTATATTGGAACTATATGTGACCAAGAGTTCTATGAGAGTTTTGCGGGAAATATCATGAAACAGACTGGAATACCACGTCTTAAAGATCTTCCGAGGGGAGTAGAGGTTACTACCCGTACAAACGGACTTGATGATTATGTTTTCTTCTTCAATAGTTCCTCAAAAGATGCTGAGATTGAACTCCCGAAAGCTATGTACAGTATAATTGACGGCGGTGATAGGGAAAAATTTACTTTAAAGCCGTTTGACATGGAAATAGTCAGAAAGTAGGTATAAATGAAGATAGTTTTGCAGCGAGTTACTTCAGCCAACGTAAAAGTGAACGGGGAAGTAGTGGGAAGTATTGGAACAGGATTCCTTCTTCTTTTTGGAGTTGGGAATGATGATACCGAGAAAGAATGCCGTAGACTTGCGGATAAGATAGCAGGACTGAGGATTTTTTCGGACGAAAACGATAAGATAAATCTTGATCTGGATACTGTTGACGGTTCACTACTTGTAGTGCCTCAGTTCACGTTATATGCTGACTGCCGCAAAGGAAACCGTCCGAACTTTATACAGGCTGCAAAGCCTGAGAAAGCTAACGAGCTTTATGAGTATTTTGTAGATTATCTCCGTAGTAAGGGAAAGCGTGTAGAAACAGGTGTTTTCGGGGCAGATATGAAGGTAGAACTTCTTAATGACGGTCCTTTTACTTTAATACTTGAATAAAACATCAGGTCTGAGATTTTTTCTTAGACCTGTTTTACTGTCACTTTAAAGATAATGCGAATAAATATTAAATAAAAGTTAATACTATCTTTGAGGTGATGATATGATAAGAAAGCGCGGAGAAAACGCTGTTATTATACTTACGGCGCTATTTTTTACATTATTCGTTATGCTTATTTTCAGGTATTATAGTATAGCGTGGCATCAGAAAAATGTTGCTGCTGCGCAGCTTGAGCATACTTTTACAATAGATGTGGGAAGTACTCAGGGTACTATCTATGATTGCAATCTCAAGCCTATTGTAAACTCTGAAAAAGAGTTGAGAGCTGTTGCAGTTCCCTCTCTTCTGGACTGTGATAAAACGGTAGAATATGCAATTGATAAGGAGAATTTTTATAAGGAATTTGAAAAGGGAATTCCTTTTGTGTTCAAATGCAGCGATAAAGCTCTTGAATCAAATGGTCTTACAGTTTTTGAAGTTCCTGTAAGATACTCGGAATCTCAGAAAGCGCAGCATATAATTGGATATCTTTCGCAGGAAAGAGGAGCTGACGGTATTGAATACGCATATGACTCAATACTCAGAAGCAATTTTCCGGTTAATAGTGTTTCTTACACTACTGATGGCTTCGGGCGTATTTTAACAGGTGTAAGTAAGGACGTACTACGAACAAATTCGTATAAAAGCGGAGTTGTTCTTACGATTGACAATGAAATACAGGATATATGTGAAAACTGTGGAAATGTAATAGATACAGGTGCCATTGTTTGCGCTGATATCACAAATGGAAATATACTCTCAATCGCGAGCTTTCCAAACTATGATCCTGAAAAAATCGAATCAGCACTTAAGGATGAAAAAAGTCCGCTCATAAATCGAGCTCTCTATTCATATAGTGTAGGCTCTATTTTTAAGCTTGTTACAGCTTCGGCGGCACTTGAACAGGGGCTCGAAAACCATAAATATAATTGTAGCGGAAATATCGATGTTGAAGGAAGAAATTTCAATTGTCATGTGCTTGATGGACACGGATTTCAGAATATGGCAGAAGCAATGACAAATTCATGCAATACCTATTTTATAGACATTGCCAAAAGTATTGATATTAAAGAATACAGGCGTTTGGCAACATATCTTGGCTTTGGAAAGGAGTCTCATCTTTGTTCAGGAATAATAGCCTCAGGAGGAGTTTTACCAACTGAAAAGGAACTTTCAGTGCCAGCTGAGCTTGCGAATTTTTCATTCGGGCAGGGAAAACTCACTGCAACTCCACTGCAGATAACACAACTTACTTGCGCAATAGCAAACAATGGTAAAATGCCAATTTTAAGAATGATAAAAGGTCTAACTCCAGACGGTGAAAAGCCTGTAGTTGAAAAGAAACCTCAGATTTCAGAAGTTATGAGCGAAAAAACAGCAGAAAAGATAAGAAATATGATGGTTCTTGCGGTTACGGGAAATAAGAGCTCAAAGGCGAAAAGCTCAAAGATTTCAGTAGGGGCTAAGACATCCACGGCTCAGACAGGGCATTATAATGATGAAGGTGAAGAACTATGTCATGCATGGATAACAGGATTCTTTCCTGCTAAAGAGCCTAAGTATGCAGTAACTGTTCTTATTGAGAACGGTGGATACGGCAATGACGCGGCAGCGCCTGTTTTCAGAGAGATAGCTGAAAAAATAACGGATCTTGATCAAAGAAGGAATAAGATCGAAAAAGGTGAAAAAATCTAAGATTTATAACTTTTATAGACAAAAATAAAAAATTGTGCTACAATATATCTAACTTGCAAGCGAGGTGATAAAGTATGAAAAACATAACTATTGGAATAACTGCACACGTTGATTCAGGAAAGACCACACTTGCTGAGGCTATCTTATATAAAACAGGAGTTATACGGAAGCTTGGAAGAGTTGATAATGGCAATTCAGCGCTTGATACCAATTCTATTGAGCGTGAAAGAGGTATAACTATTTTTTCGTCTCAGGCGGAATTTACATTTGATGATGCACGTTTCACCTTACTTGATACGCCTGGGCATGTTGATTTTTCTTCTGAAACTGAGCGAACAATGTGTGTTCTTGATTATGCGATACTTGTTATCAGTGGTACGGACGGAGTACAGAGTCATACTCACACCTTATGGAAACTCTTACAGAAATATGAAGTACCTGTTTTCATTTTCGTTAATAAAATGGACCTTATTGGAGCTAATAAAAGCGCACTTATCGAAAAGCTTCAGAGTCAATTATCAAATAATTGCGTTGATTTTTCGAGAACTGACAATGATATTGTTGAAAGCTCGTCTTCATGCTCAGAGGCTCTTATGGAAAAATATCTTTCAGATGAAGCCATAAAATCAGAGGATATTTCAAACGCTATAAGAAATAGGGAAATATTTCCGTGCTTTTTCGGATCTGCACTTAAAACAGAGGGGATTGACGAGTTTATCTCTGTTTTGCATGAATATACTGTCGAACCCAAGCGAGGTGAGAATTTTGGAGCAAAGGTCTTTAAAATATCCTACGATGCTAAGGGAACCCGTCTTACATACTTAAAAATTATGGGTGGACAGCTCAATATGCGTGACGAGATTTCATATAACGCTTCAGATGGAGAGAAGAAGAGTGAAAAAATAAGTTCTATCCGATTCTACACCGGCGATAAATTCAGAAATGCAGAGACTGCCTTTGCTGGAGAGGTATGTGCTGTAACAGGCCTTACGAGTACATTTGCAGGACAGGGAATAGGAAGTATCAAAAATTCTGAAAGAGCCTATATAGAACCTGTAATGACTTATCGTGTTATTATTCCTGACGAAAAGAACGTGTATGATGTTCTTAAGGATATGCGTCGTCTTGAGGACGAGGATCCGCAGCTTCACATTGTATGGAATGAGCAGAACAGGGAGGTACATATTCAGCTAATGGGTTCTATTCAGTTGGAAGTCCTTACTAGGGAGATATCAGAAAAGTTTGGTTATCATGTGGATTTCTGTGACGGAGCTGTAGCTTATAAGGAGACAATACGATTTCCAGTTGAGGGGGTGGGGCATTATGAGCCATTACGTCATTATGCAGAAGCTCATATACTACTCGAACCACTTTCAACAGGGAGTGGACTTGTCTATGATACGTCTTGCTCTGAGGACAAGCTTGATAGAAACTGGCAGAGGCTTATTTTAACACATTTGAGTGAGAAAACTCATATTGGCGTGCTTACAGGTTCGCCAATCACTGATATGAAGCTCACTCTTGTAGCTGGACGGGCGCATTTGAAGCATACAGAAGGTGGCGATTTCAGGCAGGCTACCTACCGTGCAGTAAGGCAAGGCTTAAGAAATACTGAGTCCGTGCTTCTTGAACCCTATTACGAATATGAACTAGAGATCCCGGTTGAAAACGTTGGAAGGGCTCTTGCTGATCTGCAATATATGTCGGCGGAGTTTGATAGTCCTGAAACTGTTGGTGAAATGTCAGTGATCAAGGGAACGGCTCCTGTTTCGGAACTCAACAACTATCAGAAGGATGTGATCGCTTATACCCGCGGCAGAGGAAGGATTTCACTTAATATGTGTGGCTATAGGGAGTGCCATAATGCTGAAAAGGTAATAGCTGAGATTGGCTATGACTGCGACGGAGATATCGATAATAGTGCAGATTCAATATTTTGCTCCCATGGTGCAGGATACAATGTCAAATGGAACGAGGTATACGAGCATATGCATCTTCCTATTGCAACAGAGAATAATGAATGTGAGGATACTGATGAACAGAAGTCACTTAAAGCCTCAAAATACATTGATAAAGTTGTAAGTGATGAAGAACTCATGGCTATTTTCGAGATGACATATGGTAAAATAAACCGTGAGCCAAATCGTGCGTTCAAAAAAACAAAAGCAGTAAATATCGAAGACAAGAATATACGGCTGCCGAAATATGAGGGGCCAGATTACCTTCTTGTTGACGGATACAATATTATTTTTTCGTGGGACGATCTAAAAAAGATAGCTGAAGAAAACCTCGATGCTGCAAGGGGAGAGCTCATTAACAGAATGTGTAATTATCAAGGATACGCAGGATGTGAGCTAATACTTGTTTTTGACGCATATAAGGTCAAAGGAAAACATCGAGAAGTAGAAAAGTACTGCAATATCAACCTTGTCTACACAAAGGAGTCAGAAACTGCGGATACATATATTGAGAGAGTAACACATACTCTTTCTAAAAATCACAGGGTACGTGTCGCTACCTCTGATGGTGTGGAACAGATAATAATTTTAGGAAACGGAGCTATGAGAATATCGGCTTCAGAATTCAGAAAGAGATGGCTGGCAGCCGAAAACGCAATAAAAGAGTATATTAGCTCTATGAAATAGCAATAAAAGACTTGCATAATGCAGGTCTTTTTGTTTGATTTTTGCAAGAATTTGTTTAATATAAAAAATAAATATAAAATTTAGAAAAATACTGGAAATTTCAAATTCAATATGATATAATTGTCTTTGATTGGATTTTTTGCAGGAATGCAATAGTCCTTGTTCCCTTTTCGGGAAACAATGTATATTTTATCTGCTATGCAGATTTAGATTTTGAGGAGGCTTGTACATGAAAAAAGTGCAACTGACAGAAACCGTATTACGTGATGCCAATCAGTCGCTGATGGCTACACGTCTTCCATATGCGGACTATGAGGGTATCCTCTCCGATATGGACAAGGCAGGTTACTATTCTATCGAGTGTTGGGGCGGAGCTACATTCGATTCATGCCTGCGTTATCTTGGTGAAGATCCATGGGAGAGACTTCGTAATCTCAGAAAGAATCTTCCAAATACCAGACTTCAGATGCTTCTCAGAGGACAGAACCTTTTGGGATATAAGCACTATCATGATGATGTTGTTGAGAAATTTGTTGAGCTCTCAATAAAGAACGGAATAGATGTTATTCGTATTTTCGATGCTCTCAATGATTTCAGAAATATTGAGACGGCTCTCAATGCTACAAAGAAGTATGCAAAAGAAAAGACTATAGCTTCAGGCTGTATTTCTTATACACAGAGCCCTGTACATACTGTAGATAAGTATATTGAGATGTGTAAGGAGCTCAAGACAATGGGCTTTGACACTATCTGCCTCAAGGATATGGCAGGAACTATGTCACCTTATGAGGCTGAACATCTCATCAAGGGAATCAAGGACGCAATAGGTGACATGACTCTCGTTCTTCATACTCACTGCACTACGGGTATGGCTTACATGACTCTTACAAAGGCTATTGAATCGGGTATCGATGTTATCGACTGCGCTACATCATGTTTCTCAGGCGGTACTTCACAGCCTTCAACTGAGACAATGTTCTATGCTCTCAGCCAGTATGGTATCGAAAGCGGCCTTAATGAGGATATCATCAATAAGGTTAATGACTTCTTCAAGCCTATTAAGCAGAAGTACATTGACAACGGACAGCTCAATCCTAAGAGCCTTGCTACCGATGCTCAGGCTCTTGTATATAAGGTTCCGGGCGGTATGCTCTCTAATATGATTGCAAATCTTACAGATATGCACGCGATGGATAAGTTTGACGACGCACTTGCAGAAATACCAAAGGTAAGAGCTGATATGGGATATCCTCCGCTTGTTACTCCTCTTTCGCAGATGGTCGGAAACCAGGCAGTAACGAATGTTCTTGTTGGTGAAAGATATAAAAACATCTCAAAGGAGATAAAGAATTATATAAAGGGTGAATACGGTAATCCTCCAGCTCCTATTGCTCAGGAACTTGTTGATAAGGTTCTTGGAGACAGCGTGGCTGTTGACTGTCGTATAGAAGATCAGAAGCGCACAGGTGAGGAGTTCACAGCAGCAAGAGAAGCTTTGGGTGAACTCTGCCGTAGCGAAGAGGATGTAATGAGCTACATCTGCTATCCAGATCAGACAATAAAGTTCCTCAAGGATCGTAAAGCTAAGGAAGAAAATGAAGCTGTTTATACTATCGAGGCTATGTAAGGAGGAAGAAAAATGTTAAATAATGCAATTCTTTCTACTGCTGCCGAAGAGGTAAAGGAACTTTCAATCGGCGATGCTGCTATAACAGCAATATTTGGTTACTGTGTAGTTTTTGCAGGACTTATTTGCCTTATGATAGTTCTTTACTGCACAGGTGCTTACTTTAAGTCGAAAAATGCAAAGGAAGAGGCTGAAAAGAAAGCTGTAGCACAGAAGTCTGCCGAAAAGACTGCTTCTGTTGTTGAAACAAAGGCGGAACTTCCTCTTGCACCAGGTTCGGCAGGTCATGTAAAGCTCTTTGACGTTCCTGATAAGGAAGCTGCGATGATAATGGCTATAGTTGCCGATAAAATGCAGAAGCCGCTCAATGAGCTGCACTTTATTTCCATTAAGGAGGTCAAATAATCATGAAGTATAAAGTTACTCTTAACGGTAAGACATATGAAGTAGAGGTTGAGCAGGGAAAGGCTGTTCTTCTTGATGAATACGAGGCACTTGCACCTGCACCTGCCGCAGCAGCTGCTCCTGTTGCAGCAGCTGCACCTGTTGCTGCTGCTCCAGCGGCTGCACCGGCTGCTCCTGTAAACCTTGCAGCTGGCGAAACTGTTACAGCTCCTATGCCCGGCAATATCATCAGAGTTGACGTTGCACAGGGTGATACTGTAAAGGCTGGACAGATTCTCATTATTCTCGAGGCTATGAAAATGGAAAATGAAATAGTAGCTCCTAAGGACGGAACAGTCGCTCAGGTAGTTACAAGCAAGGGTTCTGTTGTTGATACAGGTGCTCCACTTGTTGTAATAGCATAAGGAGGTCGCATAAATGGACATTCTTGAGACCCTTAAAACCCTATGGGAAAGTTCTGGCTTCCATAGCTTTCTCATTGATGGCGGCTGGAAAAACCTCATCATGATCTGTGTTTCCTGCGTTCTTCTTTATCTTGGTATAAAGAAGAAGTTCGAGCCGCTTCTCCTTGTTGGTATTGCATTCGGTTGTCTGCTCGTAAACCTTTCTTATTTTGGTTCTGGTTCGTCAGATGCACTTTATCATCTTGATCTTTGGGACAATTTTCTGAATCACGATCATCCTGATTACCATAGTTACGGCGCTATTATGCGTAACGGCGGACTTCTTGATATTCTTTATATTGGCGTAAAAGCAGGCGTATATCCATCACTCATATTTATGGGCGTAGGAGCTATGACAGATTTTGGTCCGCTTATTTCAAATCCTAAGAGCCTCCTACTCGGAGCAGCTGCTCAGATGGGCGTATTCCTTGCGTTCTTTGGAGCTATATGTCTTGGATTCACAGGCAACGAAGCTGCATCTATCGGTATCATCGGAGGTGCTGACGGTCCTACAGCTATCTTCCTTACTACAAGACTTGCTCCTCATCTTCTTGGACCTATTGCTATTGCGGCTTATTCTTACATGGCACTTATTCCTATGATACAGCCTCCGCTTATGAGACTTCTCACAACCAAGAAAGAAAGAGAAGTTAAAATGGAGCAGAATCGTGTAGTTTCGAAAACAGAGAAGATCATTTTCCCTGTTATTGTTGCAATGTTCGTAATTCTTCTTCTCCCTTCGACAGCTCCTCTCGTTGGTTGCCTTATGCTTGGTAATCTCTGGAGAGAGTGCGGAGTTACAGAGAGACTTTCAGATACAGTACAGAATGCTCTTATGAACATCGTAACTGTATTTCTTGGAATTTCTGTCGGCGCTACAACCGCTGCTGAACGTTTCCTTTCTCTTGAAACAATAAAGATAGTGGTTCTTGGTCTTACAGCATTTTGTTTCTCTACAGTTGGCGGCCTTCTCGTTGGAAAGATTATGTATAAACTTTCTGGCGGAAAGATCAATCCTCTTATCGGTTCGGCAGGCGTATCTGCTGTTCCTATGGCTGCTAGAGTATCTCAGATGGAAGGTCAGAAGGCAAATCCTTCAAATTTCCTTCTTATGCACGCTATGGGACCAAACGTAGCAGGTGTTATCGGTTCAGCTATCGCAGCTGGATTCCTGCTTGCAGTATTCAAGTGATAATATAATTAAAATACCCGAAGGCAGTTTGTAATAAGGAATGCTTTCGGGTGTTTTTTATATGATATATTTCATTGCTTCTTTTATACTTAAACTGCTTAAAGATCCCTCATATTTATTTATGAAGGTTTTTACCCATTCTGGTTCAGTTTTAGAGTATTCGCGGAGTGCCCATCCTATGGCTTTGTTTATGAAAAACTCGTCACTCCCAAGACAGTTGCAAATAATTTTTTCAAGTAATCCGCTGTCGGTCTTGTTTTTGTATGCTAGCTGATGCAGTATAGCAGTCCTTGTCAGCCAGATATTCTTGTTTATTGACCATTCGATCATGAGCTTGCTGACTCTTGTGTCTCTTAAGCCGATATCTCCTATAACCTTGCATAGGAAATCGGTAGTGTCCCACCAAGGTTTTGTAGTAATATAACGTTTTATATTTTTGATATCCTCAAAACTAATATATTTTTTCATGTCAAGAAGATAGTCGAAAACGAGGTATTGAAATTCTCTATGTGCATCTTCGTAACATTTATCAAGAAAGCACCAATCGATGATTTTATATGATTTTTCGGATTTAATGAACTCCTTGAAAAGTTTTTTTCTTTCTGGAGAGGGAATACCATAAAACTCAAATTGGTTCTTCATATATGCTGACATGGTAGTGGCATTTTCGGAATTTTTATTGTTTTCAAATACTTTTCTTACTGTGGTGAATTTATCCATAACATTTCCTTCACTATATAATATTGCGATTTAATAGAATTATACAGTATATCAGCAGACTTGTCAATACAGAGTTCGAAATATTGATTTGATTGACATAACATATCAAATCAGCTATAATCAATTAATAAAGGAAATACATTGAAACATGAGAAGGAAAGATAGTATGAGTTATTTTAGTTTTGATGGTAAAAATATTTTTTATGAGGAGTTCGGAAGTGGAATCCCTTTATTATTTCTGCATGGCAATACTGCTTCGTCTAAAATGTACGGCGAGTTATCAAGAAAGTATGTTCATGATTTTAAGGTGATTCTGATGGATTTCCTTGGACACGGTTACTCTGATAGGCTAAGTGAATTTCCAGCAGATTTATGGTTTTATGAAGCTAAGCAGGTTATAGCTTTCCTGAGACACAAATGCTATACAAAAGCTAATTTAATAGGTAGTAGCGGCGGTGCGCTTGTTGCACTGAATGTTGCGCTTGAAGCTCCAGAACTCGTGGCTAAGGTAATTGCCGACAGTTTCGAGGGGGAAAAGTCAGATAAAAGATTTACTGAAAATCTTCTATCTGACCGAAATAAAGCTATGAATGACGAAGGAGCAAAAGGGTTTTATGCTTTTATGCATGGAGAAGACTGGGAAAATGTTGTGAGAAACGATACTTTAGCTGTTATAAAGCATGGAAAAGAGATAGGAAGTTTTTTTCACAGACCGCTTTCACAACTTAAGTCAGAGGTATTGTTAACAGGTAGCAAAAATGACAGCTTCATGTACAGTATTTCTGATAATTACTATGAAACAGTTTACGGCAAAATGCTTGAACAGATTCCAGGCTGCAAAATGCATCTCTTTGAGAGCGGAGATCATCCAGCAATCATTACAAATTCAGATCTTTTTTATGGTGTCAGCATGGAGTTCCTTGCGTAAAACAGGGCATTTTTTATATATTATGTTCTGTAACAAAAAGTTTTCATGTTTAAGATGAAAAATATTGAGGAAATACTTGCAAAATATCTTGAAATAGTGTAAAATAGAAATGTACGTTGTTAATAATATAACAACATAAAATTATGTAATTTATTATAACGAAAGGATGTCATACCCATGGCAGGATTAAACAAGGTTACAGTAGAAGACATTAACGTTAAGGGCAGAAAGGTTCTCGTAAGAGTTGATTTCAACGTTCCTATGAAGGACGGAGTTATCACAAACGATAACAGAATCCAGGCAGCTCTTCCCACTATCAATAAGCTTATTGAGAACGGAGCAAAGGTAGTTCTCTGTTCACATCTTGGTAAGCCGAAGAATGGTCCTGAGGCTAAGTTCTCACTTGCTCCCGCAGCTAAGAGACTTGGCGAGCTTGTTAATACAAAGGTTACTTTTGCTGCTGACGATACTGTTGTTGGCGAAAATGCTAAGAAGGCTGTTTCTGCAATGAACGACGGTGAAATCGTAGTTCTTGAGAATACTCGTTTCCGCGGTGATGAAGAGACAAAGAATGGCGAGCAGTTCTCAAAGGAGCTTGCTGATCTTATCGATGGTGAAGTATTCGTAATGGATGCTTTCGGTTCTGCTCACAGAGCACACGCTTCAACAGCAGGTGTTACAAAATTCGTTAAGGAAACTGCTGTAGGTTACCTCATGCAGAAGGAGATTCAGTATCTCGGTAATGCAGTAGAGGTTCCTGAGAGACCTTTTGTTGCTATCCTTGGTGGTGCTAAGGTAGCTGATAAGCTTAATGTTAT
>DBYI01000016.1:36221-101578 GCA_002310115.1 Ruminococcus flavefaciens
ACACTTATCATCGGTGGCGGTATGGCTTATACATTTATAAAGGCACAGGGTGGTTCTATCGGTAACTCACTCGTTGACGAAGAGAAACTTGATTACTGTAAGGAAATGCTTGCAAAGGCTGAAAAGCTTGGAAAGAAAATCCTTCTTCCTGTTGATACAGCTATTGCTGATTCATTCCCTGACCCGATTGATGCAGAGATCGCTGTAGAATATATTGATGCTGATAAGATACCTGCTGGTAAGATGGGACTTGATATCGGACCTAAGACTGCTGCAATCTTTGCTGATGCTGCAAAGTCTGCAAAGACAGTTGTTTGGAATGGTCCTATGGGTGTATTTGAGAACCCAACTCTCAAGAAGGGTACAGTTGCTGTATGTGAGGCTCTTGCACAGGCTGATGCTACAACTATCATTGGTGGTGGTGACTCTGCAACAGCTGCTATTCAGCTCGGATTTGCTGACAAGATGAGCCACATATCAACAGGTGGTGGCGCTTCACTTGAATACCTTGAGGGTAAGGTTCTTCCTGGTGTTGCAGCTATCGCTGAAAAGTAACCATTAAAAGAACAATAGGGCGAATAGAGATATTCGCCCTTGATTGCTAATATAATGAGCGTATATTTTATGAAAAATTATGATAGCATACAGAATTCTTTGGGCTATATTTTAATTTTCTTAATTGTTATCGCTGTACATATTTTCGCTGTATTTCTTATATGGTGTGGAGTTCGGAGTTTACTTGGAAAAACATTGAGTCTTCCACCGTCACGCAGAAAATGGTTCAGAACGAGAGCTGATGTTACGCAAGATGAGGAAACAGCTAAATATCATGCACGATATTACTTTGAAGGTGAAAAATTTACGTCTGAAATAGACGGATTCACAGTATATGGCGATAAAGCGATAATATATGTGAATCGCAATTCGCCCAAAGAGATTAAGGAATATATTCCTCGTCCACCGATGGGGACTGAAGTTAATTTGGCTTGCTTCTTTATGGTTGGAATAATTCTGTTTCTGGATATCATAATCTTTTTCGGATAGATTATTCGCTATTATGCCATAAGGAGGGTATACTATTATGAAAAAATGTAATTGCAACTGCAAATTTACTGAGGAAATAAAAAGCAGTAATACTGCAATATGGCTCTTTGCTATTTGTAGTTTTCTTGCAGGAGTTATCACAGGTTTTCTTCTTTCTCCGATAAAAAAAGGCGTAAAGATTGGTTGCAATAATGGCAACAATACTTATGAAGAAGCTAAAATGCTTCCTTATAACGATGATGATGAAATCAAATTCTGATAAAAGGAGTTAAATAACATGAATAAGTCATTAAGAAAGGCAATTATTGCCGGAAACTGGAAAATGAACAAGACTCGTCCTGAAGCTAAAGCACTTCTCGAGGCTATCAAGCCTCTCGTTGCTAATGCAGAGGGTAAGATTGAGGTTATTGCTTGCGTACCTTTTACTAATCTTGAAACAGCTATAAACACAACAACTGGCAGCAACGTAAAGATAGGTGCTGAGAATGTTCACTTCGAGAAGAGCGGTGCTTTCACCGGTGAAATTTCTGCTGATATGCTCACTGAGCTCGGTGTTGAGTATGTTGTTATCGGCCACAGTGAGAGAAGACAGTACTTCGGTGAGACCGATGAAACTGTAAACAAGAGAACTATCGCTGCTCTTGAGGCTGGTCTTAAGCCAATCGTTTGCGTTGGTGAGCTTAAGTGGGAGCGTGAGTGCAATATTACAGAGGAAGTTATTGCTCGTCAGATCAAGCTTGATCTCTGGTCACTCACAGCAGAGCAGGTAAAGAACGTTGTTATTGCTTACGAGCCTGTATGGGCTATCGGTACAGGACTTACAGCTACACCAGATCAGGCTGAGGAAGTTTGTGGATTCATCCGTGCACAGCTCGCAAAGCTTTTTGATAAAGCTACAGCTGACGCTGTAACAATCCAGTACGGTGGTTCTATGAATGCAAAGAATGCTGCTGAGCTTCTTGCAAAGCCCAACATTGACGGTGGTCTTATCGGCGGTGCTTCGCTCAAGGCTGAGGACTTCAATGTAATCGTTCAGGCTGCTGTAAACGGCTGATCATAAAAATTGATTATTGTGGGCGGATTTTATCCGCCCCATAATTTAAATATCTTCACATTGAATTATGGTACTGAAAATAGATTATGAAGTTTTTAGACTTGTTAGAGCTGAGTCTGAAAAGTTTTGGTTTGATCCTTATTCTTATATTATAGTTGATAAGGATAGTGATGAGGCTGAGTTTATTGAAGATCCCATACCTTTTCCGTTTACAGAAAAAAATGAAGCAGAGAGAGCATTTACAAAGACTTTTGGAAAAAAGCTAGCACAGTTTTTTGAACGTATTACAGATGAAAAGGATTTTATGAATTGGTTTTGGGGAACTGTTGACGATGGTGGACAGATTCTCACAGATTTTCGAAATTTTGAGGATAAGTATCAGCTTAAAAAGCTAACAGACTGGTGTGAAGAAAACAGCATATCTTATTATGTTGATAAGAATGATTGGTATTTAAAAAGTTTTATAGGAGGATAAATATGTCAAAAAAACCTGTAGCACTTATTATCATGGACGGCTTCGGTTACAATCCCGATACATACGGCAACGCTATAGCTGCTGCTAAGAAGCCTAATCTGGATAAGTATTTCGCTGAGTGCCCGAATACTATCATCGGAGCAAGTGGTCTTGATGTAGGTCTGCCAGACGGACAGATGGGTAATTCAGAGGTAGGTCACACAAATATTGGTGCAGGACGTATCGTTTATCAGATGCTCGTCAAGATATCCAAGGATATCAAAGAAGGAGTATTCTTTAATAATAAGGCTATTCTTGGTGCAATGCACAACTGTAAGGAAAAAGGCAGTGCTCTTCATCTTATGGGACTTCTTTCTCCGGGCGGAGTTCACAGTCACATGGAGCATATGTATGGTATAGTTGAAATGGCTAAGAAGAATGGCCTTGATAAGGTATATATTCATGCATTCCTCGACGGTAGAGATGTTCCTCCTTCATCGGCAGCTGATTACATGGAAGAAGCTGTAGAAGAGCTTAAGAAGATAGGACTTGGTAAGGTTGCTACTATCTCAGGTCGTTTTTATGCTATGGATAGAGATAACGCATGGGACCGAGTTGAAAAGGCTTATTCTGCAATTGTTTACGGTGAAGGCGTTAAGGAGTCCGATCCTGTTCAGGCTATAAAGAATTCGTATGCAAACGAAGTTACAGATGAGTTTATGCTTCCTACCGTTATCGATGGAGGAGCTCAGATAAAGGCTGACGATAGTGTAATCTTCTTCAATTTCCGTCCTGACAGAGCTAGACAGATCACACGTGCATTTGTTGATCCTGATTTCAGCGGTTTTGAGAGAAGAAATGGTTTCTTCCCAGTAAACTTTGTATGCATGGCTCAGTATGATGCAACTATGCCTAATGTAACAGTTGCATATCCTCCTGAGCAGTTAACAATGACGATGGGTGAGTACCTTTCAAAGCTTGGTAAGACACAGCTTCGTATCGCAGAAACACAGAAGTATGCACATGTTACATTTTTCTTTAATGGCGGTGAGGAAAGACAGTTCGAGGGCGAAGACAGAATACTCATTAAGTCTCCTGATGTTCCTACATTCGATCTCAAGCCTGAAATGAGTGCATATGAGGTTTGCGACGCTGTATGCGAAGCAATCGATTCAGACAAATATGATGTTATCATACTCAACTACGCAAATTGTGACATGGTAGGTCATACAGGTATATTTGATGCTGCTGTTAAGGCTGTTGAAGCTACAGATACTTGTGTTGGACGTATGGTTGAAAAGATTCTTGCTAAGGGTGGTGCAGCTCTTATAACAGCTGACCATGGTAATGCAGACAAGATGATGGAGCCTGATGGAAGTCCGTTCACAGCTCATACAACAAATAAGGTTCCGCTTATTGCTGTAGGTGTAGAAGGAGAACTAATTGAAGGCGGCGTACTTGCAGATCTTGCACCTACTATGCTTGATATAATGGGAGTTCCACAGCCTGCTGAAATGACAGGAAAGAGCTTACTCAAGAAATAATTAATAAAAGCGGATCTGATGATCCGCTTTTTGTTATACATGGTTAACTTCAATGGTTGTAAAAGCTAACAGAATATGATATAATTATTAAAGTTTATCATAGGAGAAAACAAATGTCATACAAAAGAATTGAAATTGCAGCCTTGATATGTACTATGCTGACTTTGGGCGGCTGTAAATCTGAAATAAATACAATACAAGAAAAAACTGTTTCCTGCACTCGTGATGTTTTCGCGATGGACACATATATGGATATGACAGCTTACGGTGAAAATGCTGAAAAATCCCTTGATGATGCTGAAAATCGCATTTTACAACTCGAATCAGAGCTTTCCGCAACATCTGAGACAAGTGAAATATGGAAGATTGACCATTCAAATGAAAAAAACGTTGAAATGAGCGATGATACGGCAGAATTGATAGATCAAACATTAAAAATGTGCGAAAAGACAAATGGCTGCCTTGATATTACAGTTTATCCCATTCTTAAGGAGTGGGGATTTACAACAGGGGAGTATAAAATTCCTGATAAAACTAAAATTGATGAGCTTTTAAATAATGTTGATTATTCTAAAGTAAAAACTGACGGAAAAAATATAAAACTTCCAAATGCTGTGCAGATAGATCTTGGCGCAGTTGCAAAAGGATATACAGGTGACATGATACTTGATATCATGCGTTCATATGAAGTTAAATCAGCAATAGTCAATCTTGGCGGTAATGTTCAGACTCTAGGAAAAAAACCTGACGGTTCGGACTGGAAAGTGGCTGTACGAGATCCATTTAACCCCGAAACGGATATGTGTGTTGTTGAAATTGCTGATAAAGCGGTAATAACTTCTGGAAACTATGAGCGTTTCTTTATTGGAGATGACGGGAGAAAATATTGCCATATAATTGATCCGTTCGACGGATATCCTGCAGATAATGGTTATGTTTCAGTTACGGTAATTGGTAGTAGTGGTATTATCTGTGACGCTCTTTCTACAGCTGTATTTGTTGCGGGAGTAGATAAGGCTTCGAAAATAATGAAAGATTTTTCCGATTATGATTTTATTGTTGTATCAGAAGATGAAAAGATACATTTTACTGATGGGATTTCAAAGAACTTAAAAAATATAAGTTCAATGCCTGCAGAGGTGATAGCGTTTGGATAAAGGTGTAAAAATAATAGGAGTAACTGTTGTTTTGTTGCTTATTGCTTCTGTTATTGCAATATTTCTTAATTTAAGAAAGTCTGATAATACGTACGTTGTTATATTGCAGGATAATGAAGTAATTTATTCGTTTAATCTTTCTGATGAAAAGGACAGAACCTTTCGTATAGAATGTCCTAATGGTGGTTGGAATGATGTTAAGATAGAGGATGGAAAGATATGCATTATTGATGCTGATTGTCCTGATAAAACTTGTGTTCATACTGGAGTTCTGCGCTATCAGGGTGTTCCTATCGTATGTTTACCTCATAAGCTGGTTATAAGGTTTTCGGATAAGGAGAATAGCTGATATGAAAGCAGGAAAACTCACAAGATTGGCTTTACTAACAGCTTTGGCTCTTATAATATTTATAGTAGAACTGCATTTTCCAAATTTGATACCGCTCCCCGGAGTAAAGCTTGGGCTTGCCAATATTATTACCGTCTATGCCGTATACAAGTACAGACCTAAGGAGGTAGCTCTTATAGTTACAGCAAGGCTGATTCTAGGTGCACTTTTTGCTGGAAATGTTTCAACTTTGATGTACAGTGGCGCAGGTGCTATACTTTGTCTTGCAGGTATGCTTCTATTTAAAAAGGTAATACCGTACAGATACATATGGTTAAGCAGCGTTGTTGGAGCAATTCTTCATAACACTGGACAGGTAATAGTTGCGATTCTGGTAATTGGCTCGTTTGCAGTAGTTTCCTATTATCCTATACTTATTATATCTGGATGTATTGCTGGAGCCTTTACGGGGATATGCGCTCAGTTATTGTTAAAGCGCGACTTGCACGGACAATGTATAAGTAAAGAGGTGAAATAATTATGAATCCGATGAATGTTTTTAAGCTCAAGGGACTTCTTGATAGATTTAAGGTTAATCATCCGAAGGTACCTCTATTCTTCAAGGCAGCTGCCGGAACAGTGCAGGAGGGGAGTATTATTGAGATAAAGATAGTATCCCCAGAAAACAAGACTATTATAACAAATTTCAAGATTAATAATGAAGATATTGCTCTTGTAAATGAGCTTAAGGATTTAATGTGATATTTTTTTATTCTGTAAATAAAAAACGGAGAACAGTTTTTGTCCTCCGTTTTTTTATTAATTACTTAGCAGGCATTGTGCCTTTTTTCAATAAGTAAAGCTGGATTGTAAGTGCGTCGTTTGTTGTAACGCCATCTGTTGAATCACAGTCAGCATTAGCTTGACCCTGCTTTGTGATGCAGTTTGTACTTGTACCATTTAAACCAAACTTATTCGGATTTGCAAGTGACTGCATTATAAGTACAGCATCAGCCATATCTATTGTACCGTCACAGTTTGCGTCACCGTAAACAACTTTATCAGCACCTGAATCGGCTGAACCATTGCCTGTTTTATTAGATGTAGTAGTTGTAGGTGAAGACTTAGTTGTCGTAGTTGTTGTGCTTGCAGGCTTAGTTGTAGTAGTTTCTGTATTCTTGTCTTTGTCAACAACATATTCACTGCCGCCTGCTGTTGTTCCGTCAGGCTCTGTACCCCAGATGAGCTTATCGCCTGCATAAAGTGTAACCTTATCAGTGATAGCGGCAGCTGAGTTGTTATCCTCAAAGCTTACAAGATCAGCATAGCTGTAGTCATTTGAAGAATCCCATTCTGGATACTCGTTGGTTTCGGGATCCATCTTTGTTGTAAGAGCGAACTGGTAAACACGGCTTCCATAGAACTTGCAGTCCTTCCATGTTACTTCAACATAATATGTTCCGTCGTCATCATACTTTACAGGATCCGAGAGTACAGCGTGTGACTTGTTGTTTGTATATCCTGCTTCCTGATCATAGTCAATACGTGGAACAAGGTAATCAACATCATAACCAGCATCAAGAAGCTCCTTGATGTTGAAGTAGTATCTTGCCTTTACATCACATTCAAATCTCGGAGGATTGATAGTTCTGTTGTGAAGAACTAGTTTGAGCTGGATACCGTCTTCCTTTTCCTGAGCCTTACCGCCTGATACGAAGTATCCTACAGGCAATGGATCACCGTTTTCGTCTACCTGATCGTAGCCGATAGCGTTGGAAGACATATCAAAGTCTTCGATGATATAGTTCTCATCTTCATATTCCTTACCCTTTGCACCATAGTAGTGGTAAAGTCCTGCAAGATCACCGCAGAAGCCAGCGTTATAGTCGTCTGTAACTTCATTGTAGATGTAGTCCTTTGTTTCGTCAACGTGAGTGTCCTTAAGATCAGGACCGCCAACGAGAGCACCCCAGAGGGTATGTACCTGAATTATAGGATCATCCATGCTCTGTGTAGCTGAGCAGTGTGATGAACGGTGATGCGGATGTGAAGCAAAGTTGTACTCGTAACCTACTTCGTAAGCATAACCCATTGGGTTGTCGCCGAGTATGTATTCCATCTGAGCCTTTGCCCAAGGGAGGAATGTTTCATCGCCTGTGGTTTTTGCGTATACGCATGCACAGAGACCAGCAGCTGTGTTGTAACGTGCGGAACCATAGCCTGATACAACAGCCCAGCCTCTCGGTGACTTAGCGATAAAGTCGCCGCTTGTTTCGCTGTCAGGGAGATTAGGGATCTGATCATAAGTCATTGGCATATTCCAGAGATAATCATCTCTGCCGAAATACTTATGACCGTGAACAGGCTCATAGCCCCAATCAGAGCAATCAGTTGTCTTAGAACAGCCTGACCAGAATTCAAGGTTGTAACGGAAGATATACCAGTCACGTGCTGTATTTGTTATAGGAGCAAGCTTTGCGAAAACTCCGCCCCAAACAGTATCCCAGCAGTGAACCCAGATATTCTGCCAGCAGTTACCTGTATCAGTAATGATACGTTTCATATAGCCTGTGTAAGCGTAAGAAGGCTGTTGGCCAGTTTGAGCCTGTTCATCATATGAACCGCTGTCAGAAATTGGACTGGAATCATCAACTGCTATAATATCGTCTATATAATCATAGTTTTCTGTACAATAGTAGAGCCATACAGCAGCCCATGAAAGCTCATCATAATCATAACTTGAAGTATAGAAGCCGCCGTCGTAACCAAGGCTTGAATTGCTTGGTACCATACCAGGTTTCCATTCTTCAACGTGTGTCTTTACAGCAAAGTCATAAAGAGCCTTAGCGTACTTGAGACACTCGTCAGCGTATTCAGGATCTGTATCCTTAAAGTTGAGGTAGTTGATAGCCAATGAAGCCGAAGCACCTGCACACTGATCCGAAGCTGGCATTTCCTCTGTAGCAAAGTAAGCAGGACGCTTAACAGCACATCCTGAGGAAGCAACCATTGTATTATCCTGCTGGAGCTCAGGTGGGCACCAGTAGTTATGGTCGTTGTTACCTTCACCGACCTGATAGCAATATGCTACAACATTTCCATCATCATCAAGGAAAGTTGCCTTCATAAAGTAGTCATTTATCCAGCGAAGCTCGTCTTCAACGTGCTTTTGTAATCCTAAATCAATATATGAATCACGGAACTCATAATAACCCCAACCTACCGTAGATGCGGAGTAGCTTCCAGGGAGACCGAACTTAACGTGGTCACCAGCGTCGTGCCATCCGCCTGTAAGGTCAAGAGTGCCATTCCCATCGGGATCAAGATATTTCTTGTTCTTCTCGATGAATGAAGAACTCATATTTACGCCGACATAAAGATCTGGATCATCATCACCAAGATTTGGCTTAGCTTTACCGCTATCACCCTGTCCGAGACCTTGATCTTCCTTTAGCTGATCGTCAGTCTTACCCTTGCCGACAGTAGGCATAGGACTCATAGGCTGGAGAGGAATCTCACCATCTATAACGTGACAATTTGAACGCCATGAGTAGTAGCCATCGCCTTCAACCTCATCACCACACTTGTTTGCGTCGTAGAAGCACAGCGCAAGCTGCAGAGCTTCTGCAAAATTGTGGTAATTGTTTGTCTTGCCCTCAGTGATAACTGCGGCGTTTGCGCCTGACATGATACTGCACGACATGAGCGTAGCAGCAGCAGACAAGCAGGCTAATGATTTTTTGAGTATCTTCGCCTTGTCCATTTGAATCTTCCTTTCAAGTGTAATTTTTTGGACTACGTCCTATCTGGACAGAGTCCTTTTTCACGTTTTATTTGAGCAGATCCTTCCCCTTAAGTCTGTCAAAAACTAATTTGTATCCGTCGTTTCCGTCCTTTAGAGAACGGTTGACTCTGCTTATGGTAGCTGTGCTTGCACCTGTTTCGGTAACGATGCTATTATAAACGCGGTGTTCGTCAAGAAGTCTTGCAACATGAAGCCTCTGAGCAAAAGACTTAAGCTCAATACTTGTGCAGAGATCGTCGAAGAACTTATAACAATCGTCAACTGATTCAAGTGTGAGTATAGCTTCAAACAGCAGATCCATGCTTTCAGATTTTATTTTTGCGATCATAATAATACTCCAATCTGCCAAAAAGGCATAATTCAAAAATTTCTTACTTTACATTTTAACACATTATTCCGTAAAAGTAAAGTCTCAATTTCCCTTAAAAGAATTTACTTAGGTATTAAATGTTATATAATAAGAAATAAATTACACCTTTGTGTATATCATATCACATTCTTAACAAAAAGTAAAGATATATTTCTCATTTTTAAAAAATTTGGCGTTACGTACCAAATAATAATATCTTTTCGTACATTTCAACAATAATTCATGTTAATTAACTGTTAAAACGCATAAATCGTGTAAACATTTAATTAGCATGCATCTAATATGATAAATTCAGTTTATCTCTTAAATACAGGGGTTGAATTTTGGTTCGTTTTATAGTATAATATTTTAGAACACTTTTGTTCATGAGGATATGAAACCAGAAGAAATGCGGTGATTTTATGGAACAAACCATTAAAAGTGATAAAAATATAGAGGAGTCAAACATTCTTTATACAGTAGCCATGAGAGGTCTTGTTGCATTCCCTAAAATGGTAATGCATTTTGATGTTTCACGTAGTAAGTCAATGGCTGCTGTTGAGCGCTCGTTGAAGGAGGGCGGTAAGCTTTTTCTTGTGACTCAGCATGAAGCTTACGTAGATAACCCTAAGGCTTCTGATTTATACAAAGTTGGAGTTGTTGCTGAAATAAAACAGGTTCTCAAGCTACCTGATAATGTTATGAAGGTCCTTGTTGAGGGAATTTATAAGGCTAATCTTGTAAGACTTATCGACGATGGTGAGGTTCTTAAAGCAGAAGTAAAACGAACCCCTACATATTCGAGAGCAAAGTTTGACGAGGTCGAATCTGAAGCCTTAATGCGTTCTATTAAGGACGTTTTCGAGCGATATGCTTCTTTTTTCCCAAAAATGCCAAAGGAATTGCTCAATTCTATAATGACACAGGATTCTCCCTTGAAGCTTTTTGAGACAGTAACATTCAACTGTAATCTCAATTATCGTGACAAACAAACCCTTCTTGAGGAGACTAACATAATAAACAAGCTTTCTGTGCTTTTTGCCTGCCTTACATCTGAAGTTGAGATACTTGAACTGGAAAATCTTATTAATGAACAGACAAAAAACAGTATAGACAAAGGTCAGAAAGAGTTCTATCTCCGTGAGCAGCTGAGAGTTATCCAGGAGCAGCTCGGTGAAGACGAGGGAGAAGAAGCATTCGGTTATATCAATGATATAATGGATCTGAAATTGGATGAAAAGAGTAAAGAAAAGCTTCTTAAGGAAGCTGATAAGCTTACAAAGCTGCCTCCTGCATCACAGGAAGCTTTTGTTATCAAGAATTACCTTGATACTGTCCTTGATCTCCCTTGGGGAAAGTATACAAAGGCAAAGCTTTCTATGGCCAAGGCGGAAGCTGTTCTTGAAAAAGATCATTATGGTTTAAAAAAAGTTAAGGAGCGCATACTTGAGTTCCTTGCAGTACATATGCTCAATCCTGAAATAAAGGGTCAGATAATCTGTCTCGCAGGCCCTCCAGGTATAGGAAAAACATCCATAGCAAAGTCTATCGCTAAGGCAATGGGTAGAAAATATGCCAGAGTTTCTCTTGGTGGCGTTCGTGATGAAGCTGATATAAGAGGTCATAGAAAGACGTATGTCGGTGCTATGCCAGGACGTGTTATTAATGCTATTACACAGGCAGGTTCTGCAAATCCGCTGATCCTTTTTGACGAGATTGACAAGTTATGCAGCGATGTGAAAGGTGATCCCTCGTCCGCTATGCTAGAAGTACTTGACGCTGAGCAGAATTATGCGTTTAGAGATCATTTTATAGAAGTTCCTTTTGATCTTAGTAAAGCAGTTTTTATAACTACGGCTAATAATGTCAGCGCTATACCTGCACCTCTTCTCGACAGAATGGAAGTTATCGAGCTTCCAAGCTATACTGCCGAAGAAAAGTTTCATATTGCAAAGGAGCATCTTATACCCAAACAGTTGAAAGAACACGGTTTGAAGGGAACACAACTGAAAATAGCTGATGACACTATTAACGAGCTCATACAGTATTACACGAAAGAAGCAGGTGTGCGTTCACTTGAAAGGTGTATCGCTTCGCTTTGCAGGAAGACGGCTAAGAAGATAGCTGCCAATGAGATAAAGAAAGCTACCATTAAAGCTAAAGATCTCAACGAGCTTCTTGGAATAAGGAAGTATATAGGTGACCTTTCTTCAAAAAAAGATCAGATTGGTGTTGTAAATGGTCTTGCATGGACTTCCGTAGGCGGAGTTCTTATGCCCATAGAAGTTCTGATAATGAAGGGAACTGGAAAGATAGAAGTAACAGGCTCACTGGGCGATGTTATGAAAGAAAGCTCAAAGTTAGCAGTAAGCTTCGTAAGAAGTATCGCAGCCGAGTATAAAATAGCTACAGATTTCTATAAGAATAAAGATATTCACATTCATGCTCCTGAGGGGGCTGTTCCGAAGGATGGTCCTTCAGCAGGAGTTACTATGACGACAGCATTGTTATCTGCATTGTCTGGAATAAAGGTAAGGTCAGATGTGGCTATGACGGGAGAGATAACTCTTCACGGAAAGGTTCTCCCAATAGGTGGATTGCGTGAAAAAACAATGGCTGCATACAAGGCAGGCATAAAGAGAGTGATAATCCCTATTGAGAACAAGCCGGATCTTGAAGAAGTTGATCAGGTAGTCAAGGATGCTATCGAATTTGTTTTTGCGTCTGAGCTAAAAGACGTTTTTGAAGCGGCACTTATTAAGTGATCAAGGAGGAAGTCCAAGTGAAGCTTAATTACAATAAAGCAGAATTTACAGCTGCATACGGAAAGTTTTCGCAGATACCTCCTTCTGACCGAATTGAGATAGCTTTTGCGGGACATTCCAATGTGGGAAAATCTACGTTGATTAACAAGCTTTTTAACCGTAAAAATCTAGCAAGGGTTAGTTCTGTTCCTGGGAAAACTGCTACTATAAATTTTTATGGGCTTGATAATATATTTTTTGTAGATCTTCCGGGTTATGGTTACGCAAAGGTGGCAAAGTCTGAAAAGGAACGCTGGGCGGGACTTATTGAGGGATATCTTGGCTCTGATAGAGATATAAGATTAGTTTTCATGCTCATCGATATGCGACATGCTCCTACAAATGACGATGTTCACATGATAAATTTTCTTATTGATACAGAAATGCCTTTTGTTTTAGTACTCACTAAAGCTGACAAGCTGAACAAGACTGAACGTGAAAAGCGCATGGATGCTTTCAAAAACGAAATACCATGCTTTGAGGATATTCATTCCATACCTTTTTCGTCGCAAACCTTTGAGGGAGTTGAAGAACTCAGAGAGATAGTAGAAGATATTGCTGACGATAATGACGTCGTTACATAATAAAACAAACTTGAAAGGATGTTAGAAATGTTTGTATCCGAAAATTTGAGCGTCAATTCTGCAGGACATCTCAGTGTTGGTGGAGTTGATACAGTGGAGCTTGCTAAAGAATATGGCACTCCTCTCTATGTTATGGATGAACAGGTAGTCAGAAAAAGTCTTAAGAGGTTCCATGATAGCATGAACAAATACTATGATGGCAAAGGTGAAGTACACTACGCTAGCAAGGCATTTTCATGCATGGAAATGTGTAGAATAGTTGCAAGCGAGGGTGACGGGCTTGACGTTGTATCCATTGGTGAACTCTATACAGCTGTAAAGGCAGGCTTCCCTATGGAAAAGGTGGGCTTCCACGGCAACAACAAAACTGACGAAGAACTTGAGTACGCTGTTAATGTTGGCGTTGGACATATCATTGTCGACAATATTTGTGAGCTTCACAGACTCGAAAAAATAGCTGCGAAAAGCAATTCTCAGACAAAGATAATGTTCCGTATCAAGCCTGGCATTGACGCTCATACTCATGATTTTGTAAAAACAGGTCAGATTGACAGTAAATTTGGCTTTGCTCTTGAAACAGGAGAGGCCTTTGAAGCTGTAAAAGAGGCAGTAAATTGTAAAAATGTTAAGCTAGTGGGGCTTCATTGCCATATTGGTTCACAGATATTTGATATTGCGCCGTTTGAAGAAGCAGCAAAGGTTATGCTTGGATTTATTGCTGAAATAAAGAACAAGCTTGACTTTACCATAGAGGGGCTCAACCTCGGCGGAGGTTTCGGTATTAAGTATGTCAATGAGAACGATCCAAAGCCGTATGAACTTTATCTTGAAAATGTTTCTGGAATTGTAAAATCAGAATGTAAAGCTCTCGGAATTGAGTTGCCGAAGATGTTTATAGAGCCAGGGCGTTCAATCGCAGGACCTGCGGGAATAACTCTTTACACAGTTGGTGCTCGTAAGGAAATTCCTAATATAAGAACTTATGTATCAATTGATGGTGGTATGGCTGACAATCCAAGATACATTCTTTACGGTTCTGAATACGATGCAGTTGTTGCGAATAAGGCAGGCGAGGAAAAAAATGAAAAGGTCACCATTGCAGGAAAATGCTGCGAGAGCGGCGACCTTATCGGTGAAAATATGCCATTACAGCATGCTGAATCAGGAGATATTATTGCTGTTTGTGCAACAGGAGCTTATAACTACTCTATGTCTTCGAATTATAACAGGCTTCAGAAGCCGGCTGTGGTTTTTGTAAACAATGGAAAATCAAGAATCGCTGTTAAGAGAGAGACTCTTGATGATATTGTCCGTAACGATATTTGAATTTAAAAAACGTGAAAGAATTATTATGCTTCTTTCACGTTTTTTTGTTGTGCTTTTTCCCTTGCCATGTTTCAAGTTCAGCAAGCCTTTTGTCGATACCGCCGAGAACAGCGATCTTGTTCGCACTCCATATGGGAGCTATTAGTTTAGATTTGTCACCATCTCCTGTGATTCGCTCTATTACTGTTTCAGGAGGCAATATTTCAAGCTGCTCTACGATAATATCAATATATTCGTTCCTTTCAAGTATCTTAAACTCGTTTCTTTCATACATCTCAGCAAGAATTGTCCCTTTTATCACATGGAGCATTTGCAGTTTAACTGCTTCCGGAGCAAGTCGTGCAGTTTCTTCTGCAGTCTGTAGCATCATTTTATGAGTCTCAAATGGAAGTCCATTGATAATGTGGATGCATGTACGAATTTTATTGCGTTTGAGCTTAAAAAATCCTTCACAAAACTCCTTGTGTGTATAACATCGGTTTATAAGGTTTATAGTACTTTTGTGAATGCTTTGCATTCCAAGTTCTACAGTAAGATCAATTTTTGAGTTTAATTCTACAAGCAATTCAACTATTTCATCTGAAAGACAGTCGGCACGCGTCCCTATAGAAATTCCACATACATGTGGAAAATCCAGTACTGAGTAATATATCTTTCTCAGTATTTCAACCGGAGCGTATGTATTGGAATTTGCCTGAAAATATGCAATAAATCTGGCATTTTCACCATTCTTTTTACATATTCTTTCTTTTTCTCTTGTTAACTGAGAAGATAGATCATAACCGCCATGTGTGAAATAGCCACTTCCACCATCACAGAAAATACAGCCACCTGAGCTTTTTGTTCCATCAATATTTGGGCATGAAAACCCACAGTCAAGAACGGCTTTGTATATCTTGCTTCCAAAATGATATTTATTATAATAATTAAGCGTGTGATAACGCTTGTTGTCGTCTGAAAATTCAAATGGACTCTTGTTCATAGCACCTCTCCTTGTGAAATTATGTTATCATATTCATTTATAATTGTCAATAATTAGTGTATCAAAAATAATTTCGCAATATATGGCTTGTTTGTCTATTGACATTTTGCACAAATTGAGTTAGAATAAAAGAGTATAAAAAAAGAGGGAAAAAGCTATGGAGAAAAATATAGTACTTATCGGTATGCCAGGTGTTGGAAAAAGCACCGTGGGGGTTATCCTAGCCAAGCTTTTGGGCTATAGATTCATAGATACAGATATTGTTATACAAGAACATGAAAAAATGCTTTTGAAAGATATTATTGCTAAAATGGGCGTAGACGGCTTTATAGATATCGAAAATCGTATTCTGAGTAAACTTAAAGCCGAAAAAGCAGTTATTGCTACGGGTGGGAGCGTCGTTTATGGCTACGAAGCCATGGAATCTCTTTCCCAAAATGGTATTATCATTTATCTTAAACTTGATTTTGGTAAACTTAAATACAGGCTTGGAAATATAAAAAACAGAGGAGTCATTATAAGAGAAGGCCAGACTCTCAGCGATCTATACAAAGAACGACTCCCTTTATATGAGAAATATTCTAATATTATCATTGATGAAAACAGGTGTAACGTTGAGAAAACAATAAATAAAATTATCACCGAACTTGGCATTTATTTGTGAGGAATGCACAATCATTTGATGATAAAAAGTTATTTTTGCACAATTTTATATTTTGCTTTAAAATTGGCTTTGACTTTTAGTAGATTGTGTGTTATAATGTACAATAGGATTAATATTATAAGTAATTATAAGACTTCCGCGCCCTCTGTGCAGTTATGCTGCTTTGGCTTTCGGATATCGGAAAGGAAATAAAATGTCTAAAATAATTGCTGTTACATCAGGAAAAGGCGGAACAGGTAAATCTACCGTCTGTGCAGGAATTGGTTACACCCTTGCAAAACAGGGACACAGGACGCTTATTATCGAGTTGGATTTCGGCTTGAGATGTCTGGATATTATTTTCGGTGTCGAGGAGAATATCAGATATGATCTCGGCGATGTCCTTAGTGGTAAAAAGACTGCCCTTGAAGCTGTTGCTCAGATACCTATGGCCTCAAATTTGAATATCCTGTGTGCTCCTAAGACTCTTACTGCCGTAAGTGCTGAGCAGATTGTAGAGATATGCCGTTCTGTAAAGAAATATTTTGAGTATATCATTATCGATACTGGTGCTGGTATCAACTCTCACGTATTCGATATTGTTGAACAGGCAAATTTAATCCTTGTTATATCTACTCCTGATCCTGTTTGTATCAGAGATGCAAGTCTGATGTCTGATGAATTCTATAACAGAGGAAATAAGAGCCAGCGTCTTATTATAAATAAAATCAGTAAGAAAATCATTGGAGCTGAGCTTATCTCGAATCTTGATGAAATTATTGATAAAGTCGGAGTTCAGCTTATTGGTGTGATTCCTGACGACTTTAAAATGACCGTTGCTACTGGAAAAGGTAATCCGATTCCTACGGATAGTGAAGCACTTAAGGCTTTTGATGCTATATCTAAACGTCTAGGTGGAGAGTTTGTTCCACTTACAGTTAAGACAGTCTAAAACATGAAATATAATCCGCTTTGCGGGGAAAGGGTATAAAAATGAAAATCGCAATTATTGCACATGATGCTAAAAAAGAGCTTATGGTACAATTCTGCAGCGCTTACTGTGGAATTCTTTCAAAGCATACGCTTATTGCTACTAATACAACAGGTAAGCAGGTTAGTGAAGCTACAGGACTTCCCATCAAGAGATATCTTAGTGGTCAGGGAGGCGCTGAGCAGATACTCGCACTTCTTTCTTGCAATGAAGTTGACGTCCTTCTCTTCTTCCGTGATCCTATAAATCCTAAGGCAGCGGACGTACATGGTATGAACCTTCTTAGACTCTGTGATGTTCATAACGTTCCTGTTGCTACAAACATCGCTACCGCTGAAGCGCTTATCCTTGCTCTTGAAAGAGGCGATTTGGATTGGCGTGAAGTTGGTAATCCAAGTATTTAAAACTTCAATTGTCCCTTTTACAGGGACAATTTTCATGTAAAAACAAACAAGAAAGGCTTGAAATGTATGGCAAATAATATCAAACGCCCAAACGGAACAGAGGACGTTCTGCCGAAGGATGTATATAAATGGCACACCGTTGAAAAAATAGCCCGTGAGACAGCTGAAAGCTTTGGATTCTCTGAAATAAGGATACCTACCTTTGAAAATACGGATCTTTTTCTTCGCTCTGTAGGAGAAACTACTGATGTTGTACAGAAGGAGATGTATACTGTTAAGGCTAAGGAGACTGAGTTTACTCTCCGTCCTGAGGGAACGGCAGGTACTATCCGTGCTATGCTTCAGAACGGACTACTTAATGAGGCTCTACCGCAGAAGGTATACTATATGCTTTCATGCTTTCGTCATGAACGCCCTCAGGCAGGCAGACTTCGTGAGTTTCACCAGTTTGGAATTGAAATGGCAGGAAGTTCTGCACCATCTGCTGATGCTGAGGTGATCCTTCTTGCAAAGACGATTCTAGAAAGACTCGAACTCAAAAATATAGAGCTTCACATAAACTCTATTGGTTGTCCTACATGTCGCGCAAAATATCATGAGGCTCTCCGTGCTTACTTTGAGCCGCATAAAGAGGAACTCTGTGATACTTGTAAGGAGAGACTTGTTAAGAATCCTATGAGACTTCTCGACTGTAAAAGTCCTATATGTAAAGAAATTGGAAAAGATGCACCTCTTATATTGGATTACCTATGTGATGAATGCAAGGAACATTTTGACGCGTTCAAGAAGTATCTCACAGGCTTTGGCATCGAGTATATCGTCGATCCGAAGATAGTTCGAGGACTGGATTACTATACAAAATCGGTATTTGAGTTCATTACTACTGAGATTGGCGCACAGGGTACTGTCTGTGCTGGTGGAAGATATGACGGCCTTATTGAACAGTTGGGCGGTCAGCATGTTCCTGCACTTGGTTTCGGTATGGGTTTTGAGAGAATACTTCTTGTTATGGACAAGCAGGGATGTGATTTCCTTACTCCAAAATCATGTGATATTTACTTCGCAACCATGGGTGAAGCCGCCTTGCTTAAAGCTATGGAGCTTGTAAAGGGCCTTCGTGAATTTGGCTACCGTGCTGAATATGACCTTATGGGCAGAGGAATAAAACCTCAGATGAAGTATGCAAACAAGATTGGTGCTGTTTATACAATGGTCATTGGTGATGATGAGCTTGCAAGCGGAAAGGCTAAGCTAAAGGATATGGAAAGCGGTAATGAAATAGAGCTTCTTCTCAACGATAAATTCACCGCAAATTTTGAAAACGAATACTTTAATAAAATGCTTGATACAATGGATGATGAAAATGGTTCATTGTTTTCATTTGCAGGGGAGGATAAATAAAATGGCTGATAGTATGAAAGGTCTCAAGCGTACTCATTATTGTGGAGATGTGACCGAAATCGGAAAAGAAGTTGTAGTAGGCGGCTTTGTTGATAGAATAAGAGATAAGGGTGGAGTAATTTTCATTGTTCTTAGAGACAGAACAGGTGTTGTACAACTGCTCTTCAACGACGAAACTGACCGTGATTTGTTTGATAAGGCTGCTTCATGCAAGAGTGAGTATGTTCTTATGGCTAAAGGTGTAGTACGTGAGCGTGAAAGTAAAAACGATAAGTTGAAAACAGGTCATGTTGAGATATTTGTTAGTGACCTTAGGATACTTGCAAAGGCACAGACACCGCCTTTTGAGATAGTTAACGAAACAAAGGTAAATGATGAACTTCGTCTTAAGTATCGTTATCTTGATTTAAGACGAGCACCACTCCAGCAGAATATTATCATGCGTCATGAGATAGCAAAGGTGACACGTGAATATTTTTACGAGAACGGGTTCCTTGAGATAGAGACTCCTATGATGATGAAATCTACTCCAGAGGGAGCAAGGGATTACCTTATTCCTTCAAGAGTTCATCAGGGAAAATTTTATGCGCTTCCACAGTCTCCGCAGATTTATAAGCAGCTTCTTATGGTATCAGGATATGATAGATATATCCAGCTGGCACGTTGCTTCCGCGATGAAGACCTTAGAGCTGATCGTCAGCCAGAATTTACACAGATAGACCTTGAAATGTCATTTGTCGATGCTGAAGATATACAGGAATGCGTTGAGGGATTCATTCAAAGGGTATTCAAAGAAGTTATCAATGTTGATGTTATGACTCCGCTTCCTAGACTTACTTTTGCGGATGCTATGAACCGTTATGGATCTGATAAGCCAGATACACGCTTCGGTTTTGAGATACAAGATATCACAAATACAGTTAAGGATATTGATTTTGTTGTTTTCAAGAATGCTATCGAAGAAGGTGGCTCAGTACGTGCCATAAATGTTAAGAATGGTGCTGCAACCTACACTCGTAAGGAGATTGATAAGCTGGTTGAGCATGCAAAGGGAATAGGAGCAAAGGGTCTTGCTTATATTCGATGGGCTGAAGAGCCTAACTGTTCATTTAAGAAGTTCCTTACTGATGGAGAACTTGAAAATATCTGCGCTGCTGTTGACGCGCATGAAGGCGATCTTGTTCTTATTTGTGCTGACAAGACTAAAACTGTTCTTGCAACTCTTGGTGCAATAAGACTTATCTGTGGTAAGAGAATGGAAGTTATCCCTGATGATCAGTATAATTTCCTCTGGATAACAGAAATGCCATTCTTTGAGCGTGATGATGAAAATAATACATGGGTAGCTGCACATCATCCATTTACTATGCCAATGGAGGAGTGCCTTGAATACCTTGATACTGATCCTGCAAATGTTCGCGCAAAGGCATGGGACCTTGTTCTTAATGGTACCGAGCTTTCAAGCGGTTCTATGCGTATAACCGATTTCGAGCTCCAGCAGAAGATGTTCGAAGCTCTTGGTATGACAGATGAAGAGATACAGGCAAAGTTCGGGTTCCTTGTTGATGCATACCGTTACGGTGCTCCACCTCACGGTGGTATGGGAATCGGACTTGACCGTCTTGCAATGATAATGTGTAAGGCTGACAGCCTCAGAGATGTTACTGCGTTTCCGAAAGTTCAAAACGCAAGTGAGCTTATGTCTGAATGTCCATCCGCTGTTGATGATGAAAGCCTCGAAGTTCTTGGCATAAGCGTTGTGAAAAAAGAAGATGAGTAATCGTTATTATGCCGTTTGTGGCATACTTGAAATAGACGGGAAGATACTCTTTGTAAGACACACATATGGTGCTGCAAAAGAGAGAATACTTATTCCCGGAGGATATTTGAAGGAAGGCGAATTGCCGTCTGATGCAGTCAAAAGAGAATTCCTTGAGGAAACATGTGTAAATGCTATTGCAGAGTCTGTTTTTGCTGTGCAGTTTCGCTCAGAGCAGTGGATAATTGTTTTTCGTCTGAAATATATATCTGGTGAGCCTCGTTCTGACGGGTATGAAAACAGCGAGGTGCTTCTGCTTACTCCAGAAGAAGCTGTGAAGCGTAGTGATATAACAAACATGAGTCGTGCTATACTGAATTCGTATATCAACGATCGTGATAATACTCTTAATAAAGGTGATTATAAATCTATTTCTCTAAAAGCAGGGGAATATGAAATATTTGGTGTTTAATCATTCAAAAAAGCAAAATATTTTAAAGATTTTTATTGACTTTTTTCTTGAAAAGTAGTATAATACTAACTGTAGGTTTAATAATTTTGTAGGGAGCTGTCTGTAGGTTAGCTCCCTATCTCTTTTGTTAGGCTTTATTAACTACATAGCTATTGACTATTTATAGAAAGAATGCTATAATCAAAACATCAAATGACCGTTGGTCATTTATTAAGGAGGCGTATCTATGGCGTCGGAAGCTGTAAAAAAGATTCTTGAAGCTGAAGCTCTTTCAGATAAAAAGAATGCCGAAGCACGTAAGCAGCGTGACGATATAATAAGTTCTGCTTCTGGAAAATCGTCGCTTGCTATACAGAAAAGACTGAGTGAAGCGCATTCAGAGCTTTCAAAGCTAAAATCGGATTATGATAAGAAGCTTGAGGAATATAAGAAAAATGCTGAAAATGTGTGTAATAAAAATATCGACAGTATTAGACAGCAGGCCGAAAAAAATATGGGTAAGGCTGTTGACGAGATAATCAGCCGCTATTTTTGAAATCCGACCTTGTGAAGGAGAGTGATGTAATAAATGGCGAAGCTAAAAATGAAAAAGATAGAGCTCATAGCTATGCTGACAGATAGCAAAAAGATAATTGAGCTTCTGCAGCGTCGCGGTGTTGTTGAAATAACAGAAAACAACGATGAAGAGCTAGAAAATACAAACGTTACAACAGTTGTTGGAGAATTTGAAAAATTCAGAAATACAGCTGTACAGGCGCTTGAGATAATCGATAATTATGCTCCCGAAAAAGCCTCGGTGAGAGACTTGCTTGGTGGAAAGATTGAGGTTGAAAAGCATGAGTTTGGAAAAGAAGCCATGCAGATGGAAAAGGTTATGGGAGCGGCAAGTGAAATAATCAAAAACCAGCATATAATAACAGATTCTGCTAATTCTGCCTCACAGCTGCAAATTAAATGCGATATGCTTGAGCGCTGGAAAAATCTTGACGTTCCGCTTAATTTCAAAGGTACCTCCACAACCTCTGTGTTTATAGGTACGTTACCGTATCTGATTTCTTCGGAAGAGCTTGAAGAAAAGCTTCCAAATAATTGCAGCGTTGAGGTAATAAGTTCAACAAAGGATCAGACGAATGTATTTATTATTTGCAGTAAAGAAGTTTATGACGAGGCAGGGGATATTCTTCGTAAACTTGCTTTTGCTCATATTTCAGACCCTGAAAACAGAACCCCAAATGAACTGATTTCGGCATATAACACTGAGATAGATAAGTTGGTCTCAGATTCAGATAAAGCAAAGGAAAGAATAACAGAGCTTGCAGAAAACAGATATCAACTAAAATTTGTTATAGATTACTTGCAAATGAGAAAGGAAAAGTATGATGCACTTAGTGATCTCGGTTTTACAGAGAATACTTTTGTGCTGAACGGGTATATTCCTGAAAAATTTGCCGAGAGTTTGAAAAATGAGATAGAATCAAAATACACTGCGGCTATTACATTTACTGAACCATCAGAGGATGAGGATGTACCTGTTTTACTTGAAAACAGTAAATTTTCAACGCCTATAGAAGAGATAACTAAGATGTATGCTATGCCTGGAAAAGGCGATGTAGACCCTACTCCTATTATGTCGTTCTTCTATTATCTTTTCTTTGGTATGATGCTTTCTGATGCTGGATATGGACTGCTCATGGTCATTGGAACAACTATAGCCCTCAAGAAATTCAAGCTTGAGACCACTATGAAGAAAACGCTGACAATGTTCAGAAACTGTGGTATATCCACCGTGTTTTGGGGAGCTCTATTTGGCAGTTGGTTTGGAGATATTGTTCAGGTAGTTGCAAGGAACTTCTTTAATAAGGAAATCGGTAGTATTGCTCTTTGGTTTGAGCCTCTTACAGATCCTGTAAAGCTTCTGCTAGTATCTTTTGGACTTGGTATACTCCATCTTTTGCTTGGCGTTGCTGTTGCATTCAAAATGACTTGGGATACTGGTAAAAAGATTGACGCCATATTCGATGCATTGCCCATATATCTAATTGTTCTTGGAATAGCACCTGTTGGTGCAGGAATGTTTGTAACTGTTCCAGAACAACTTAGAAATATTGGATTATATATGCTAATTGTGGGCGTAATAATCCTAGTACTCACAGCAGGAAGAACATCAAAGTCCATATTTGGAAAGTTTTTCGGAGGTCTGTATGCACTTTATAATACTGCTACAGGTTATTTCGGAGATATTCTTTCGTATTCGCGATTACTTGCTTTAGGTCTTGCAACAGGTTCGATAGCAAGTGTTATAAATCTTATCGGCACCATGCCCGAAAATAAAATAGTGAAGCTTATCGTACTGATCATCGTATTTGTGGTTGGTCATATTGCAAATCTTGCGATTAATTTGCTTGGTGCATACGTTCATACAGACAGATTGCAGTTCGTTGAGCTTTTCAGTAAATTTTATACTGGAGGCGGACGAGAGTTCTCGCCACTTACAGTAAATACAAAGTATATAAAATTCAAGGAGGAAAATTCAAATGACTAACGGATTAGTATTAGCTTTAATAGGAGCTGCACTTGCAGCGCTTCTTGCAGGAATAGGTTCTGCAAAGGGAGTAAGCCTTGTAGGTGAAGCAGCTTCAGGAGTTGTTTCAGTCGATCCTTCTAAGTTTAGTAAGGTTCTTCTTCTCGAGCTCCTTCCAGGTACTCAGGGACTTTACGGACTTATTGCTGCAATGTTCATTCTTATTCGTACTAACGTTCTAAGCGGTAACGCAGCAGAACTTTCAGTTCAGCAGGGACTCGGTTTCCTTGCTGCATCACTTCCTATCGCAATTGTTGGCCTTATCTCTGGAATAATGCAGGGAAGAACAGCTGCAGCAGGTGTAAGCATAACAGCAAAGAAACCTGATCACAACGGAAAAGCTATAATTATGGCAGCTATGGTTGAGACATATGCTATCCTTGCACTTCTTATATCAGTTCTCATGATATTAAATATAGGCGTATAATGGGGGTGGAGATATGTCAGGACTTGACGAGATCCTTAACCTCATTGAAACTCAGCAAAAACAAACAGAAGATTCTCTTATAAAAGCAGCTGTAAACAAAGCTAATGCCATAAAGGCAGATGGTGACAAGAAAGCTCAGAAAGCATACGATGATTTTATGACGAAATCTACTGCTCAGGCGGAAAAGGATTATGAAAATTCCTGCAATTCTGTTGAAGCTACAATGAAACGTCGTTTACTCGCTTGCAAGGTTGAGCTAATTGATCAGGCTGTAGAAAAGACTGTAAGTAAACTTAAAGGTTTGCCAGATAAGGAGTATTTTGAACTTATAACAAAGCTAACTGAAAGCCACATCCAGCCTGGTAAAGGTATTATTTCTTTCGGAAGCAAGGATTTGTCTAGACTGCCTGCTGACTTTGAAAGCAGACTGAATGAGTTAGCTAAGAAAAAGGCTGGAGAGGTTGCAATATCAAAGGAACCAGCCGATATTGACGATGGTTTTATTTTGACATACGGATTGATATCTGAAAATTGCAGCTTCCGCTCTATCATAGAATCAGAAAAAGAGGCTGTTCGTGATACAGCTGCAAGAGTATTGTTCGGGTAGGTGATACTATGAACGGAACAAAGTATGCAAATGCTGTCGGTGCTGTAAGAGCTATGGAGAATGCTCTTCTTACCAAAAATGATATCGAACAGCTTATTAATTCAAAGGGAAAAGCCGAGCGAGAATCAATACTCGCTTCAAAAAGCGGAACATCGAACGTTGAAACAATGGAAGCTGTATGGGAGATGATCCATGAATATGCACCTGACTGCAAGGAGCTGGAGATACTTCTTTATAAGAATGATTTTCATAATCTTAAAGCTGTTTTGAAAGCTGTTATATCCAATAGAGAACCATCACTGTATTTTATTTCACCTTCAAATGTTGAGCTTAATGAACTCGTTGATGCTGTGAGTAAAAAGAATTATACTCTTTTGCCTGAATACATGCAGAAAGCAGCAGAAGAAGCATATGAACTTGTGACGAACACTCTTGACGGTCAACTGTCAGATTCTCTTATAGACAAAGCTTTAATGCAGGCTATGCAGAAAAGCTCCGATGAATTTGGTAGTGAGTTCATGCAGAAATACTCCCGGCTCGTAACAACATGTGCAGATATTAAAACAGCTTACAGGTGTTGCCTTCTAAATAAATCGGCACAATTCATGGAAAATGCCATTTGCGGAAACAGTGATCTCGATAAGGAAATGCTTATTAAAGCCGCACTTGGTGGTACAGAGGCGTTGTTTGCTTTCCTTGAAACTACTTCTTACAGTAATGGAGCGGTGCTTTTAAAGGAGTCGACTGCGCAGTATGAAAAATGGTGTGACGATGTTATTATGGATCTTGCTGATACTGCAAGAATGCAGGCGTTCGGTTCGGATCCTTTAGCTGCATATTATATTGCCAAAGAAGCTGAGATAAAAAATCTTAGGATACTTTCTGTATGCAAGGAATTTGGAGCAGATAAGGAAACTATCACGGAAAGGATGAGAAAGCTGTATGTATAAGGTTGCTGTAATAGGTGACAGTGCAAGTGTTTCAGGATTTGCTGCTCTTGGGCTTTCCGTTTTCCGTGAAACAGAGCCCGAAAAAATAACAAAGCTGATATCAAGACTTGCAGCAAATGATTTTGCAGTGATATACATCACAGAACCCACTGCGGCACTCGTAAAGGATACAATAAACAAGTACAGGAGTAGCAAACTCCCATCTATTGTACTTATTCCTGCTATAGAGGGCAATACTGGTGACGGCATGAAATCGCTTCATGAGGCGGTTGAAAAGGCTGTCGGCTCAGATATATTAAATTAAGAAAGAGGCGGATAAGCAGAAATGAACAGTAAAGGTACTATCGTAAAAATATCAGGACCTCTTGTTGTTGCTGAAGGTATGAGAGACGCCAATATGTTCGACGTTGTCCGTGTAAGTGATAAACGTCTTATAGGCGAGATAATCGAAATGCACGGTGATCGTGCTTCAATACAGGTTTACGAGGAGACTTCAGGTCTCGGAACAGGAGAAGGTGTAGAGTCTACTGGTGAGCCAATGAGTGTTGAGTTGGGCCCGGGACTTATAGGAAGTATTTTCGACGGTATACAGCGTCCACTTGATGATATAAGAAAGGTATGCGGAAACAACCTGCAAAGAGGAGTTGAAGTTCCTTCTCTTAAGAGAGAACCACTGTGGAAGTTTACACCATCAGTTAAAAAAGGAGATAGGGTTATCGGTGGCGATATCATCGGAACTGTTCCTGAAACTGACATAGTCCTTCATAAGATTATGGTGCCTAATGGTGTTGAGGGAACTGTAAAATCAATATCAGAGGGTGAATTCCATGCAAACGATATAGTTTGCGTAGTTGAAACCACAAAGGGCGACATGGAGCTTTCTTTAATTCAAAAATGGCCTGTCCGCCGTGGTAGACCATACAACAAAAAGTTATCACCTGAAATGCCACTTGTAACAGGGCAGAGAGTTGTTGATTGTCTTTTCCCAATTGCAAAGGGTGGTGTTGCAGCTATACCAGGACCATTCGGAAGCGGTAAGACTGTAACTCAGCATCAGCTTGCAAAGTGGGCAGAAGCGGACATTATAGTATATATAGGCTGTGGAGAGCGTGGAAATGAAATGACCGACGTTCTTAATGAGTTCCCAGAGCTTATTGATCCGAATACAGGTAAATCACTTATGGAACGTACGGTTCTCATAGCCAACACATCGGACATGCCTGTTGCTGCTCGTGAAGCTTCAGTTTACACAGGTATAACCATTGCAGAGTATTACCGTGATATGGGGTATTCCGTAGCTCTTATGGCTGACTCTACATCACGTTGGGCAGAGGCACTTCGTGAGATGTCAGGACGTCTTGAAGAAATGCCCGGTGATGAGGGATATCCTGCATATCTCGGAAGCCGTCTTGCACAATTCTATGAGCGCGCAGGAAGAGTTATATCCAACGGTTCTGACGGAAGAGAAGGAGCGCTTTCTGTTATTGGTGCTGTTTCTCCTCCTGGTGGAGATATATCAGAGCCAGTTTCTCAGGCTACACTTCGTATTGTAAAGGTTTTCTGGGGACTTGACTCAAATCTTGCATATCAGAGACATTTTCCTGCTATAAACTGGCTTACGAGTTATTCACTTTATGCAGATTCGCTCGCTAACTGGTACAATAATAATGTTTCCAAGGACTGGATGAAATGCAGAGCACGCTTTATGGAGATACTGCATGATGAGGCAGAACTTAAGGAAATCGTAAAGCTTGTAGGTATGGATGCACTGTCACCAAATGACCGACTTAAAATGGAAACTGCACGTTCTATACGTGAGGATTTTCTACATCAGCTAGCGTTCCATGAGGTTGATACGTATACGAGTCTTAAAAAGCAATTATATATGATGAAGCTGATTCTGAATTTCAACGATGAAGCTTACGAAAGCATAAAAAAAGGTGCAGATATCGAATCTGTTGCTAACTTGACAGTTAGAGAAAAGATAGGTCGTTTCAAGTATATCGAAGAAAAAAATACAGACGCAGAATTTGAAAAGCTCTCATTGGAAATCTCCTCAGAGCTCAATGAGCTGCTTGACAAGGAGGAAGACTGATGCCAAGAGAATACAGAACTATCGAAGAAGCAGCAGGTCCTTTGTTGCTTGTTAAGGACGTTGAGAATGTAACCTACGGTGAGCTTGCTGAGATAAGGTTAAAAAATGGTGAAAAAAGACGTTGCCGTGTACTTGAAATCAACGGTACAAATGCTCTTGTTCAGCTTTTCGAGAATGCAGCTGGTATTAATTTACAGGATAGTAGCGTTGTTTTCTCAGGACATCAAATGGAGCTGGGAGTATCTGAGGATATGCTTGGACGTGTTTTTGATGGACTCGGCAGACCTATTGATGACGGTCCAGAGATAATTCCAGAAATGCGTCTTGATGTAAATGGACTTCCGATGAATCCTGTAGCTAGAAGATATCCTCAGGAGTTCATTCAGACTGGAGTTTCTGCTATTGATGGACTTAACACACTCGTAAGAGGACAGAAACTACCTATTTTTTCTGCAAGCGGATTGCCACATGCGCAGCTTGCGGCACAGATAGCACGTCAGGCAAAGGTACGCGGTAAGAATGAACAGTTTGCTGTTGTATTTGCAGCAATGGGTATTACTTTTGAGGAATCGGAGTACTTTGTACAGAGTTTCCGAAGTACAGGTTCTCTTGATCGAACAGTTCTTTTCATAAATCTTGCAAATGATTCGGCTATAGAACGTCTTGCAACTCCTAAAATGGCTCTAACAGCTGCGGAGTACCTTGCATTTGAGAAAGGTATGCACGTTCTTGTTATCCTTACAGATATCACAAACTATGCTGATGCCCTTCGTGAGGTGTCGGCGGCACGTAAGGAAGTTCCTGGACGAAGAGGATATCCAGGATATATGTATACAGACCTTGCTACAATTTATGAGCGTGCAGGTCGTCAGAATGGCAAAGAGGGAAGTATTACTATGATACCTATCCTTACAATGCCAGAAGACGATAAGACTCACCCGATTCCTGATCTTACAGGATATATTACAGAAGGGCAAATCATTCTTTCACGCGAATTATACAGGAAGGGAATAAATCCTCCTGTTGATGTACTTCCGTCACTTTCACGTCTTAAAGATAAGGGCATAGGTGATGGTAAGACACGAGCTGATCATTCTGATACCATGAATCAGCTTTTCTCGGCATATGCAAGAGGAAAGGACGCAAAGGAACTTATGGTCGTTCTCGGTGAAGCGGCGCTTACTCCAACTGATCTAATTTATGCCAAATTTGCTGATGAATTTGAGAAAAAATATGTTTCTCAGGGATTTGAAAACAACAGAAGTATTGAAGATACACTTGCAATAGGCTGGGAACTGCTAAAAATGCTTCCAAGAAGTGAGCTCAGAAGAATACGTGAGGAATACCTTGTGAAATATTATGATACTCAGAAATGAGGTGGGCTGATTGGCAAGACTGAATGTTAATCCGACCAGAATGGAGCTTAGCAAGCTGAAGAAAAAGCTTATTTCTGCACGAAGAGGTCATAAGCTGTTAAAGGATAAGCGTGATGAGCTAATGAGGCAATTCATGAATCTTATTAGGGAGAACCGTCAGCTTAGAACAGAGGTGGAAGCTGCTATAAAGAAAGCAAACAAATATATGGCAGTTGCGGGTTCGGTAATGCAGCGTGAGGTGCTGGAAACAGCTCTTATGCTCCCCAAGCAGGAGGTAGAGCTTGAAGTAAGCGAAAAAAATGTAATGAGCGTGTATATACCCGAGTTTAAGACGAAATATCGATCGGGTGATTTAAATGATATCTATTCATATGGCATGGCATTCACTTCTATAGACTTAGATGGAGCGGTAAGTTCTCTCAGTGATGTCTTTCCGAAAATGATACGTCTTGCTGAGATAGAAAAGTCATGCCAGCTTATGGCGGATGAAATCGAAAAAACACGCCGTCGAGTAAACGCACTTGAGCATATAATGATTCCTGATTACGAGGAAACTATAAAGTTTATAACAATGAAACTTTCGGAAAACGAGAGAAGCACAACGACATCGCTTATGAAGGTAAAAGATATGGTTTTAAAACAAAGCCATAATTATCAGCAATGAAAAAACGGTCTCCAAATCGGAGACCGTTTTGATTTGAGTATAAAAATCCGCCTTGCCGTCATATAGTGCATAAAACCCGCACTAAGCAGGTGGGTAAACGCCCTTATGCTTCTCGCTCCCTTCTTCCGCATAGCGGGAGGTCTGCAGTCCACATACGGAGACGAATTCCCTTGAATTATGTGTTGGATTATAAAAACTATAATTACCCGCACAAGGCAGAAATTTGGCTATTTGTTTCTATATATATTATAGCACAATCATTCGTAAAAATCAATAGAAAAAATATGTAAAATGGTAAAAATAGAAAAAATTAATATTCATAGCTATCGTCCATGATACCATCAAGGCGTTCAAGGAAGAATTTTGATACCATTTCAAATTCGTCGTCGTCATCTATTGATGCAAGAATTTCTTCTCCGTCTTCTTCGATAGATTTAAGTATAACAAGATCGCAGTCTGAATCAAGAAAATCCTCATCTTCAATAGCAGGGAGCATAGCATAGTACTGTTCGCCTTCTATTTCTGCAGTATCAAAAAGTTCAAACTGTTTCTTGTTTCCTTCCTCATCTACTAGTTCAAATAATTCGGGAGTATATTCATTCATTTCTGACATAGTCATTCTCCAATCCGGCGAAAGCCTTTACTTTAGCTATATTATACACTAAAAAGGTTCAAAAATCAAGAGGAATATATATGAAGAATTTATTGTGATATTGAACAATTGATAGCTTGATTCTTTGGAGGATGTGCCGATTTGCATGAAAAATATGTGATAGATCGGATATTTCTATTGACATTACACACAAAGTGTGGTAATATATAATCAAGGAAAAGGAAAGCTCATAAGAGCAATCCGAGCTGCATTTACTTGGACTGAGGGAGACCTCAATGTAAATGAATATACGCGGAAGGGAGAGTGAGTCCAATGGAAGGAAAGTTCGCACAGCAGCGTGAAGCCGGCGGGCTTGCTGAGTAATTGGATTTCATTAAGAGGGAATATAGGCTTTCGTGCTTGTTCCATTGAATAGAGCTCAAAAAGGCTTAGCAATTCAATTATGAGGCTGACGTTTGCTGATCTAAACGGCTTCATGTGAAGAAAAAAAGATACAGAGTTATCTGAAATTTCGACAATAAGTCTTTAGATATATTGCGAAAAATTCTTAAGTAAAGGTTGAGTCCAATGAGAAATTAGGTTATTGCTTTATGAATTTGCATGATGTTCGAAATTTCGGACAAATACAATTTTATAGGTGATTCCGATGGAGTAAAATTTTTGAATTGCTTTATTACTATATAAAGGAATGATGTACATTGAAAACGAGGTACACATTTAAAATCTAATCCGAAAGGGTGAGTCCAAAGGGTAATTTAGCTAAGTGATGAAAGTCGCTTTAATAATTAAATAATAATTATAGCCCCGACGCGAGTCGGGGCTTTGTTTTTAGAAGAAAAATGAGAAGGAAATTACATTTTTCCCTGCTTTATCATATAATTATCACAAAAATGCTTATAATATATTATAGTGAATCATATCTGAAAGGATGAAAAGAATGAAGGATAATTATAATAATGATGATAATTATCGCTCAGATGAGCTTTTTGGCGAAAATAGCAGCCATGAAACAAATGCTTCTCATGCCGGTGAAAGTAGGTCTGAGTATTCAGCTGTCAATGAAAAAAGATATGATTCTAACTCATATACGTTTGATTCTAAGGATTTAAATAATTCTAATCCAAAATTGAAATTTAGTATGGTGCTGAAATGTACTGTTGCAGTCCTTACTTTAGTTGTTGTGAGTGTAGGCGTTGTTAAGGTCTATAAATTCCTGAATGCATCAAAAAATGAACTTATTGAGTTTTCGGGTGACAATTTAAAGAGTGTTGCAAGAAATATTACTGAAAGCCAAGAAGAAAAAGAGTCTGATTCAGAGGATAAGGAGCTTCCGAGTCTTATTGAACTTGCAGCAAGGTCTGACGCAAAACCTATACCAGACATCGTAGATTCAATTATGCCCTCAGTTGTTGGCGTTGCATCTTCCTTTGAATATACTCCTCGTCAGACATTTAGCATATGGGGATGGAGTGAAGAGCCTCAGACAGAATTGATAAGAAAAACAGGTACAGGATTTATTATAACTGATGATGGATATATAGTTACAAATGCTCATGTTGTCTATGATGAGACTTATGACTCAGGGGAAGCTGTAGATGTTAAGGTATTGTTTAGTGATGAAACTGAGCACGAAGCGAATATAATTGCATTTGATCCCGAAACTGATATTGCAGTTTTAAAAGTGGATGAGACTAAGCTGAAGCCTGCTGTTCTCGGAGACAGTGATGAATTAAGAGTAGGAGAGCTTGTAATAGCTGTTGGAAATCCTTTGGGTTTTGATCTTTTTGGTACTGTTACCAGCGGTATTGTATCAGCTCTTAACAGAAAAATAGATATAAATGAAAAGAAAATGAATCTTATTCAAACAGATGCTGCAATAAATAACGGAAATTCAGGTGGACCTCTTCTTAACAGTTGTGGTCAAGTTATTGGTATCAATTCTGCGAAAATGTCATCAAGCTATAGCAATTCTGCTAGTATTGAAGGGTTATGCTTTGCAATACCAATTAAAGAAGCCAAAGTTATAATTGATGATCTTATAAACTACAGTTACGTTACAGGTAGACCTAGCCATGGTATAGTAAGTACACGAGATATTACTGAGGCAGAATCACGTTACTGGAATGTTCCTGTAGGAGTTTATGTAATGTCGCTTCAGGATGGAGGCGCAGCAGCAGTTGCAGGCGTACAGGTCGGTGATATTATAATTGACATTGACGGAAAGGCTGTATCAACTGCACAGGAGTTAAATGATATTAAGAATGAGTTCAAAGCAGGAGATACAGTATCCATAACTGTATCAAGAAAAGGACAGGATATCCGAATGAAGCTGACTTTGCAGGAGGATAAGTTCATTCCACAAAGTCAAAAACAAACCAATAAAAGATCAATGTTTTAAACTGAAGCAATTTATAAAAAATCCTATCATGCAAAATATAAATATAAAATTTGCCCCTGAGTGTTTAAAAAAGTGCTCAGGGGCATTGTGCTTATTTATATTGATAAGATATATCATAATTTATCATCAGACTTACTTTTTTGGCTTAATACTATTGATAAGGAAATAATTATGATTTTTGTGAATAAACCGATATATTCATTTCCATCACTTACGTTGATAGTAACTTGCGAGAGTGTATTGATTAATGAGTGTTCTAACACACATAACCATAGATTATTTGTATAGTTGTATACTGCTGAAAGAATAAAACAATTTGTCAATAATCCCATTATAAATGGAAATACTTGTACGACTGAAATGCTGCCATCAATATAAAAAAACAAGAAGTGCCATATTCCCCAAAACATAAAAGTAGAAAATGTTGCAGCCAAATACGGAACTTTCTTTTCAATGAAAGGTTGGAATGTATATCGCCATCCTATTTCTTCAATTCCGCCGAAAGCTATTGATTTTACAAATATAAATAAAAAAGAAATAATAGTTATTTTTATAGAACCGTTTATAAATGTATCAGAAAAATCTAAGATAATGAATAAAATGACAAGGACATAAGATTTTAACTCAGCTTTGAAGCTAAAAAAATCTTTAATTATCATTTTTATGGTCTTGTTACCATACCTTATCTGAAAAAAACATCCCCAAATGGCAGATGAAACTCCTCCTGCTATGATCAATATAATGCCTAATACAGATTTATAACCACATACATGGCCACTGCTTTTCAGTATTAATGTAATTAGACTTACAAGAATGATCTGGGCAAATGTAGGACAAAGATACTGAAGTATTTTCTTATCCATATTTCTCCTAAATATTCTGATTTTTGTTAGTAACAATTATAGCACAGTTTTGAAATTCAATCAATATAAATGCCATAGTATTTCTGAATCTATATCAGAAATACTATGGCACAATAATTCTTTATTAGTATCGACCTTATGTTTGAATGAATAATTTTATATTCATTCATTATTTACTTGATGTAAGACTGTTAAAGGCGTTATCAACGATCTTTTGGTCTGGTGCTTTTGTGAATGAGCTTACGATAGGAACTATAATAAGAGAAATTAACATAGCAAATGCACCTGCATTGATAGGCGATAACAATGAAAGTGGACAGTTAAGATCAATTACTGCTTTTTTGATGCCACTGAAAGCTTCAATATTAAGGCTGAATAGAAGCATATGTATAACACTTATGCCAACGCCTGTAATAAAACTTGTCCAACATGCTGCTTTTGATACTTTCTTCATGAAAAGACCATAAAGGAAAGGTCCGAGAAATGCGCCTGAGAGAGCTCCCCATGAGTACGACATAAGAGTTGAGATTGATGCATTCTTATTGCAGGCTATAATTACTGAGATAATTAAGAATACTGCGATAAATATTCTCATGAATAGTACTTGGTGTTTATCATCGAAGTTCTTTATACGTGGCTTGATAAGATCATTAGTAAGTGTTGAGCTTGATGTGAGAACAAGTGACGAAAGAGTGGAGAGCGAAGCTGAAAGAACCAGCACTACAACAAGTCCAATAAGGATATTAGGCAGTGCCTGATGCAGGAGGGCTGGAACCATAGTGTCGTAAACGGGTTTGCCGTTTACTTCATCTATGTGAGTCTTGTCAAGGTCCCCTCCAAGTGTACAGTAAAGTCTTACGAAACCGCCCATGAAGTATGAACCGCCTGCAACAACGATAGCAAAGAATGTTGAAATAATAGCACCTTTTTTGATGGCTTGTTCATCCTTAATAGCGTAAAATTTTTGAACCATCTGAGGAAGACCCCATGTACCCAGAGATGTAAGAATAACAACTCCAAGGAGATTTATTGGATCAGGTCCGAAGAGAGAACCAAGAGAACCAACGGGTGTTTTGCTATCAGATATGTTGTTTAGAGCATCGATAGCAGCAGAAAGCCCGTCTTTTTTCTGAACTGTAAGAGCAACAACTGTTCCGATACCAATAAGCATGATGATTCCCTGGAAGAAATCATTGAGAGCTGTAGCCTTATATCCTCCGAGAGTTACATAAATAGCAGAAAGAACAGCCATAGCGATAATTATATAAGTTGCACCGTTATCACCGAGATCAAATACCATTCCGAATAGACGAGATAATCCATTATAAACTGAAGCAGTATAAGGGATAAGGAATATGAAAACGATGAGTGCTGACATTGTTTTGAGAGATTTGGAGTCAAACCTATTCTCGAAGAATTCAGGCATTGTTTTTGCTCCAAGGTGATTTGTCATAATACGGGTTCTCTTACCTATAAGAAAGAATGGGATAAGACTTCCAATAATAGCATTACCTAAGCCTATCCATGCTGCAGAAGCACCGTACATCCAACCGAATTGTCCTGCATAGCCGATGAAAACAACAGCTGAGAAGTAAGTAGTACCGTATGAGAAAGCTGTGAGCCATGAGCCTACACTTCTTCCACCGAGCATAAAGTCTTCGGATGATTTGGTTTTCCTAGACATATAAATGCCTATACCTACCATTATTATAACGTAAATGGCAAGTATGACAAATGTTGCGGTTTTTGAGTCCATTAATATCGCGACCTTTCTTTTACTTCACAGTATTTATGTTATAACCTCTGTAAAGCTTTAAATGAATAAAGTGATTGCCGAGTAATATTATACTATATTATTATAACAATGTCAATATCCTTTTTTTATAAATTGCTTAAAAATGAATAGCTGAATAATATCGGTAAAAAATAAAAACTCGGTTCAAAAGTATTGAACCGAGAATAATTGAATGTAGTGCCGCTGACCGGACTTGAACCGGTACGATATTGCTACCGAGGGATTTTAAGTCCCTTGTGTCTGCCAATTCCACCACAGCGGCAAGGAAAAACGGAATACCGAAATGACAGTATACCGTCATTTGGTCGAGGTGACAGGATTTGAACCTGCGGCCCCTACGTCCCGAACGTAGTACTCTACCAAACTGAGCCACACCTCGACAATAATAATATTATACTACAATCGATAATTAATGTCAAGAGTAAATATTTTTTATAATATTATTTTTATTTTTTTACTATATTAAAAGAGCAGCCGAGAAGGCTGCTCTTATGAAATAATTACTTTACAATTATAGGTTCAGACCAGTAATTCTGATTGTATATATCAGAGAAACGATAAAGAAGACGGCATTCGCCTGTTCCTACGTCAGTATTGCTGATAGTCATATTATCTGTAACTGTTACTTTATCACCGATGAGGTAGCTGTCCTGATACTCCATGTCATATGTATAGTAATCACATATAAATTCGAGAGTATCACCGTTTTTGATTTCTGTGAGATTTTTGGCTACAGCATCTGTTTCACCGTTGATGTAATCAGTGGAAGCTCCTGTTATAACTCCGTTATCATCATTTGTGAACTGGATTATTAGATTAACTCTTTCACCATTGAGAAAAGCGGGCACGTAACCTGTGATAATTACATCATTTCCGCTCTTTATTGTATCAGTGTGGTAGTAAGCAACAACATTACCATTTATAGATAGCCAGTTCTTTTCGGTATCAGCAACAAGGTCACCGTTTTCGTCGAATGAGTATACATTGTCAAGACCAAGATCGATATATCCTGAACCGTCGTCGTAGAACATATTTAGGTCGAGCTTGTGTACCATTTCCCATTGTGATTCAGGGAGCTTCATTGTATATATACCGTTGCTCTTTTCCCAAATAAGGTTAGATGTGTCAAAGTAGTGGGTTGAAAGGTATTCCGCTGTATCACTGACATCTGTGTCCTGCATAAAGTCAGTATTTGAATCATCAAGTCCTTCGATGCTTCTTCCGCCTCCAAGGAAACTTGTTAGAAGTGAGCCTATCATATCTGCGTTACCTGACGAGCCTGATGAAGCTCCTCCACCAAAGAGAGAAGTCAAAACTGAGCCTGTACCACCAGCAGCAATCTGACCGCCTGTCTCAACCTTTGCAAACTGTTTTATGCACTTTGAATACTCAGAGTCCATACCGATTTGTGAGTATGTGCTGCAAGCTTTGTCTACATATGAAGCACGCTGATATGGGAAGTAGATGGATACTCCGTATGCGTTTGTCATATTTGAGGAGGTTCGGTTGTATTTAATAGCGTTTTTCAGTGCTGAAGCAAGATCTTTAGCTTCGGCAGTTCCGATATTTTCTGCAAGATTTACTAGATCAACCTGGTCTATGCGAGTGCTTTCTGCAAATTCACGTGTTGCATATCTTGCGTTTGATATGTCCTTATAATCATCCTTAGCAATTTTTTCGCTGATAGACTTCGAGAACGCAGATAAGCTCTTAGGAACTGTATTTGAAAACTCTGCAAGGTCGATAACAGAAAGAGTTGTTTTTTGACCTCTGCACTTCTTTGCACATTCAGTTACGAAATCGTCAACGATATTCTTACCAATGTCAAGGGTAGGAGTCGAAGTGTTACTTCCAATCTTAGAAAGCCAGTTTGTATAGTACCAGCCGATACCAGGTTCTGTCTCTTCAGAAGCAATTAAGTAGTCAGCATGGTCATTGAGCATTAGAGCAGTTTCGGCAGTTGCCATAAGGCAAGCATCAAAGCCGATAAAATCGAATTTTACGCCGCCAGCTTTAAGAGCTTCGTTAACTCCTGCAAGAGTCATAGAGCCACTGTTCTTATTCTTCTCATCATAACCGTAGCCAGTTACTGATCCGCCGCCGTGATCCCAAAGAATGAGTTCATTTCTGTTTGCAGGGAAATTTTTTGAGCAGAATTGAATGAATGAAGCGAGATTGCTCGGATCAGTCATCGGCTTGTTGCCTGCGTCATCTACCAGTCTTCCGAGCTTTCCATCCTTTATCTGATAGATCTGATTTTTCTTTGTGCTTATGTCGCTTATCTTCCACTGCGAGCAACCACCAGTGAAAATGACAACATTTACATTATCACCGAATTTTGCACTAGCCATTTCTTGCATATCAGAAGAAGCCATACCGTATTTGGATTCAAGATCTGTTCCACACATGTAAATCATGAGAGTAACAATGTCCTCACCGTTACCCTTGATAACTGTACGCTTTTCACGTGAGCCTGTTGCAACAGATGTATCTACCGTGCTGTCGCTTGTTTCGCTTCCGACAGCTGTATCTGCGGGGCTGAAATCAAATCCAGCAGGAGCCGAACCACCTGTAAATGAGCCTAATAGATCACCAAGGTTTCCTCCGCCGAGGCCGCCACCATTTCCTCCGTTGCCACCGCTTGCACCACCGCTCATGAGCTTAAAGATAAAGAAACCGATAATAAGAAGTGTGATAAGTCCACCACCGCCTGCAGCTGCTCTTTTAGCGCCACCGCCGCTGCCGCCAGTAGGACCACCTGAATAACTGCCAGAGCCGACAGGACCTGTGCCTAGACCGTCGCCTCTTCTATGTGCTCCATTGCCGCCTGATGTGACGTTTTTTCGTCTGCCCTGCGGTCTGTTCTGATTAGGATCCATATTTACCTCCGTAATTAATGAATATTCGCAGACATGAATGTCTGCATACAAATACATTTTACACATTTTAATTAAGAATGTCAAGTTAAAAGCGGTTACAAATTGTTTTTTTGTCAAAAAGCAAATATGAATAAAGCTTTGTTGTAATGTTTCAATCTTCAAATATACATATTTGTCCTCATTTATAAATGCTAATTTGTAAGATTTTCTGATTTTACGCCAAACTATTTGAAATTTCGGGAAACTGTGCTATAATAATCCATGTATTCATGAATATTATAACTTAATAAGATAAACGGTGCTTCTCATACATATGTATAGTGAAGTTAAAAGGGAAGCAGGTGAAAGTCCTGCGCGATCTCGTCACTGTAAGCGGAGAGCGGTATCCAAGCATATTTACAGCCACTGAGAAATTGGGAAGGCGGAATACTGCGTTACTATCTGTGAGTCAGGAAACCTGCCGTTTATCGGTACAGAGCGTAAGCTCGGATCACGAGGCATTGATCGTACCATAGCTCTATATGGGCTGTTTTGTCATGCCTTTCGCAAGTTGTGCGAAGGTTTTTTTTGTGTGCGACATGATGTCTCCACATAATAGGAGGAAAGAAAATGAATATGAAAAGAATTATCGCAGCAGTTTCAGCTCTCACACTTACAGCTTGTATATATTCATGCGGAAGTGAAGCTAAAGAAAGCACTACAGAAAAGGTAACTGAGGCAACAACTACTGTAGAGGTAACAACCACTGAGGAAAACACTACTGAAGTTTTAACAACAGAGGCGGAGGAAGAACAGGACGAAGAAAACTATGACACTGGAGATGCTTCTCTAGATAATGTTCGAAATCAAGACGAAATCGGTGATAACGAGATTCTTGTGGTAAGTTTTGGTACAAGCTTTAACGATAGCCGCAGACTTACAATAGGTGCTATCGAGGATGCGGTAGAAAAGGCTTTCCCTGATTATTCAGTACGCAGAGGATTCACGGCTAATATTGTTATCGATCATGTTAACAAGCGTGATGGTATTCTTATAGATGACATCGACGCAGCGCTCAAGAGAGCAGTTGATAACAATGTAAAAAATCTCGTTGTACAGCCTACTCACCTTATGAACGGTATAGAATACGAAGAGATAACCAGTAAGGTTGCAAATTACTCTGATGCATTTGAAAAGGTAGTTATCGGTGAACCTCTTCTAACTAGCGATGATGACTTCAAGAGAGTTGAAACAGCTATAACTGACTGGACAAAGGAGTATGATGACGGAGAAACAGCTATATGTTTCATGGGACATGGTACAGAAGCAGCTTCAAATGCCGTATATCAGAAAATGCAGGATCTTCTTACTAATGATGGTTTTAATAACTATTATGTTGGTACAGTTGAAGCTGAGCCTTCACTCGATGATGTTATTGCAAAGGTTAAAGAAGGTGGCTATAAGAAAGTTGTTCTTGAACCTTTTATGGTCGTAGCTGGAGACCACGCAAACAATGATATGGCTGGAGACGATGAGGATTCTTGGAAGTCAACTTTTGAAGCAGAGGGCTTTGAAGTTAAATGTCTTCTTAGAGGCCTTGGAGAGAATGAGGATATTAGAACACTTTATACAGAGCACACACAGAAAGCTATTGATTCGTTAAAATAATAAATATGCAGCCGACCATGTGTCGGCTGCTTCTATAAAAGGAGATACTATGAAAAAAATTTCAATATTGACTGTTGCTGTTCTTGTTTCTACCGCTTTTTTCTCATGTTCAGATAAATCAGAGAAAAATATTTCTTCGGAAATGCAGACAACAATTGCTGAAACATCAACCGAGCCGATAACAGAAACTATAACTGAAACAGAAACTATAACCGAAAAAGTTACTGCAGCTCAGCTTGAAGTGGGCTTTGAGGGCATGAAAGCAATTTCAGTTGAGTCATTAAAAACAGGAGAATATGATATAAAAGTTGATTCAAGTTCTTCAATGTTTAAGATAACTGCCTGTAAGCTAACAATTGCAGACGGTAAAATGACTGCAAAAATGACAATGAGCGGCAGTGGTTACGAATATCTTTACATGGGGACAGAGGGAGAAGCCGAAAATGGTGCTGAAAATGATAGAATACCAGCTGAGGTCACAGGAGATACTGTTGAGTTTACTGTTCCTGTTGAAGCTCTAGACATGGAGATTGACTGTGCAGCATTCAGTAAGCGTAAGAAGCAGTGGTACGACAGAAAGCTTGTATTCCGTGCAGATTCACTTCCGAAAGAAGCATTTTCTGATGATATGTTTGTAACTGTTGACTCACTTGCTATTCAGGATGGTGAATATAGGGTTGATGTAAAGCTTGAGGGTGGATCAGGAAAGGCTACGGTTCAGTCACCTGCAAAGCTTGTAATTAGAGAAGGAAAGGCTTTTGCAGAAATCATTTGGAGTAGTAACAAATACGATTATATGATAGTTAACGGCGAAAAGATAATGCCTGTAAGTGTGGATGAGTTCTCTGTATTTGAAATCCCTGTTGATGGTTTCGACTACAAAATGATTGTTTCGGCTGATACAACTGCTATGAGTACTCCACATGAAATAGAGTATACTCTTTTCTTTGATTCATCGACTATAGTCAGTTAAATGAAGAGGCTGATATTTGCTTTTACAGTCGTTCTTTTATGCGGCTGTACGCGACTCAATGCTGGAAGCACTGATAAAACAACTAAAAATAGGCTTGAACTCAAATATGCAAAGGAATTTTCGGCGGAATACCTTGATAATGGTTGTATTTTGATTTCTATCGGTGCAGACAGTTATACTATCATTCCTGAAGATGTGGAAGTTCCAGCCGATAATGGAAATTCAACGCTGATAAAGCAGCCGGTAGAGAACGTTTATAACGCTGCTTCTTCTGCAATGGATCTTATTGATGGAACAGGAGCACTTGGAAATGTAATGATGACTTCCACAAAGTACGACGATTGGTCTTTGCCTTCAGTAAAAAATGCTATGGACAGCGGAGATATTTGCTATGTCGGTAAGTATAGTGCTCCCGATTATGAAGCTCTTATTGAAGCAGATTGTTCTCTTGCAATTGAGTCAACCATGATATATCACAGTCCAGAGGTAAAGGAAAAGCTTGAAGAACTTGGAATTCCGGTGCTTGTTGAGCGTTCGAGCTATGAAAACGATCCACTTGGACGAATGGAGTGGATAAAGCTTTATGGCATACTTTTTAGTTGTGAGGATAAGGCAAACGAGATATTTAACAGTAGAATATCGCAGCTTGATAGCATTCTAAATGCTGAAAAAACTGATAAAAAAGCCGCATTCTTTTATGTGAATTCATCAGGTGGAGTTGTTATCCGCAAGCCGAACGACTATGTTCCTGAGATGATGAGGATGGCGGGTGGAGATTATATATTTGATAGCACTGATCTTGGAGTTGATGAAAACTCCTTATCAACAATGACGGTTCAGCCTGAAGTCTTTTGCGAAAAGGCGTGGGATGCGGATATTCTAATTTACAACAGCACTGTTCTTGGTGAGATATCTTCACTAAACGAGCTTACCCAAAAATATCCAATGCTTAAAGATTTTACAGCTGTAAAAAACAGAAATGTGTGGTGTACTGAAAAGAATATGTTTCAGCAAACTACAGGAGCAGCCGATATGATCAAGGAACTTCATAGCATTTTTGTTGGTGAAGCTGATAATAAAATGGACTTTATGTATCGTCTGGAGGAGCTTTAATGGATTCAAGAGTAAAACGTATAACAATAGGATATACCATACTAATTGTTCTGCTTATAGTGCTTGTTATCCTAAATATATGCGTCGGAAGTGCTGATATATTGCCAAATAGGCTGTGGAAAGCCATCCGTTTCCCTGAAAACGATAAGGTTGCTTATAACATTGTATTTGGACTACGTATACCACGTACATTTGCTGCAGTGATACTTGGTGGTGCATTGGCTGTTGCAGGATTCCTGCTGCAAAACTTCTTTGCAAATCCTATTGCAGGTCCATATATTCTTGGAATTTCATCGGGAGCAAAGCTTACTGTTGCTATGCTTATGGTCATATCACTTTCTAAAGGATTTGCTGCAAATTCTGCTGAAATGGTAATTGCGGCTTTTGTGGGCTCACTCATTTCGATGGGACTTATACTCCTTATTTCTGCTAAGGTACAGCGTATGTCCGTTCTTATCGTCTGTGGTGTTATGATAGGATACATATGCTCGTCAGTAACTGATCTTGTTGTGAATCTATCGGATGATTCAAATATTGTTAATCTTCATAATTGGTCTATGGGAAGCTTTTCGGGTATTACAATGTCGGATGTTTTAACAGCAACTTGTATTATAATTCCTGCCTGCTTTTGTGCATTTATGCTCTCAAAGCCTATGAGCGCATATCAACTTGGCGAAGAATATGCACAAAATTCTGGTGTTCATATAAAAGCGTTCAGGATAACTCTTATTTTACTTTCAAGCCTGCTCGCAGCTTGTGTTACAGCGTTTGCAGGACCTGTTTCATTCGTAGGAGTAGCTGTTCCTCATTTAATAAAAAGTATATTCAGAACTGCAAAGCCTGTAATAACTTTACCTTCAAGTTTCCTTGGGGGAGCAGTTTTCTGCTTATTCTGTGATCTTATTACAAGAACACTTTTTGCACCGACTGAACTTAGTATAAGCACAGTTACATCGATTTTCGGTGCGCCTGTGGTTATATATATGCTTTTGAACAGAGAGAGGTTAAAGGAAAATGGCTGAAATAGTGCTCAGTACGCAAAAACTTTCCGTGGGCTATGGGAAAAAGCTTGTAATAAGCGGAATAGATATATCTGTTGAGCGTGGAAAAATACTTACTCTCATAGGGCCTAATGGTGCAGGAAAATCTACAGTGTTGAAAACGATTTGTAGACAGCTCACACCTCTTGAGGGGACTGTTTATATTGGCAAAAATAAGCTTGAAGAATTAAGCGGAAACGAGCTTGCAAAGTGTGCTGCAGCTCTCTTAACTGGCAAGGTAAAAACTGAATATATGCGATGCAGAGATGTCGTCAAAATGGGAAGATACCCTTATACTGGAAGACTTGGAATATTATCCGAGCATGATAAGGACAAGGTCGAAGAAGCTATAAAAAAAGTTGATATTGAGAATATTGCAGATAACGATTTTGATAGTGTGAGCGATGGTCAGCGTCAGAGAGTACTTATTGCAGGTGCGATTTGTCGTGAACCACAGATCCTGATACTGGACGAACCATCTACATTTCTTGATATTAAATACAAGCTTGAGCTCATGGATATATTGAAAAGGCTTGCATCCGAGAAAAAAACTGCAATAATTATGTCGCTTCATGAACTTGATCTTGCACAGCGAGTTTCTGATAAACTGCTTTGCATAAAAGGTAATCGTCCCGATAGATTTGGAACTCCTGAAGAAATATTTACAGGAGGATATTTAGAGCAACTTTACGATGTAGAAAAAGGAAGCTTATGTGAGTATTATGGAACACTAGAACTTCATCGTTCTGATGGAAATCCAAAGGTTTTTGTTATTGGCGGCGGCGGAAGTGGTATAACTGTTTACAGAAAACTGCATAGACTTGGCATTCCTTTTGCAGCAGGTGTTATTCATCAGAATGATATAGAATATCCCGTAGCTTTCGCCCTTGCAGTAAAATTAGTCTCTGAAAAAGCATTCGAACCAATTTCAGAGGAGAATTACCAGAAAGCTTTTGAAATTATGAGCAATTGTGAGTCTGTTATATGCGCTGTCGAAAGCTTCGGAACTATGAACAAGCAATGTCAGGAGCTTCTAAACGAAGCCAAAAAAGCAGGTAAGCTTGTTGAAGGAGCTTTTGATGAATAATAGAGAAATATTGAAAAACAAAACCGTAGTTTTTGTACTTGCAATGTTATGCTGTCTGTTGTGGGGAAGTGCTTTCCCGTGTATAAAATTGGGATGCATGTTTTCACATATAGCGTCTGATGACACATTTTCGCAGATTTTATATGCAGGACTGAGATTTATACTTGCAGGAGTTTTAGCTCTTGTTATCGGTAGTTATATTGCTCATAATCCCCTTATCATAAAGAAAAAATCTCTTCATAAGGCTTTCAGACTCTCTCTTTTTCAAACGATACTGCAATATACTTTCTTTTATATTGGATTATCCAGAAGCACAGGCATGAAAAGTTCTATAATAACAGCTTCAAATGTATTCATGTCAATAATAGTTGCAGCACTTGTTTTTAGAACGGAAAAGCTGACTTTTCGTAAAATATGCGGCTGTATAGTTGGCTTTTCAGGAATAATTCTCATGAATTTGAATGGAATGAGCGGAGGATTCAGACTGACAGGAGAGGGGTTTGTTTTTCTGTCAGCTCTTTCATATGCATTTTCTTCAGCGCTAATAAAACGCTATTCAAAAGATGAGGACCCTGTTTTGCTAAGCGGCTGGCAGTTCATGATAGGCGGTGTTTTCATGACATTTATCGGATTCATATTCGGAGGCAGGATTAGCGTTATTAACACTGAAGGAGTATCAATGCTCATATACCTTGCATTTGTATCTGCAACTGCTTTTTCTGTCTGGGGAACACTGATAAAGTACAATAATGTGTCAACAGTCTCGGTTTTTGGGTTTATGAACCCTATTTTCGGAGTCGTATTGTCATATTTAATACTATCGGAGAAAAGCCCGTCTGGATTTTTATTTACAACTGTGGCAATTTTGCTTGTAACTGTGGGAATAATAATAGTAAATATTCCTCCAATGAAAACTAATATAGATACGTAAAAAGAGTCCATCATCAATTTGATGGACTCTTTTTAAAGATTTATGTGATTGTAGAGAACAATACTGTTGATAGAAATAATTATGTTATATTACAAAATTCAAAGGCATACCGTTTTTCATTATTGCGTGAATTTCACCTTGTATCAGTGGCATTAGATAGTCATAAGCTGGTGCTAAAACGTTGTTTCCTGCTTCGTTTATCCATTCCTTTGGGAAAAACTTTTCGGAGTTGGCAGCTTTTTCTGCGGCTACAGTATCTATTTTGTAGCTATATGGCATATTCGATTCTCGAACAAATGTCATCATACAGCCAGATTTTCCGTCGAGTCCTGCTTTGACAGCAGCCATTCCGATAGCCTCAGATGACTGGATATCTTCTAGCGAAGCTATATGTGAGCTGCATCTTTGCATAACATTCAGCTCGATAGATCGGACTTTACAGCCAATTTCAGACGCAATAAGTTTTTCAAGAAACTTACCTATACCAGAAAGATAGCTATGACCAAATACGTCCTTAAGTCCTGATTGATATTCTTCGGAGGCAAACTTGCCTTCCTCAGTTTTTACACCTTCGGAAACAACTACGATAACGGCTCTGTGCTTTTTCATTTCTCCCTTTACATCGGACAAAAATCTCTCGGTACTGAATGTTGTTTCAGGTAGGTAAATCAGATGAGGAGCGCATTCGCCATTAGCTCTGATACAGCATGATGCAGCTGCTAGCCAGCCTGCGTGACGTCCCATGGTCTCGATAATTGTAACAGACGGTATACTGTAAACGTTGCTGTCGCGAGTTATTTCCTGGACTGTGGCTGCAACATATTTTGCAGCAGAGCCGAATCCAGGAGAATGGTCTGTTTCACAAAGGTCGTTGTCGATAGTTTTAGGTATACCTATTATCTTTAAGTCGTCTATTTTTTTATCACGTAGATATGAAGAATACTTAGCAACTGTATCCATTGAATCGTTACCACCGATATAAAAGAACATTCTTATATCTCGGCTTCTGAGAACTTCTGTAATTCGTTCGAATATTTCAGAATTTTCTGTATGGTCGGGTAACTTTCTCCTGCATGAACCAAGAACTGCAGATGGAGTTCTTAGAAGAAGCTGATAGCTTACGTCGCTTGAGATCTTTTCCGAAAGATCTACCATTTCATCGTTGATAACGCCCTCAATACCATTTAGTACACCGTAAACCGTGTCGATCGCGTCGATATGTTGGGATGCGCTATAAACTCCAGCAAGAGAAGCGTTAATTGCGCATGTTGGGCCTCCTGATTGTGCAATAGCAATATTCATATTTTTAATTTATTTGACTGAGCAATATCCCGAACTCAGCCATTCCTCCCATAAGTTCAGCCTTTCGACTGTAATATAATTATATCATATGTGGAATAGCCAAATCAATAATTAGAACCGCCAAAATAATTCAAGCCAAAATCGCAATATTTGAACAAAAGAGCAATAAATGCATAGTGGATAGCAATTATTGGTAAATCAGATAAGTCCGAAATGCTTCAAAGCATTTGCTATACCGTCTTCTTCTATGGGTGTTGTAATGTAAGAAACATAGGGATATATCCTCTCAGCACCACCCATTGCAATACTATTAGGGACAGCTTCAAGCATTGGCAGATCGTTCATGCTGTCACCGATAGCGTAGGCTTTTTCGATTGATATGCCAAGCTTTGAAAGTATAAACTCGATACCTGTTGCTTTTGAATAGCCTAATGGAACGTTTTCATAAAAACCGCCACCACGATCGATGATAGAGAAGCTTTTTCCTATCTCTCTTCTGAAAAGCTCCATATCGCTGTTAGGATTTGTCCATATAACAAATTTGTCGAATCCAAAATCCTCGTCTTCAACTCTGCCGCTTATGTCAATACCATTGTCCACAAATACTTCCATGAAAGAGTCAAATCCCTCGCAATTCGGTGCTTTATCATCGAAGAAATAACCGTTAGTATGTTCATATACAGGTGTAACACGACATTTTCTCATGAGCGTGGCTATATTTCTGCATTCGCTTTGTTCGATAGTTCTAGAAAAAAGAATTTTACCTTCGTATTCGATATATGTACCGCAGCCACAAATGTAGCCGTCAAAGCCAAGTTCTTTGATTTTAGGGCTGATGTTGAATGCTGTTCTTCCTGAATTGATAAAGGTCAGATTACCGTTCTTTCTTGTCTGCGCTATTGCATTACGTGTACTAATAGGTATTATCGCCCTTTCATCCTCTGTGGCGATGGTCCCGTCAATGTCAAAAAAAATAATTGAACTCATTAAAACACTCCTTTTTCATACAATAAACATTATATTATCTTGAGATAATAATGTCAAGCCTTGATAAAATCTGAGTAGCATGATATAATAATTATGATATTGGATTAAAATCGAGGTGAAATTAGTGCTTCATATTTATTGTGGTAACGGAAAAGGCAAAACCACTGCCGCTGTTGGACTGACTGTACGCGCCAATGGTTCATGCATGAAAACAGCTTTTTTACAGTTCTTGAAAAATGGTACTTCTTCCGAGGTTAATGTTCTTGGAAAGCTTGAAAATAATACTGTTATTTGTTGCAAGGAGTGTACAAAGTTTACATTTCAGATGAATAATGAGGAAAAACAGTTGATAACGGCTGTACATAACGATATGCTGGAAAAAGCTATGGCACTCATTGAAACTGAAAATGTTCAGCTCATAGTTCTTGACGAATTCCTTGACGCATACGAAAAAAAGCTGATAGATATAAAACTTGCTGAAAGCTTTATAAGGAATTATTCATATAAAGTTGAAATAGTTATAACAGGAAGAAAAACGACAGATTTTTTCTTGGAAGTCGCTGATTATGTTACGGAAATGAAAGCTGTGAAGCACCCATATCAGAAGGGAATAACTGCTAGACAGGGCATAGAATATTAATAACAATGGTTAAAACGTATTTTCGTTGCTTTTCCCTTTGAATTATGATATAATGTTCATAATTAATATGGGAAAATTTTCCGATTTATATGAACGGAGTTGAATTGCATTGAACAAGATATTGCTTGTAGAGGATGATAACGAAATAATAGACAATCTTATAGAATTTCTCTCAAAAGAGGAATTCATCGTAAAAAACGCTAAAGGACAGAATGCTGCAATAGAACTAGTTGAAAATGAAACCTTTGATCTTGTACTGCTTGATGTATCACTTGCAGATGGAAATGGATTTGCTGTATGTTCAGCTATAAAATCCAAAACCTGTCTGCCAGTTATTTTTTTGACAGCTTCTGGTGATGAGTTCAGCACAGTCACAGGATTTGATCTTGGAGCAGACGACTACATAGCAAAGCCATTCCGCCCGCGCGAACTTATATCACGTATTAAGAATGTCCTCAGGCTGACTGGTACTACGGGAAGTATTACTCAGCTCGGTGATGTTATGGTGGATACTGTAAAGGGGACTGCAAGCAAGAAAGGAAAAGATCTTTTCCTTTCAGCACTTGAGTACAGGCTGCTCCTTGTATTTATTAACAACAGGGGAGCTGTTATGACAAGAACGAAGCTTCTTGAGTCTATATGGGACATAGCAGGAGATTTTGTCAATGATAATACACTTACCGTGTACATAAAACGTCTTCGCGAAAAAATAGAGGATGATCCTCAGAATCCCGAAATAATCAAGACTGTAAGAGGACTTGGATATAAGGTGGATGCATGATGAATGTCTTAAGAAACAAAGAAGTACTCGATTCGCTTAAAGTGTTTGCTTTTATATCCATTATTTCGCTTATAGTAGCATGGATTTACGATAAAAGAATTATAATACCCGTTTTTTGTGTTTGTCTTGCTTTTTGCATAATTCATTTTATCACTGTTTGGTACAGATATAAGAAAATTTCGGAGCTTTCTAAGAAGATAAACAGTATACTTCATGGTGATGAAGGCATAAGTATCGAAAACTGCTACGAGGGTGAACTTGCACTGCTTAGTAGTGAGATTTATAAGATGACAGTAATGTTAAGAGAGCAGAAATCCAAGCTTATGGACGACAAGATGTACCTTGCAGATCTTCTCGCTGATATTTCCCATCAGATAAGAACTCCACTAACATCTATAAATATACTTATTTCCATGCTGTCTGAGCCTGATATAACCTATGAAAAGCGAGAGCAAACAGTTCATAAGTTGTATGGTCTGCTTTCACGTATAGACTGGCTCATTACCGCACTTCTTAAGCTTTCGAAGCTCGATGCAGGTACCGTAAAATTCAAAAAAGAACCAATCGCCATGCAAGAGCTCCTAGACAAAGCGTGTATGCCCGTTCGCGTTCCCATAGATATTCGTGGTCAGCAACTTAATATCGAGTCTGATGGTGAGTTGTGTTGCGATATTGCATGGAGCTGTGAGGCTATTGGAAATATTGTAAAAAATTGCATGGAGCATACACCCGATGGCGGTAAAATAACAATCGTTGGTACTCATAATCCGCTGTATTCAGAGATAAGGATATGCGATAGCGGAAGTGGCATTTCAAAAGATGATCTTCCACATATATTTGAAAGATTCTATAAGGGTAAGGATTCCGAGGATAAAGGAGGATTCGGAATAGGACTAGCTCTTGCAAGAATGATAATCACTGAGCAGAATGGAACTCTCAAGGCGGAGAATTCTTCTGAGGGCGGAGCAGTGTTCACTGTAAGATTTTATGAAAGTACAGTCTAGGCGGAGAAATTTCTCCGCTTTTTTATGTGACATTTTTGTTATTTTAAAGTCACCGTAAAGTCATATTGACAAAGTAAAATAAGGATAGAAACTCAAAAAAAGGAGTAAGAATCATGGAAATATTAAAAGTTGAGAATTTATGCAAGACATATGGTAGCGGTGAAAATGAAGTTCACGCTCTTGACAATGTGAGCTTTTCGGTAACAAAGGGAGAATTTGTAGCTATTATCGGTCCTTCGGGTTCGGGAAAATCAACATTATTGCATATCATTGGTGGCGTTGACAAGCCAACATCAGGCAAGGTATTCATGGACGGTAGCGACGTTTATGCTCAGGATGATGAGCAGCTTGCTATTTTTCGCCGTAGACAGGTTGGGTTGATATATCAGTTTTATAATCTTATTCCAGTTCTCAATGTTACGGAAAATATCACGCTCCCATTACTTATGGATGGTCAGGAAGTGAATAACGACAGACTAAATGAGCTCATTGATACTTTAAAGCTCAAAGGGCGTGAAGGGCATCTTCCGAATCAGCTTTCGGGTGGTCAACAGCAGAGAGTCTCTATCGGAAGAGCTCTTATGAATGCTCCTGCAATTGTACTCGCGGACGAACCTACGGGAAACCTAGACAGTAAAAACAGTCAGGAGATAGTAGAGCTTCTCAAGCTCTCAAATCAAAAGTACAATCAAACTCTTATTATAATAACACATGACGAAAATATAGCCTTGCAGGCTGACAGGATTCTTGCTATCGAGGACGGAAGGATAGTTCGTGACGAGGTGATACGCAAATGAATATATTCGATAAGGTCACCGTAAAATCGCTTAAAAAAAACAAGATACGAACTCTTGTTACGATCATTGGTATAATGCTTTCAACAGCGCTTATCTGTGCTGTGACTACATCTTTTGCTTCGGTAAGACAGTATGCTATCAATTCTATGGAGTATTCCGAGGGAAAGTGGCAAAGTTGTGAAAAAGATGCGGATTACTCAATTTTTAAAAAGCTGAAAGATTCTGATAAAATAAGGGATATGGGAATCCTTTCATATATCGGCTATGCTGATATATGCAGCTCCAACTCATACAAGCCATATCTCTATATTTCGGGATTTGAAGAGGCAGAGGAGGGGATGTTACCTGTTCATCTTATTTCAGGAAGGATGCCTAAGGACAAGACAGAAATTATCATTCCTGATCATCTCTCACAGAACGGTGATGTGGATTTAAAAGAGGGGGACACTATTACTCTTGATATAGGAGACAGAAAACTCGATCCTGTTAAGCTTATTAAATATGAAATGTCAAATGCTAGTGAAGTGGCAGACAACATAACAAGTATAAAAGGGCAGAAACTTATACAGGATAATCCTTTCAGAGCGATTGATGGTGAAGATGGTGAAGTTCTTTCTGCTGAATATCTTGAAATAAGGGATAAACGCGAGTACGTAATAGTCGGAATATATAAGCGTTCAACAAATATTGAGGATTATTCTGCTCCCGGATATACAGCCTTTACAGTACCTGATGAATATAGCAATAACACAGAGTTTGAACTGTATTATCGCATGAATAATCCGAGGGAGCTTTATGAATTTAAAAAAGAAAACGCTCTTGAAGGCATGAATCATACTACACTTCTTTTATTCCAAGGGGTTTCAAGGTATGAATCATTCTATGGTGTTATACTAACACTTTTCTGTATAGTGATTGGACTCATTATGTTCGGTTCTATAATGCTTATATACAATGCATTTGCAATATCAGTTTCGGAGAGAACTAAGCAGTTTGGACTTCTTTCCTCAATCGGAGCAACTAAGAAGCAGATCAGGAAAATGGTCAGATTTGAAGCCACAGCTCTCAGTATTATAGGTATACCGCTTGGAATTCTTCTCGGTATTGTAGGAATGTGGATAACTTTTCTTGCAATTGGTAGCAAATTTTCAGTATTTGTAGGAGATTCCTATCCTGAAGGATTGCGTATTTGTATTTCACCTGTGGCTCTTATTGCAGCTGCTGTGATAGCATTCGTAACTATCAGGATTTCTGCGTGGGTACCATCAAAAAGAGCAACAAAGGTATCAGCAGTTGAGGCTATCCGTCAGAATATCGACATAAAACAGACAAAACATGTTAGAAGTCCTAAATTAATATATAAACTCTTTGGCCTTTCAGGGCTTCTCGCACATAAGTATTTCAAGCGCAATAAAAAGAAATACAGAGCAACTATATTAAGCCTTTTTATGAGCATAGTGCTTTTTGTTTCAGCATCTGCGTTTACTAACTACATTTCGAATGCTTCATCTGACGCATTCAACAGCGCAAACTTTGATTATTCATTATACTTGACAACAAATCAAATAGTTAACCGTGGTATAAATCATGATGATATGCTTAAAACTATCAGAAATATTGATCATATCTCAGATGTGTCATACCTTTTCCGAGCTATACAGGATGTTTATATCTCAGAAGATGATATTGAATCGAAAGCACTCAAAGTGATTATCAATAATTATCCAGTTGAACAAAGTGAAGATAGTGTAAACGAGCGAGAGGGATATAAGACGTTATATATGCCGATTTTATTCATTGATGACGGAACATATGTCGATATGCTTCATCAGTACGGACTATCTGAAGAAGAGTTTTATAATTCTGAAGCGCCTCTTGGTGTTGCGTTTGATAACAATATAGAGTTGAACAGAGAAACTGGAAGAATGGTGCGTCTCAATATTTTTAACAAGGATAATGTTTCAGTAATAACTGATGTCTATGACGAGCAGAAAGGTTACCCTTATATAAGGGTTGAAGGCGATGTTGTTGAGTATTCCAATGATACTGATGAAAAATATATTCCTGTTGAAGAATGTGTTCATGATACAGTATTAAATATCGGAAAGGTGTTGTATGATACCCCATATTTCATAGGAGAATATAGTAATTCAATTGTATATCCTTACAGCTTCAGAGAAAAAATGAGGATTGGCAATTTTGAAAAGGATTACGGCCTATTGTATTTTATACGATCAGATGATATACATAAGGGCTTTGAAGAGCTACAAAAAGCGATGAAAGAAATGAAAATGGATGATTTATATATACACAATTACGCAAAGAATGCTGAGGATGAACGCAATGCAGCACTTATCGTAAAGGTGTTCGCATATGGGTTTATTGTGCTTATCTCACTGATTGCAGCTGCAAATGTATTCAACACTATTACGACAAATATCAACCTTCGCAGACGAGAATTTGCAATGCTAAAATCTGTTGGAATGACCCAAAAGGGAATGAGAAAAATGTTGAATTATGAATGCATTCTCTACGGTTCAAAGGCGCTTATATACGGAATACCTGCATCTGCAGTAATAACGTATCTCATATATGGTGCTATTAACAAAGCTATAGACACTCCGTTCACAATGCCATGGAAAGCTGTAGGAGTCGCCGTTCTTAGCGTATTTCTTGTAGTTTTTGTTACAATGATGTATTCTATGGGCAAAATTAAGAAAGATAATACTATTGATGCGTTAAAAAATGAGAATCTATGATTTAAGCAGTTATAATAGAAATATGGTTGATAATTAAAGAAAGTATCAGATTAATCAGAGAAGAGAATTATAGGGCGAAAAGGGATATAACATAGAAATAGCGGAAGCAAGTGCTTCCGCTATTCGTTATAATATGTTGTTTTTTATAGCAAAAACCGCAAGTTGTGTACGATCTTTCAGTCCCAGTTTTTCCAACAGCTTTGAAATGCCGTTTCTCACAGTGCCTTCAGCAAGGTATAGTTTTGAAGCAATTTCCTTGTTATCAGCTCCTTCACAAATGAGTCGGAGCAAGTCTATCTCACGGTCTGTAAGGTCGTAGTTCTTTGCATCCTGTTGCATATAAACGTCTTTTTTTATGGATTTAAAGATATTATCACAGAAAACGTTAATTCCTCCTGCAACAGCCTTGATAGAGCTAATGATCTTATCATTGTCCATTTCCTTAAGTATGTAGCCATCTGCACCGCTTGCAATTGCTTTGTCAACCGTTTCCTTATCATCAAATGTAGTCAATACAAGGACTTTGACGTCGGGGAGAGTATCCTTAATCTTTCTAGTTCCATATCCGCCGTCGTAATCGGGCATTCTCATATCCATGAGCACAACATCCGGTTTGAGTCTTATACTCATTTCATAAGCTTCTTTACCGTCAGAAGCTTGTCCTACGACCTTGATATCACTGTCACTTTCAAGCACAGTACAGAGACCTGCACGCAGTATCTGAACATCGTCTGCCAATAAAACTTTTATCATATCTGCACCTCTTTTACGGGTATTTTTACCATAGTGTTGAATCCTTCACCCTCTATAGAGTTGAATCTTACAGTTCCTCCGAGGGCTTCCGTTCTTTCTCGTATACCTCTGAGACCGTTATGTTCGGAGATATGACCGCAGCCTTTGCCGTTGTCAAGGATATAGAGCTCAACGCGGTCTTTCAGAAATTTTAGTATGATATCTATTCTGGATGCTTCGGAATACCTTAATGTATTAGTGACAGTCTCACGGCAGTTATCATACATTTCTTTTATACAGAATTTATAACGATTGTCCTCTTCACCTTGTATGCATAGCTCAATATCAACTCCTCTTACAGCTGTTGTAACAGTTTGTATAGCCTTTGTGATGGAAGTCATAAATTCGTCGTCACGTAGATTGTTTATAGTACAGCGAAGTTGAGTAACTCCACTTCTTGAAAGTCCGTCTATTTCGGAAATGTTTTCTATCATTTTGTCAAAGGAGGGCTTTTCCTGTTTAATTTCGTGCTTTACGAGTTTAGCAAGTGAACTTATCATTGTAAAGGTATGACCTGCCGAATCATGCATTTCCTGAGCTATTCTGTTCCGTTCTTGTTCAAGACTTAGCTTTTTTTCCGCGGAAGCAAGCTCGTGGTATTCTGTGACATTACTTATTGTAACAACTCTTGCGACTTTGTTTCCAGATTTGTTCTCACAATAGGATTGTTTTAAATTGTAAAATTCTTTTCCGTAGACAAGCTCTATAGATTCGAAATCGTTGTCAAAGGTAACATTCGATATTATTTCAATTTCCTTAAGAAATTCATTCAAAGTCAGTATGTTCCTAATGAAAGGAAGGGATTCTGCGAATTTGTTTTTATATGAAACAGTGCCATTTATATCAAAAATAACAACTCCGCTGTTGATGTTTTGAATTGTATCACGAATAGCTATGCTATTAATGTTGAGCAGTCCATATTTACCGAGAGCAATGAGTATAAGCAGGCTCGAAAAAACAAAAAACAGAGGAGTCAGTGTTATGGTAGACTTGAAAACTCCTGTAAGCGTGAGAGTATTTATTCCAAGAGGTATTGCTGCCGATAGAATAAGAAGAAAAGACTGTTTGCTAATTTGATCCTGTCTGCGTGTATGTTTAAGGCATATCATGGTTATTCCTGTGATAATGCATATGTAGTATATAGCCTGAAAAACATAGAAAAGAGGACCGTATGTTACCTTAGTTATGCTAAACTTGGCATAATACAAATGGTGACGCGGATTTGCGATAATAAGGGCTATTGATGTAAGCGAAACAAGTGGAAGTATATGCATGATATTTTTTAGCTTTTTGCTTGCACTAACATATTCCGCTGAAAGCATTAGCCATAGCGGACCAAAAAAGCTTATTCCAATATTGCCTATAAGATAACTTCCCCACAATTGTTCTGTAGTTACTGACCAAAGAATTAGAAGCTCGGAAATGAGCCATAAAACAATGGACAGCTGACAACTTATGAATAGATGAGTAAGCCTGTTCTTATTTCCGCGTCTTAATATCCATGTGACAGAACCAAGCATACCGCAAAGGCCAAGTATAAGAAATATGGCCGAAATAATATTTGCCGTCATAATACACCTCACAGTATAAAAAGACTTTAAATAATATGAACATTATAGCATATAAATTGACAGATTGCAACATTAATATAAAAAATTAACGTGTTATTAATATACTTAACATTAGAATAGTGAAAAAGTTTAGCGCCCCGTCATTTTTGCGGAGCGCTATGGTTTTACCATGTCCAGCCACTGAATTTCTTTATTACAGAGGATTTTATGGTTTCGTTATTTTTTTTGCAGTATTCGTTTCCGGCTGCGATGCAAATTAGAATTATTCCTGCGATAAAGAGATATATCCACCAGTTAAGGGCCATGAGGTATTCTCTTGTTGCATAGATTGTAATTGCGAAAAGTGAGATAGAAGATGCAGCAAACCAAGTCTTTGACCTTGAGATGATTGATATTATGAGTATTACGAGCATTACTGACATTGAGAAGATGGTATTTGCTGCTAAGTCGAAGTAAAGAGTGTCAAAAAGCAGTGCTGTTATTGATATTACAAATATGCTTTCAGATGAAATCTTTGAAGCAATTTTGAACTCTCTCCAAATGTAGCGGCAAGTGATTCCTAGAAAAGTTATAATTGCTATGTTTATTTTGCTTGAAACAGCTTTGGAATCTGGAATGAGGTAAGGTCTTGTCATGAGAGCTGCAGTAGCGAGAACAGATGAAATTGTAAGAAGGATAGCTGACATAGGCTTCGAAGTGTTCTTTTTGATAAACGAAGCTGCATATAAAGCAGTAGCAATAAGTGTAAAGAAGGCATTCATTCTTTCAGGTCGGCACATACAACCGATTGCGAGCCATACAGTCAGAATCATGGGATCTAAGATGAGCTTTTCGTTTTTCTTTATAAAAATACCTTCGTGGTAAACAAACCTAGAAATTGCCATATAAGCTATAGCAAGTGCCGTAAGACCAAGCACTAGTTGTAGGCTGTTATGGCCAGAGTAATGATTGAGCGCTGTGTAAACGGATAATATAACTGCTATTGAAGAAATAAGTGCTGTTATATTGAATTTCACTTTATTTGAAAGCACAAAATGGATAATGCATAGGAAAATAGCAATTACATATAAAGAATTGTCAATAGCCATTGCATAAAGGAATAATCCTGTTGTAACAAGATTTGCATATAATATAGCGTCACTTTTACGAGGATGCTTTGTGTGAATATTAAAGGCAAACTTTGGTAAGAAAATGAAAAGTGTTGTAACAGCAAGGATTAAACATATAAAGATTGAAGCGATTATGGAGTCTGAGTGTTTTAAGCCTGAAGGCATTATTGACATTGCTGAGAGAGCGATACAGCATGGTAGTATCGGAGCTATGATTCCAGAGATTCTCTGTATGATTTTATTATTGTGAAATGAATATGTTGTAATAATTGCTGATACTATAATGCTTAGTATTATCTCTGAGATAAAATGTCCTCTTTCAAATGAGGATACTGCAATAAATGCTGTAATAATCATATTTGTGAGAGTTATTATTTCAGTTGCAATATTATTCAAAGGCTTTACAAAACGATGAGTGAGGTAGATGATTATTGAAAGGATACCATAAACCACAACGCCGTATCTATCGTTTACAGATTCAAGTACGCTCATTGTGATCATATATGCAAGTAAAATGACAGAAAATGACTCGCTTGCTATTAGAGCTAAGTTTTTAAATGTGATTCCATAAATAATGAGCTGTGAAATTATGAGTGAAACTATAACGAAACTTGTAGTTGTTGGGGTACGAAGACTTGAAAAAACATAGAGGATAGAAACTGAACTGAAAAAAAATACTGAAATAGATCCTATTATTCTGAAAGGAAGTTCAATTTTTCGGCCTTTTAAATATGGTGTTTTATAAAGTAGAGCAAGTATTATAGTTGAAATTATAATAAAAGCCATTCCTTTACTTTCAAAAGTGGAGCAAAATTGAAAAACTATGCAGAATAATGAATATGCAGCAGTGGAGAGAGCTGCATAAAAAAGTCCGTTCTTTTTAAAAACAGCACATCCTACCAGTAGCAGTAAAGTCGTAATAATTGCAGCTAATGCAAGGAGCGCATAAAGTCCGTCGCCGCTGAAGGACAGCCATTCGCCCATGAGCTTGTAATATCCTGCAGTGAGGAGTGTAGTTGCTGTAAAACCTGTTCCGAGCATATAGAAAGAAATGGAAGTTCCCGAAAGTTTTAGAAATTTTCCGATAACAGTACTGAGAATGTATGAAACAGCAGCAGCGGCAGCTATTATTGCAACTCTTCCCAAATGAGTGGTATGTACCCAGCTTGCAACTCCGAAAGCAAGTCCTGAAAGAACGACAAATATAGTTCCTATAAGAAATAATACATTTGAAACCGTCATATCGTGCTTTTTTATTTGTTTTTTTTCAAAAGAAGGTAAATTGTTTATGTTTTGAGCATCTTTTTGCTTATCAGCTTGCTTTACAAGTCCAATTACAATAAAAGGAACTGCAAATGGAACAGCGATAAGAAAAGTAATCAACAGGGTTATGCGTAACATTTATATCATCCTTTCTAATTGATAAATATTGTTTTGTCTTAACTGTGATTACATCATAACACGTTGCAGTAAGATTTGATAGGTGATATTTGTCACTTTTAGAGTGACATCTGTCACTTTATATCGAAGTTGGCTAGTAATTATTGGTAAATTAACGATATAGCTTGAAATTCAAGCAATAAGATACTATAATAGTAATTGGATGACATGATTATTCATCTATTTTGGAATTTTATGTAATTTGAATACTATAGATTTATATTAAAACAATAATAGAGCTTAAAACACTAAATATATTATATATTTAACGTACAATATTGATGTATAAACAGCTTAAATGAAATCCGTGTTTTGTTTATTCTGCTGATTTTTGTTTGCGATTTTTATGGATTCTTTTTTTTATATTGATTTTTTAAGAAACAGTAAGTATAATGAAAGCATATAAACATAGAAGGGCGTAATATACGCACAAAAATATTTCGTATATTTTTACAAAAATTAGTCTTATTTTTAACTATGATCTTTCCTTTTTACGAAATATTATTTATCACTTTTTTTTGTGATTTTGGAGGGATTATACTATGAAGAAACTTCTTGGTATTTTTAAAATCAGAAAGTTGATTCTTGCAGGAGCTGACGTTTTTTTTGTTGGGGTATCGGCACTTGTAGCCAATTTTTTACTCTCATTCCAAGGACTTGAAATCGAAGAAGCAGCTCTTGTAATTCTAATTGCAGTAAGTTCGATGTGTTGTATCGGTGGTTTGATGATAACAGGCGCATACAGCAAGCTTTGGAGGTATTTTAACCACAGGGATTATCTGAGCTGTGTATATGGAGCTATAATTGGTATAGTAGCTTCGTCTGCAATAATTTACATGATAGATGAATCTTTTTATCCTGCATTCTCGCTTCTTCATATGGGAATCTTCATATTTTCTATTTGTCTGTTCCGTTACCTTTTCAAGAGAACAATGATAAATATTTCCGAGAGCAGAGCATTGAAAGGTAAGCGTACAATGGTAATCGGCGGAGGACAGGCCTGCAAAACTATTCTGAAAGAGATAAATAATGCAAAGCATTCGCCATACGCAGATGATAAGCAGGTTACAATATTTGATCCTGTTTGTATCATTGATGATAATAAAAACAAGATTGGTTCTGAAATAGAGGGCGTCGAGATCATTGGAACTACGGCTGAAATACGAAAATTCGTTAAAGAAAAGAGAGTTGAACAGATATTGTTTGCTATTCCATCATGTCTTGAGGATGAACGCAAACGTATACTTGATATATGTACTGAAACAGATGTGCCTGTAAAGGTAGTGCCTTTTATTGGAAATCTTGTGTTTGATGATGAGAATAAGACTATCATTCATCAGATACGTGATATTAAAGTTGAGGACCTTCTAGGGCGTGACCCCATAAAGTTTGATAACACTGATATCAAGAACTTTATTGGTGGAAAAGTTTGTATGGTTACAGGCGGTGGTGGAAGCATAGGCTCAGAGCTTGTTAGGCAGATTGCTAAGTATGATCCGAGTCGAATTATTATTGTGGATATCTATGAAAACAATGCTTACGATATAGAGCAGGAGCTTAGAATGGAGTACGGTGATGAGCTTTCGCTTGTGACACTCATTGCTTCTGTAAGAGATTATTATCGTATGAATCAGATATTCTATACATACAAGCCTGATGTTGTTTTTCATGCAGCTGCACATAAACATGTTCCGCTTATGGAGTCGTCGCCTATGGAGGCTATAAAGAACAATATTATCGGAACCTTTAACGTTGCAACACTTGCACAGTTCCATAATGCTGAGAAGTTCGTGATGATATCAACAGATAAGGCTGTAAATCCTACTAATGTTATGGGAGCTTCAAAGAGATGCTGCGAAATGATAGTTCAGTATCTTGCACAGCAGAAAGAGGGAAGAACAGAGTTCGTAACTACAAGGTTCGGTAATGTTCTCGGCTCAAACGGTTCTGTAATACCACTTTTTAAGAGACAAATAGAGCAGGGAAGACCTGTAACTGTTACTCATCCTGATATAATACGTTACTTCATGACTATTCCAGAGGCAGTTAATCTTGTAATGGAAGCTGCAGCTATTGCCAACGGCGGAGAGATATTCGTTCTTGATATGGGCAAGCCTGTGAAAATAGTTACTCTTGCAGAAAATCTTATTCGTATGTACGGAAAAGAACCTTACAAAGATGTTGATATCATATTCACAGGACTTCGTCCTGGTGAAAAGATAAAGGAAGAACTCCTTATGAATGAGGAAGGACTTCAGAAGACGTCAAATAAGCTTATTTTCATCGGAAAACAGATAGAAATTGATGAGGATTCATTCCCGAAACGTCTTAATGATCTTCGTGATGCTGCGCTGAAAAATGACGAAATGCTAGCAGTTTTTGCACTTCATTCAATGGTACCTACTTTTACTACTCCTGAAGAATTCAACACTAAGGAACTCAGGAACGAAAAGATTGAAAGTGTTGTTGAATCTGCTTAATTAAAAATTTATATGTAAATATTGTTTTGCTGCCGTTCATTTGAACGGCAACATTTTTATTGCAATTGTCAGAATACACCTTTTTGCTGATTATAACTACGATATTTTGTACCAAGATGAAAAATAAGTTTTCATAAATAGGGTTTATATTGACAAAGTGGCAGCTCAGTGGTATAATTTTGAATTATAATGGAGTATTGTATATATGAGCTAAAATGCTCTGAGGAGGAAAATATATGTCAGTTAATATTCCCGAGATTTTTGCCTGCAATGTGTTCAATGAGGATGTAATGAAGATGAGACTGCCGAAGAATATCTACAGAGCTCTCAAGAGAACTATGCAAAACAATGAGCCTTTGGCAGATATGGAAACCGCTGATGTCGTAGCTAATACTATTAAAGAATGGGCTATCGAAAGAGGCGCAACTCATTATACTCATTGGTTCCAGCCAATGACAGGTTCAACAGCAGAGAAGCATGACTCCTTCATAAGTCCCGCACCTAATGGTATGGCGTTAATGGAATTTTCTGGCAAAGCTCTTGTAAAAGGCGAGCCTGATGCTTCATCCTTTCCATCTGGTGGCCTTAGAAGAACAAGTTCTGCAAGAGGATATACTGCATGGGATCCTACTTCCTACTGTTTTGTAAAAGAAGGAAGTCTCTATATACCTACGGTATTTGTTTCGTATACAGGAGAAGTTCTTGATAAAAAGACACCGCTTCTTCGTTCAATGCAGGCACTAAGCAAGACGGCTGTTCGTTTTTTGAAGCTTTTCGGTAACGACAGAGTTACAAGAGTAACTTCAACAGTTGGTGCTGAACAGGAATATTTCTTAATTGATAAAAAAATGTACGATCAGCGCGAGGATCTTATTCTAACAGGAAGAACTCTTTTTGGTGCAAAGCCACCAAAGGGACAGGATCTTGATGATCAGTATTTTGCAAATCTTCGTCCGCGAATTGCTGCATATATGGCAGAACTCGATGAAGAACTTTGGAAGCTTGGTATATATTCAAAGACAAAGCATAACGAGGTAGCACCAGCACAGCACGAAATGGCTCCCATATTCACTACTTCGAATCTCGGAACTGATCAAAATGAACTTGCCATGGAGGTAATGGAAAAAGTTGCCCTTAAGCACGGCCTAGTTTGTCTGCTCCATGAGAAGCCTTTTGAGGGAGTTAATGGTTCTGGTAAGCACAATAACTGGTCTATGTCAACCAACGACGGTCAGAATCTTCTTGACCCAGGTGATACTCCTATGGACAATCTTCAGTTCCTTACTATACTCTGTGCTCTTATTAAAGGTGTTGACGAGTATGCCGATCTTATGAGACTTTCTGCAGCTTCTGCAGGAAACGATCACAGACTTGGTGCGGATGAAGCTCCTCCTGCTATCGTTTCAATGTTCCTAGGAGAAGAACTCGAAGCTGTTCTTCAGGCTATAGAAGACGATGCGGTTTATAAGACAAAGGCTCGTGCTTTTAAGATAGGTGTTGATGCTTTACCGTCATTCCCTAAGGATTCTACTGATAGAAATAGAACTTCGCCGTTTGCGTTTACAGGAAACCGTTTTGAGTTTAGAATGGTAGGTTCTTCCGATAATATTGCTTGCCCAAATGTCCTTCTCAACACTATTGTCTGTGAGGAACTCAGTCAGTTTACTGAGATATTAGAACCATTTAAGGGCAAGGAAAACTTCGATGCAGAAGTAAGAAAGCTGTTAAAGACAGTTATTAAGGAACACAGAAGAATCATTTTTAACGGCGATGGCTACTCTGATGAATGGGTTAAGGAAGCAGAGAGAAGAGGGCTTCCTAATTATGCTTCAACCGTTGATTGTATGCCACACTATATGGATGAGAAGAATGTTCGAATCTTCCGTAAGTTCGAGATATATAATCAGAACGAGGTCGCTGCTAGAACAGAGATACACCTTGAAAAATATTCAAAAACTGTACGTATTGAGGCTCGTACGATGATTGAAATGGCAAGAAAGCAGCTTCTCCCTGCAACTATGGACTATGTCCAGTCGCTTTGCGAAGCTATTGCTACCAAAAAGCAAATTGGTTTTACATGCAATACAGACGAAAAAATAGCTAAAAAGCTTAATGAGCTTGCTGATCAATTTTATGAGTCAATAGAGCGCCTTGAAGCTCGTGTTACTGAGGCAAACGCTGTTTCTGGAATTCAGAAACAGGCTGAGTTTTTCCATGATGTGGTTCTTGCTGAAATGGACATAATGAGAAGTATTGCTGATGAAATTGAGCTCAATATGCCTGCAGTTAAGTGGCCTATACCTGCATATTCCGAGATTATTTACAATGTATAATTGATAAAAAAGACCTGTGAGAGCGCATTGTTTTCACGGGTCTTTATCTTTAAAAAAATCGATTTTAATTTTTGTATCTGAGAATCTGTTAGTGCCTTTTATGCTCATCCCTTCATCGAAATCATCAAGAAAGTGGTGGTATTTTTCACCTCGATGGTATGAGATGAGTGTCTGAAGATTAACATTCTCGACGCTTCTGAATATATTCATATCTACAGATGGATTTAAAGCTCTAAGTTGATTTAGAAGCTGTTTTATCTCTGCCCTTTTTGATTGTCCTTTGTTTTGGGTTGTCATACATGCGCATTGAATGAATGAAATATTGTTATATTCTGTCCATTTGATAATATCATCTTCGCGAACGAGATACATAGGGCGTATCAACTGAACCTTGTAATTTTCACTGTGAAGCTTCGGCATCATTGTTTGTATCTGTGAACCGTAGAGCATTCCCATAAGTATAGTTTCTATCACGTCATCGAAATGGTGCCCTAGAGATATTTTATTGCATCCAAGATTTTGTGCTGTTTTATATAGCCAACCACGTCTGAGTCTTGCACAAAGGAAACATGGATGCTTTTTTTCTTTTGCGACAGATTCAAATATGCGAGTATCGTATATTTTTATTGGTATGCCAAGCTTTTCAGCGTTACTAATTATTTTTGATCTGTTTTCAGCTGTATATCCTGGATCCATGACGATATATTCTACAGAAAAGTTTATTTCGGCGTATTTTTGAAGCCTTTGTATGCATTTTGCCATGAGCATTGAATCTTTGCCGCCTGAGATGCATACGGCTATCTTGTCACTGTTTTCAATGAGTTTGTACTGCTCGATACTCTTGCGGAATTTAGACCAAATACTTTTGCTGAATTCGCTCGTAATAGAGTTATCTATGTTGTTCATAATAACCTCTCTTTAATCATATTATAAAATAAATATACCTTGAAACAACTGGGATGTCAAGAGCAAATCCATATTTTGTCATGTTACATATAAAGCCTATTGACTATATATGAAAAATACAGTATAATAAAAAAATAGTAACACAATAAAAATGAGGTGGAGATAATGCATAAGCTAGAAGAAAATATTAATTCGCTTACTAAAGAGATACTTGCGGATTATGAGGATAGTAGAACAATTGATGAGGTAAAGACATTTGATCATCCTGATAATGAAGATGTTGTTGGTATAATCGAGGCTCTCAGACGAATTGTTTTCCCTGGATATTTTAGAAACCGTAGTTATAGAGTGTATACTGTGCGTAACAATATCTCCATGATACTTGAGGATGTTATATTTAAGCTTATAAGACAGATAAGTGTTGTGCTACGCTATGACGAAAAGTATGTATCACTAAGTGAAAATGAAGTTAACGAAGCTGCTGAGCGAATAACATTTGAATTTCTTGGCAAAATTCCCAAAATAAGAGCGCTTATTGAAACAGATGTTCAAGCTGCATATGATGGTGATCCAGCCGCATACAATAAGGATGAAATAATATATTCTTATCCAGGACTATATGCTATACTTGTCAATAGGTTGGCACATGAGCTGTTTTTACTAGGAGTTCCACTCATCCCTCGTGTTATGACAGAGCATGCTCATAGCAAAACAGGTATTGATATACATCCTGGTGCTACTATAGGAAAATATTTCTTTATTGACCATGGTACAGGTATAGTTATCGGCGAAACAACTGAGATAGGTGACTATGTAAAAGTATATCAAGGGGTTACTCTAGGTGCGCTTTCTACAAGAGGAGGGCAGACTCTCCGTAATAAGAAGCGTCATCCTACTATTGAGGACAATGTTACTATTTATTCTGGAGCTTCTATTTTAGGTGGTGAAACTATAGTAGGTAAAGATGCAGTTATCGGAGGTAATGCTTTTATTACTCGTTCTGTTCCTGCAGGAGCAAAGGTAAGCATAAAAAATCAGGAGTTACGATTTAATTTTGATTCTTCTAATCTAGTTCATAGCTCAGATCTTGACCCTGATGAGACATGGTTTTATATCATTTAGATTTTTTTCTGTAGTTTGTGCCTGAAATACGTTGTCCCCAAAATGGGGAGAAAATTTTTCAAAAAAAATCAAAAAAAGGCTTGACAACTTTATTATGTCGTGGTATAATATTAAAGTCGTCGGAACTGATTAACCGATGAACAGAAGAAAGTGTGGGGGTTTAGCTCAGCTGGGAGAGCATCTGCCTTACAAGC
>DBYI01000016.1:101762-149975 GCA_002310115.1 Ruminococcus flavefaciens
CCAGTTCAAATCTGGGTGGCGCCTCTTCTAAGCACTTGCATTTGCAAGTGCTTTTTACTTTATTAAGTGCGTTTCTTCAATTTGAGGAAGCGTTTTTTTATTGTATTTTCATTTTTTACAGAATAAATCTCTTATTTTTCAATAGTAAACTTAACATTTGTATGTTAATGATATAATTAATTATCATAATATTATTTTTTTCGTAAAACCTCTTGAATATTATAACGGAATAATATATAATTATATTATCTGGGCTTTTTGCTCTGATTTATTGAAACATTTATTTTTTATTGTAATTTGCAGATTTTCTGCTTTTAAGGAGATCTATATGAAAAAACTGAACGGAATAAAGCTGAAGCACCGTAAAAACACGGAAAACAGCGTAACAGTTCAATTTCCTATCCCTGAAATTGTTCATATTCCAATGTCTATGACTATGGGAGCTCCATGTCAGCCTCTTGTAAACGTTGGGGACGATGTATGTGTTGGACAGAAGATAGGGGATACAGATGCCGCTTTTAGTGCGCCTGTACATTCAGGAGTTTCAGGTACGGTGAAAGCAATAACGGACTATCGTAACGCAATGGGTGTAGTTTGCAAAATGTTAGAAATAGAATGCGATGGCTTACAGACTGTCTCAGATGAAGTCAAACCGCCTGTTGTTACAGATAAAGAAAGCTTTATAAAAGCTGTCAGAGAAAGTGGTGCTTGTGGACTCGGAGGCGCGGGATTTCCGACACATATTAAGCTTAATCCAAAAAATGAGATTGACACTTTGATTATAAATGCTGCTGAATGTGAACCATATATTACAGCGGATTACCGTGAGATGATGGAAAATCCGCAGGATATAATCAATGGCATCAATATGGTAAAAAATCAACTTGGAATAAAGTTTGCAAAGCTTGCTATTGAATCTAATAAACCTGAAGCTATAAAGAATTTCACTGAAATGGCTGATCGTGATGATAGTATAGAAATAATAACTCTTCCTTCATCATATCCTCAGGGAGCTGAAAAGGTCATTATCTACAATTCCACAGGAAGAATAGTGAATGAAGGAAGTCTTCCAGCAGATGTTGGAGTTATTGTAATGAATGTTTCTACAGTCGCTTTCCTTTATCGTTATATGCAGACTGGAATGCCGCTTGTAACTCGTAGGCTAACAGTAGACGGAAATGCTGTTAGAGAGCCACAAAATATCAGCGCAGTTATCGGTACTTCATTCAGAACCATACTTGAGTTTTGTAAGGCTGACGTCGAGTCCATTATAAAGCTCATTGCAGGTGGCCCTATGATGGGAATGAGCGTTCCCGATATTGAAATGCCTGTAGTAAAAACTTCAAATGCGTTACTTGCTTTTGATCATTATGACGAGCGTCAGACTTCAAGTTGCATTCGTTGTGGGCGCTGTGTAAGAGTATGTCCTCTCGGTCTTATGCCTGCTGATATTGACAGGGCGTATAAAATAAAAGATATCGAGGAATTGAAAAAACTTAAGGTTATGCTTTGCATGAATTGCGGAAGTTGTACATATGTCTGTCCGGCTAACAGAAAGCTTGCTGAAACAAATCAGCTTGCCAAGGCTCTTATCCCTAGAAAGTAAGGAGAATGACCATTAATGGATAAACTTATCGTTTCACCGTCTCCACACGACGAAAATTACGTCAAAACATCTACTATCATGCTGAATGTTATAATAGCGTTGCTTCCTGCTTGGGGAGCTGCGGTGTATTTTTTCGGCATGAGAGTTATACCACTTACAGCGGTCTGTATCGGAAGTTGCATATTTTTTGAGTATTTCACTCGTTTGCTAATGAAACGTTCAAATACAGTGGGTGACCTTTCGGCAGTAGTCACTGGTCTTTTGCTTGCTATGAATCTTCCTGTTACTGCTCCATATTGGATGGGAATCATAGGCTCTTTTGTAGCAATAGTTGTTGTAAAGCAACTTTTTGGTGGAATTGGACAGAATTTTGCAAATCCTGCTATAACAGCGCGTATTGTTCTTATGGTGAGTTTTCCGTCCATGTCTCACTGGATTAAGCCTTTGGAGTATGATTATGATGCAGTTTCCTCAGCAACCCCTCTGGTTCTTGCAAGGAGTGGCGATTCATTGCCGTCACATTTCAATCTTTTTATTGGAAAGACCGGAGGTTGTCTTGGAGAAGTTTGTGCTGTTGGTTTACTTATAGGTGGACTGTATCTTGCATTTAGAAGAATAATTTCACTTGCTGCCCCAGTATCATTTATCGGATGTGTTTTTCTATTAAGCTGGCTAGGCGGAGAGGATCCGGTATATCAAATACTTGCAGGAGGACTTTTCCTTGGAGCCTTTTTTATGGCGACTGATTATGCAACGACTCCCATAACAACAAAGGGAAAGATAGTATTTGGTCTTGGTTGCGGAATTATAACCTATGTTATCAGACGTTTCGGTACATATCCAGAGGGAGTGTCTTTCTCCATTCTTCTCATGAATGTACTTACTCCTTATATAGAGCAGCTTACAAGAACTAAAGTGCTTGGAGCAAAGGAGGCTGTGAAGAATGAAGGTTAAGATAATACCAACACTTGTGCTCACAGTTATCTGCATTATCGCATCTTTGTTGCTTGTATTTGCATATGAACTTACCAAGGATCGGATAGAAGAACAGAAAGCACAAAAGTTTAATTCTTGTGTAGAGTCCTTGTTTGGCAAGACAGAAAGCAGGATAGTTTCGTTGAAATGCAAGCTTGACAACATTGAGACTATCGCAGTTACTCCAGATAAAAAGACAGTAATACAGGTATGTTCCGATGGTTATGCAAAAGATGGAATTAATATCCTTGTAGGTATTGATGAAAACGGGGCTGTTTCTGGCATTGAATTCGTTTCTCTTGGAGAGACTCCCGGTCTCGGATCAAAGGTTCGTGACGAGGTGAATTTCCGTGAACAGTTCTATGGACTTAAGCATCCTCAGAAGGATTTTGATGCAATAAGCGGAGCAACATTTTCTTCAAATGGAATGAAACGCGCAGTAGATACTGCTCTTAATGCATATATTGAAAACAAGGAGGCGATTCTCGGTGGCTGACAGGAAAATATCTCTTACAAAGGAACTGACAAAAGGTGTCATCAAGGAGAATCCAACTCTTGTAATGCTTCTTGGAATGTGTCCTACACTTGCGGTAACAACTCAGGCGTTTAATGGAATAGGTATGGGACTTGCAACGACTTTCGTTCTTCTAGGCTCTAATATAGTCATTTCAGCACTTAGAAATGTGATACCTGATAAAGTTCGTATTCCTGCTTTCATTGTTATCATCGCTAGTTTCGTAACTCTAATCGGTTTCCTGCTTGAGGGCTTTGTGCCGAATCTTTATGATAGCCTTGGTATTTATCTCACACTTATTACAGTAAATTGCATCATTTTTGGCAGGGCCGAGATGTTTGCTAGTAAAAATGGCATTATCGCCTCCGCTTTCGACGCTTTAGGAATGGGAATAGGTTTTACTATTGCTTTATTCCTCATGGGTTCTGTACGAGAGATAATTGGATCTGGAAAATGGATGGGAATAACTCTTCCTGTTCTCAGCGATAATCCTATGTTGCTGTTTATTATGCCTGCTGGTGGATTCTTCACTCTTGGAGTTATAATCGCTGTTGTCAATAAGTTGACAAATAAAAAAACTCCGCGTGATATTAGCTGTAAGGGCTGCCCAAATGCAGAAGCTTGCGGAAAGGCTGGTGAGTGCAAATGAAAACAATTCTTGTTATAATGTTTTCGGCAATGCTGACCGACAATTTCGTACTTTCAAAGTTTATGGGAATATGTCCGTTCCTTGGTGTTTCAAAAAAGTTCGACAGCGCTTTGGGAATGGGAATAGCAGTTACCTTTGTTATGATATGTGCAACTGTTGTAACCTATCCAATTCATCATGGAGTGCTCGTTCCTAATAGTCTTGAGTATCTCGATACTGTTGTATTTATCCTAGTTATAGCGCTCTTTGTTCAACTTGTTGAAAATTTCCTAAAAAAATGTGTTCCTGCACTATACAAGTCTTTGGGAGTTTATCTTCCACTGATAACCACAAACTGTGCAGTGCTGGGCGTAACTGTACTCAATATCGACAATGGTTACAGCTTTGGTCAGTCCATAATAAATGCTCTTGGAGGCGGACTGGGTTTTATGCTTGCTCTCGTGATTTTTTCAGGAGTTCGCAAAAAGTTGGAGTATGCAGATATTCCTGAGACCTTTAAGGGAGTTCCTGCAACTCTTATTGCTGCTTCAATAGTTTCCGTAAGCTTTATGGGCTTCTCTGGACTGTTTAATTAAGGAGGTGGGGAGAATGACTTATTTAATACCTGCTCTTATCCTTGGAGGCTGTGGAATTCTTGCAGGCGTGCTTCTTACCGTTGCAGCAAAGATTTTTTATGTTAAGGTCGATGAAAGAATAGAAAAAATAAGCGAGTCTCTTCCACAGGCTAACTGTGGAGCCTGTGGATTTGCAGGATGTGCAGATTATGCCTCTGCCATAATACAAAACGGCGCTGCGACTAATTTGTGCCGTCCCGGTGGTGCTAGCGCAGCAGAGAAGATAGCGGCAATTCTCGGGACAGCAGCTGCTGAGGTTATTCCTATGACGGCTGTTGTTCATTGTAGCGGTGATTGTGAGGCTACTGGTAAAGCTTTTATTTTTGACGGGCTTCAGTCGTGTAAGGCTGTTAAACGCTTTTATGGTGGAAATGGTATATGCAAGTATGGCTGTATAGGTCTTGGTGATTGTGTAAAAGAATGCGAGCATGACGCTATAAAGATAGAAAAAGGTATTGCAAAGGTAAATCCTGCATTATGCGGTGCCTGTGGGCAGTGCGCGGCTGTATGTCCTAATCAACTTATTGTTATTAAGCCGGTTGCAAAGCGAATGGATGTTATGTGTTCCTCATGTGATAATGGAAAGGCGACTAAACTTGTCTGTAAAAACGGTTGTATCGGATGCAAGATTTGTGAGAAAAAGTGTCCGAATGAGGCTATAATTGTTAATAATTTCCACGCTTCTATAAATTATAGCTTATGTACCAATTGTGGTATTTGTATGGACGCTTGTCCTTCTAAGGTTATTCATAGGTGTGACAGCAACTGAATTAACATGTGTTACCAAAGCAGTCTGTTTTTTAGTCTGCTTTTAAAGTTTTCTCGACATGAACACAATCTAACATGTGACATTTTCGAACATGTCAGATAATGGAAAGTGTATAGCCGAACAGAAAGGATGATTGTATCGAGACAGAAACCGAAGGAAGCTTTAAGCAAAACTTTGGTCTGATTAATAACAGAAATCGCATAAAAGGCTGGAATATGATATGCTTGCTGGCTTAATACGTTTCTTGAGAAAGCAACATTGTTCCAAAACTAATTTTACTTTGTATATTAATACAAAGCAAAAAATACTTGATTTTTTAAGTATAAGGTGCTATAATGTAAAAAGTGTAACAGGGGAGCTTGTACGGCAGGCTGAGAGGAAGGCGTTACCTTCGACCCTTTGACCTGATTTGGGTAATGCCAGCGTAGGGAGTCTGTTATGTTAAAAGGTACATTCAGGGAACTGCGTTTGGTGGTTCCCTGTATTATTTGACAGGAGTTAAAAAAATGGTAAAGATAAACGGTGAAATGCTTGATAAAAACGGAAAAAGCATTTCAGATATATTGAATGAAATGGAAATTAATATTCAGAGAGTGGCTGTTGAGCTCAATGAAGAGATAGTTCCTAAAGCAAAATATGACGATACTATACTCAATGATGGCGACAGTGTTGAGATTGTTCGTTTTGTAGGAGGCGGCTGATATGAGTATCCCTTCGAAAGAAGAGATCTATGCGGCACTTGTCGAAAGACATGGTGTGGAATTACAGAAGAAGCTGGAAAATGCTTCGGTTGCAGTTTGTGGTCTTGGTGGGCTTGGATCAAACATATCTATAGCTCTTGCAAGGGCAGGTGTAGGGAAGCTACATATAATTGATTATGACAGAGTTGATATATCCAACATAAATCGACAGCAGTATTTTCTGGAGCAGATTGGTCAGCCGAAAACGAAGGCTCTTTTTGATACTTTGAAGCGGATTGCTCCATATTGTGAGATAAAAATGGACAATATAAAGCTTTCAGATGACAATATGAAAGATACTCTTTCAAATGAAGGTATTATTGTTGAAGCTTTTGATAAGCCAGACCAGAAAGCTATGCTAGTGAACTATGTACTTGAGAATATGCCAGATAAATATCTTGTAGCGGGTTCGGGAATGGCCGGGCTGGCTCCCTCGAATATGATTACGACAAAGCGTATTATGAAGCGCTTTTACCTATGCGGCGACGGAGTAAGTGATGTTGCTGACGATGTTGGACTTATTTCTGCGCGTGTGCTTATATGTGCAGCTCACCAGGCTCATGCCGTAATAAGGATAATTGCAGGCGAATATGAAATTTAAGGAGTAATGGCAATGAAAGATGATAAACTTATAATTGGAGGACATGAGTTTTCCTCACGTTTTATTCTTGGTTCGGGAAAGTATTCACTCAGCCTTATTGAAGCAGCTGTCAAGTACGCAGGAGCCGAAATAATCACTCTTGCTGTAAGAAGAACAAATTCGAAAGAGCATGAGAATATTCTTGACTATATACCAAAGGGTGTAACACTTCTTCCAAATACTTCAGGAGCGAGAAACGCAGATGAAGCAGTACGTATAGCAAGACTTGCCCGTGAGCTTGGTTGCGGTGATTTTGTTAAAATTGAGATTATGCGTGATACAAAGTATCTTCTTCCTGATAATCAGGAAACTATACGCGCAACAGAGATACTTGCAAAGGAAGGCTTTGTTGTAATGCCTTATATGTATCCGGATCTTAATACTGCTCGCGACCTTGTAAATGCAGGAGCTGCTTCTGTCATGCCACTTGCTTCACCTATTGGTTCAAACAAAGGACTTGCCACAAGGGATTTTATACAGATACTTATTGACGAAATAGACCTGCCTATAATAGTTGACGCAGGTATAGGCAGACCTTCTCAGGCTTGTGAAGCCATGGAAATGGGAGCTGCTGCGGTTATGTCTAATACAGCCCTTGCAACTGCAGGCGACCTTCCAGTAATGGCAGAAGCTTTCAGACAGGCTATAGAAGCAGGAAGAAAGGCTTATTTATCAGGACTTGGTAGAGTTCTTACAAGAGGTGCTTCTCCTTCAGATACTCTTACTGGTTTCCTGCGCGACTGATAATATGGAAGATAATAAATTTACGCCCTGGCATTATTTGTTTTTTGGGGTAATTCCCTTATCATCTATATTCTATTACATAAAATATTTAAATAGTGCATATGTAATTACAAGCTTCCTCCTTTATGTCTTTATAAGCTTTATTGTCATGGCATTATTATGGAAGCTGATTTCTATTATGACTTTGCACTGGGACATTAAAAAGCATTTTGTTATTTTCGTCATAGTAGCTGTTCTTGTTACTTTGGATCATCTAATAAAGCTTGTTCTCTTAAAGATAAAATTTGAAACTTCGGTAATAGGCGATTTGGTTTTAATAAAGCATAGACGTAATTTTAGTCAAAATGGTATTTTTAATTTTTTGAATATTGAAACTTCACGGCTTTCTATGATAGTTTTCAAAGTTATTATTATTGCTGCGATTATATGCTGCTACAATCTTTTTAAATCGCAGACAGCAAAAAAGGCATATACTTTAATTGCTGCCGGAGCTGTTTCCAACTTGCTTGACAGTGTTTTTTATGGTTACACGCTTGACTATATTCATTTTCATAAAATAGTGACCTATGATCTTAAGGACTACTATGTGGATACAGGAGTTTCAGTCATAATCTTGCTGATATTCCTAAGTGAAATAAAGAAATCAAAGGAAAAGAAGGATAGATAATGGAAAATCATTATTTTGTGGACTCGGACAAGCTTTCTGAGGATGCACTGAAAAAGAAACATGAACTTGAGACAAATCCGTCTTCACGTACAAATCATATGGAGTACATGGAGGGGATGGAGCATATTAAATCTGATATAATGGACAAAGTTATTACTGAGATGAAGAATTATGATTATTCTCAGTATACTGTTACTGATGTCAGAGCAGCACTTTCACACGAAAACTGCTCTGTTGAGGATTTTAAGGCACTTCTTTCGCCTGCTGCTGAACCTTTTCTTGAAAAAATGGCAGAAAAGGCAAGACTTGAGACTCAGAGGCACTTCGGAAATACGGTTTATCTCTTCACTCCTTTGTATATAGCGAATTACTGTGAGAATTATTGCGTATACTGTGGTTTTAACTGTTATAACGACATTAGGCGCATGAAGCTGAATATGGAGCAGATAGAGCATGAAATGAAGGTTATTGCAGACAGTGGAATGGAAGAGATTCTGATTCTTACAGGTGAAAGTCGTTCACAAAGCAGTGTTGAGTATATCGGCGAAGCTTGTAAGCTTGCACGAAAGTATTTTCGTATGGTAGGAGTAGAGGTTTACCCACTTAATGTTGATGAGTATAGATATCTTCATGAATGCGGAGTTGACTATGTTACTGTATTTCAGGAGACATACAACAGTGATCGTTATGAACAACTTCATCTTCTCGGACACAAGAGAGTTTTTCCATACCGCTTTGAGTCTCAGGAAAGAGCTCTCATGGGGGGGATGAGAGGAATTGCCTGTTCTGCTCTTCTGGGACTTTCTGATTTCAGGCGTGACGCACTTGCAAGCGCACTTCATGTATACTATCTGCAGAGAAAGTATCCTCAAGCAGAGATATCACTTTCCTGTCCGAGACTTCGACCAATAATAAATAATGAAGAAATTAATCCTCTTGATGTTCATGAGAAACAGCTTTGTCAGGTACTATGTGCTTATAGGATATTTCTTCCATTTTGCGGTATAACTGTCTCTTCGCGCGAGAGCGAGAGCTTTCGTAATGGTATCGTCAAAATTGCTGCTACAAAGGTATCTGCCGGAGTTTCAACCGGCATAGGGGATCATGAAAGCAAGTATACAGGGAAAGAGAACGAAACTGCGGAGGGCGACGAGCAGTTTGAAATCAATGATAGTCGTAGCTTTGATAAAATGTATAAGGATATGTCGGCTGAAGGATTACAGCCTGTACTGAATGATTACCTTTATGTCTGATATTGTTTGTGTGACGGCTAGAAAGCTATGTAGTAAAAATTTTTTTGAACAGCTAGAACGCATAGCAAATGCTAAGCCGAAATTCGTAATACTACGCGAAAAGGATATTATTGAAGAAGAATATAATGCCTTGGCAGAAAAAGCAGCAGAAATATGTCAAGGTAAAACAGAGATGGTGTTACACTTTTACTGGAAAACGGCAATAAATCTTGGCAAGGATAGCATACATTTGCCTCTTCACATTTTGCGAATGCTTACAGATGCTGACAAAAGACATTTTCGTCGAATTGGAGTATCATGTCATTCTGTCGAAGATGCATTAGAAGCTCAGAAACTGGGAGCGTCATATATAACAGCAGGCCATATTTTTTCGACTGATTGCAAGAAAGGACTTGCTCCAAGAGGAATAGATTTTTTGCGAAAGGTATGTATAAGTATTGATATTCCTGTGTATGCAATTGGTGGAATCTCACCTGAAAACATAGGATTAGTCCGCGAATGTGGAGCTGCAGGAGCCTGTGTAATGAGTGGGTTTATGCGCTGCGACGATCCTTCTGAGTTTATAAGCGAATTTGATAGGAAGTGATTAATATGAAAATAGATAAGAAGAATCTTTTGCTGTATGCAGTTACTGACAGAAATTGCCTTCGAGGCATAGGACTTGAAGAAGCTGTAGAACAGGCTATTGTTGGAGGTGTGGGAGTAGTTCAGTTACGTGAAAAATGTATTGGCAAAGACGAGCTATTTAATGAAGCTAAAAATTTGCTAAAAATATGTCATAAACACAATGTACCGTTAATAATTAATGATGATTATGAAGTGGCATTGAAATGCGGAGCTGATGGAGTTCATGTTGGCATTGAGGATGCACCTGTTTCTGAGATAAGGCGTATTGCTGGTGATGATTTTATTATAGGAGCTACTGCTAAAACTGTTGAACAGGCAAAATATGCGGAGCGCTCTGGGGCAGATTATCTTGGAGTTGGAGCAGTTTTTCCGTCTCCAACAAAAACTAACGCTATAAGAATAACTCCAGAGGAACTCAAAGCTATATGTAACAGCGTAAATATACCTGCTGTAGCAATCGGCGGAATATCTGCAGCAAATGTCAATGAGATAAAAGGCTGTGGACATAGTGGCATTGCGGTAGTATCTGCTGTTTTCGGTGCGGATGATATAAAGAATGCAGCTAATGAGCTTAGGTTGGCTGCCTTAAAAACAATTTAGGAGTTGTTATGGTAAAATACTATGATATTGGACTTAATCTGTTTTGTAAACAGTTCAAAGATCCTGAGAAAATAATTAATGACGCAATAGATGAAAATGTTAGTTGTATTTTAACAGGATCAGATATGAGAAGTAGCGAAAGCGTTAACAAATTTGTTAAATGCCATGACTGTTTTGGTACTTGCGGGATACATCCGCACAGTGCTGACAGCGCAAAGGCTGAGGACTTTCTGCGTATACGTGAGATTATATCGAAAAATGAAAAGATAGTAGCAGTAGGTGAGTGTGGACTAGATTATGACAGAATGTTTTCTACACGTGAGAACCAGATCCGTTGCTTTGAACATCATATAAAAATTGCGGAAGAGCTTGGAAAACCTTTATTTTTGCATGAAAGGGAAGCAACTGATGATTTTATCCTACGTTTTAAGAAGCATAGTGATATATGCAGTCATTCAGTAGTACATTGCTTTACAGGTGACAAAAACACTCTGAAAAAGTATATTGATATGGGCTTTTACATAGGAATAACAGGATGGATATGTGATGAAAGAAGGGGTGGAGCGCTTCGCGAAGCAGTAAAGCTTATACCTTTGGATCGTCTAATGATAGAAACCGATGCTCCATACCTTACTCCGCGTAATATTAAAGGGCTTGATCGGACTAATGTACCTCAGAATATAAAATATGTTGCTACTGAGCTAGCTAAAAACATGCGATTAAATGAAGCAGAGCTTATCGTTGCAGTAAAAGAGAATACTGAACGCTTTTTCGGGATATAAAAAGCTGCATGAATATCATAATATGTTCCATGCAGCTTATAATTATTTTAATGGAATGATGTTGTTAAAAACAGCATAAAAACTAAGTGGAATATGCTTATCTATGTGGCATTTCCCGAAAAACCACTTCTTGTACCTGCAAACTTTTATCATTTCTTCAAAAAAGGCATGCATTTCAATTCTTTGAAGTACATCTACTCCGAGGCAGTCTTTTAAAGAAGCGGGAGGTTCGTGAGTAATGATATAGTCGATATCATACTTGTTTTGCTTGAGATTAGCAATACCTTCTAATATTTCTTGATGATTAGGTTGTTCACGTTCCCACCAATCTGTGTTTTCTCTGAAATCTTTATCCTGGCTGTGGCCGCCACCGAATGTGAATATTTTCTTTTTTTCGATGGTATAAACCTGTCCACGCATTAGATGAAAGATATTTTTTTCAATCTTTCGTATCTTTCCACCGTTCCAGGTTTCGATTGGATATTTCTCGAGGATATCAAAATTTTCGTGGCAACCATCAACAAAGGCAATCCTGAAATTCTTTTCTGTAAGCTTTTTGAGATTGGCTTTTTCTTCCTTTGAATTGTTCCAGATATAGCCAAAATCTCCGGCAACTATTAATGTGTCACCATATGAGAGCTTTTTCATTCCAGGGCTTTTAAAGCGGGTTATGTCTCCGTGCATATCTCCGGTTACAAAGATCACAATAAAACCTCCGTTCTTTTGTTCTTTTGTGTAGCAGCTATTATTTATCTGTGCTGCATTCTGTCTTTTTGTCTACATATTTATTTTATCATATTTTTGAGAAAAGGTAAAGATAAAATGAAAAATTTTAAAAAATAAAATTATTTAGAACCCCCTTTTAAAATAATAAAAAATCTGCTATAATATTATAGTATAGATTATTATACTTTCATTTTTTCAGAATTTGATATCAACACGGTATTACCGTTTGCAATAAAGGAGTTATAATGAAAAGAGTAGTATCTTTACTTTCTGCGCTGATAATTGTGTTTCCTTTTTTAGGATTATTCAGTGCAAAAGCTGTTAATTTTCCGCTTAATACGACTATCATGAGTGAATCGGCTGTATTGCTTAATCTTGATACAAATACAGTCATACACAAGAAGAATTCTGACAGAAGACAGGCTCCAGGGCCTCTTGTAAATATTATGACAGCTGTGGTCTGTCTTGAAAACTGTAAGAACTTATCTCAGCAAATAACGATTGATGAAGAAGTTTATGATTATCTTTATAATACCCAGTATCCAGAAGATCTAAGAACAGCATATATCATGGATGGTGATATCCTTACAATTAATGATCTACTCTATGCCATGATGCTCACTTCTTCCTATGAAGCTGCTGAAACTATTGCATATACAATTGGAGACAAGAACGCTTCTAAATTTGTGGATATGATGAATGAAAAAGCTGCCGAGCTTGGACTAATGGACACGAATTTTACAAATGCGACAGGAGTGTATGACAAAGAGCAGTATACTACGGCGGACGACCTTGCCAAGTTGACGGTATATGCGCTAGGAGTTCCTGGATTTGAGAAGATTGCTACAACGTACACATATACTCCGTCTATCTCCAATGTCAAAAACCATCCTAATCAGGAGGAATGGTACTGGACTCATTCGAATGTAATGATGGAACCTGACGGAGATTATAATTTTAGCGGCGCAAAGGGAATAAAGACTGCAAATCTTGAGGTAGCAGGCAGAAATAGCGTTATCATGGCGAGTCGTGACGGAAACAAGTATCTTTGTGTGCTTTTGAAGTCGCCTTTAAACGATGAACGCGGTGAAATAACCTATTATCATATTACTGATGCAATGACATTGTTCAAATGGGCGTTCAATCATTTTTCGTATCAGGTAATACTGGCAGATACCGCGGAAGTTGGTGAGCTGCCTGTAGAGCTTGCTGAAGGAAATGACTATGTCCTTGTCCGTCCTAAAGAAGAATTTACTCTCTTATGGTATGATGGAGTTGATATATCGACTATAAGTCGTGACAAGGTCGTTTGGTATAAAAATACGTTGCAGGCTCCTGTTGCAAAAGGACAGCCGCTTGGCACGGTTACTCTTGAATATTCTGGTGAAGAATTGGGAACTGTTGAGATTGTTGCTGTGAACAATGTTGAACGTTCAACATCGAAATATAATATCTATGCAGCAAAAATGTTCACGAAATCACGTTGGTTCCATAAAGCTTTGCTTATTTCATTCCTATTGTGCGCAATATATATCATACTCTGTGTTTATTCATATATAGTTTTCAAGAGTAAATCCAAGCCAATGAAGCCGATTTATGCAGTGCCTAAAGTTGATGACAAAGCAAGGCGCAGAAGAGGTCTGCCGCCAGAGGACGAAGAATAGATATTTATACAATATGATACCGTACAGTAGCCCTGTACGGTATTTCTTGTTTGTCCGACATGGGCACAATCTAACGGGTGAAAGTCCTGAACATGCCCAGATAGTGAGAAGTTAGCAGAGTCCGTAGTAGTGAAGAAGTTTCTGTAATGGAGATGGAGCGAAGGGACGAACAATCAAGCAGTTTGAGTATGTCTCGTGTTGCAGGAAAGACAACGTCTGCCGTAACCAATCGGGTGAAAGACGATCAATCCAAGCGGGACGGAAAGGAAAGAACGCAAGGAAACAAGTAATCTAATGGAGCAGATACTCTCAATAGATAATCTGAACAGAGCATATCTGCAAGTCGTTCGAAACAAGGGCGCAGAGGGAGTGGATGGTATGAAGTACACAGAACTCAAAGAGCACCTCGAAAAGAATGGCGATGACATTAGGGAACAGCTGAGGTTCAGAAAGTACAAACCTCAGCCAGTACGAAGAGTAGAGATTCCGAAGCCTGACGGAGGAACTCGAAAACTGGGAGTACCGACGGTAACAGACAGATTCGTACAACAAGCCATAGCGCAGGTGCTAACACCAATCTTCGAGGAACAGTTTCACGAGAACAGCTACGGATTCAGACCTAACAGATGCGGACAGCAAGCAGTCCTGACAGCATTAGACATCATGAATGATGGAAATGACTGGATAGTAGACGTTGACTTAGAAAAGTTTTTTGACACAGTAAACCATGACAAACTAATAACATTAGTCGGCAAAACCATAAAAGACGGAGACGTCATATCTATTTTAAGGAAGTTCCTTGTAAGCGGAATCATGATAGATGATGAATAATAATAATCTATCGTCGGAACACCTCACGTTGGAAACCTGTCCCATTTGCTGGCAAATATCATGCTGAATGAACTTTGCAATAAATAAAATGAGACTAAACCAATTTGGACTAGTCTCAATGTTAGATTACTACACCGAAAGGTGTGTTACTTGTTATTTGATTGAACCGCCGCATACGGAACCGTAGGTGCGCTGGTGTGAGAGGTCGGCGGCGTCATCGCCGCCTACTCAATTTATAATGTGATGAAGTCGCTGTTTGAATAGCCTATAATACCGTTATAATTTACAACATACCAGCCATTAGTCTGACCGTTTATCATAACCGTTGCATTGTTAGGAATAGAACCAATTATAGTTCCTGATAAGCCAGGATAGTTTCGTATATTAAGGTTGCTGCCATTTGTGGTAACTGTTCCCCAGCGTATTGCACCAGCAGGTATGAACGGTATTCCAAAATAATCGCATAAAGAGTTTGTGATATTTCGTGCAATGTTTTCTAAATTGTTCTTGATCCATGCTTCGTCTGCGTAATTATCGTGATAACCAAGTTCACAAAGAACGGCTACTGCTTTTGTACGAAGAACTTCACCGAGACTATAAGTTGGAACAGCTTGAACCTTATCTGGGAGAGAATATATAGATTTCAGATTATTGGCTATAATGTTTGCTAGCTTTTCACTCAAGGCGCTTTTGGGTGCGAAATATATATCTATTCCTCGTAATTTTCCTGACAGATTATCCGGAGCAGCGTTTGAATGAAGCGCAAGATGAACATCATAGTTTCCTGAGTTTGAATCTGATATAGCACCCGTAACATTTCTATCAGGATCGTTTCTTATAAAACTTATTCCGCAGGATCTGAGATATGGTTCTATTCTATCGGCAAGTAGATTCATATAAAGTTCTTCATTGCCGCTCGTTACGTATTTATTCCATTCCTGAGTGGATGGACTTAAAAATACTTTTGGCATAATAACATTCCCTTCATAGGATTGAGAAAACTCTCTTTACTATTTTATGCCGAACGTAAATTATTGTTATTTTTATGTAATTATTCTATTGACTTTTTGCATTTAAAGCGTTATACTTTAAATGATAAAAGAACTGTGTAGGAGGAGTTTCATGAATATTCTTGTTGTAGGACTTGGCCTTATAGGCGGTTCATTATGTAAAGCGTTAAAAAAATACACATATCACACTGTTACTGGATGTGATCTTAACCATGATATTGAAAATGCTGCTCTCAGAGATGTTGCACTCGATAATGTCTTTGACGGAAGCTATAAAGGCTATGATCTTGTTATTATTGCGCTTTTTCCTGAAGCATCAGAAAAATTTCTTGAAAAACATGCTAGCGAGATTGAAAAAGGAACGCTTATCACCGATGTGTGCGGCATAAAAGGCGAATTTTCTGACAGAATGAAAAAAATATCTGAGTCTGTTGGACTCAGATATGTTGGCATGCATCCGATGGCAGGAAAGGAATTCGGTGGATATTATAATAGTACAGCTGATCTTTTTGTAAAGGCTAATTTTATTATCGCTCCTTTTAAAGACAGCAGTGAAAAGGATATCGAACTGCTTACAAATGTCGCAAAGGAAATTGGAGCAGGCAAGATAGTTGTAACGAGTCCTGAAAATCATGATAAAATGATTGCTTATACATCGCAGCTAGCGCATATTGTGTCTAGTGCTTATGTAAAAAGTCCCGAGCTTGGACTTGAATGCGGTTTCAGCGGTGGTAGTTTTCAAGATATGACACGAATTGCTACTATGAATGAAAAAATGTGGACTGATCTTTTCATGCAGAACAGAGAAAATCTTCAATATGAGCTTGATACCCTTATATCGAATTTAAATAAATACAGCGATGCTTTAAAAAACGGAGATGCTGATAAATTAAGATCTCTTATTGCTGAGGGAAGAGAGCTTAAGGAAGAGAACCTTCGACACAGAGTCGGTCAACCTAACTAAAGAATCTCTTTTCAAAATCTGGCTTAGGAGCGTTGATCACAAGAGAATTAAGATAACAAAGCTCGGAGTCATCTGATAATTCAAATTTTATAGAATATGCACATAGAGCTTGTCTAAAAATGCTGTAACGTTTATTTACTGCTATGATACCATATTTGCCATCTCCTAGTATAGGCGCATTAATATGTGCGAGATGAGCTCTTATTTGATGTGTACGACCTGTAAATAGAGTAACTTCAACAAGTGATAAAGGCGGCTTTGAACACAGAACGCGATAGCCAGTTTTTATTTGCTTGAAGCCTTCTGAGGGAGAATCCAAGATTTTGACAGTATTTCTTGTTTCGTCTTTCTGGTGATAAGCCGTTATTACGTCCTCACTTTTGGGAAGCGGGGCTGCTGTTATACAATGGTATACCTTGTGAACTTTTCCACTTCGTATAGCTTCATTTATTTCTCGCAAGGCAGTTGCTGTTTTGGCGGCGGTTATGAGGCCACATGTATTCCTGTCAAGTCTGCTACAAAGTGCGGGAGAAAATGAACTCTCATTTTCAGGAGAATACTCACCCTTTTCATAGAGATATTTCTTTATACGGTCTATTATGGTGTCGGTCATGGGACTTCCATTGGAATGTGAATCAAGGCCTATTGGTTTGTTGACAATAATTACGTTTTTATCCTCATAGACTATATCTAAATCAGAAGTTGATTTAAGGAAGTCCATATTATGCTTCTTTTCAGTAGAAATTTCGTCCTTGACATATATAGTTACAATATCTCCGCTTACAAGACGGGAAGAGATATCGCATCTCTTTCCGTTTATTTTTATATCTTTCTTGCGGATAAGTTTGTACATCATACTTTTGGGAAGCTCAGGCAAAGCTTTAGTGATGAATTTGTCTATTCTTTGACCGCTGTCGTTATCATTTATAATAATTTTTTTCATTTAATTATACCTCAAAAATTACATAATTGTATCTATAAGTTACAAAAAGATTTCAAAAAATTCTTCAAACCTGACAAAAATAAGCGTTACGACCTGTTTTATGGGCTATAACAGTTGCAAAAAATTTAAAACTATGTTATAATGAACAAAATACACACCGTAGAAGTCCATTTTTCTGACGGTTAAGAAAAAGAAGGAGTACGATCAGTTATGAAGATAATCAGAAGTTTAATTTCACTATTGATCGCCTGTTCCGTCGGTACAGGTTCGGCTTTAACAGCCTCTGTTGTATTTGCGGCTGAAAATAACGGCTCTTACACTTATGATAGCATATTTGAGGCAGAAAGTAAAGTGGGGGCGATTTCAACAGAGATTGATGTACAGAATGTTGTAGAGTCTGAAGAAACGCCTTTCAATGTTTTTGATATTTATGATGCTCACCAGTCCTATGCAAAATCTCATTCGGGTGACAAGGGTTATATGTACAAAAAAACCGAAGGTATTGATGTTTCACGCTGGCAGGGCGATATAGACTGGCAAAAGGTAGGTCAGTCAGGAATCGATTATGTTATTGTAAATGCAGGCTATGGTAAGGAATTATATCAGAAAGATCCTAAATTTGATGAAAATATGAAGGGAGCTCAGTCTGTAGGACTTGATTGTGGCGCATACTGGTACAGTTATGCTCTGTCTGTTGAAGACGCATACAAAGAAGCGGAAGTATGTTATCAGGTTATTAAGGACTATGATTTCAAGTATCCTATATATTTTGATATTGAGGATCCTAGTCAAAAACGACTTTCAACTGCTGAGATATCTGCCATTATAGAAGCTTTCTGCTCAACTCTTGAGGCCAAAGGGTACTATGTTGGCATTTACAGCTTTGCAAATTTTTTGACTACAAGAGTATATGAGGAGACCCTTGATAAATATGATATTTGGGTAGCACATTTTAATGTTGAAGCTCCTTCATATTTTAAGGATTACGGTTCGTGGCAGTACACAAGCACCGGAACTATTGATGGTATCAAAGGCGATGTTGACAGAGACCACTGCTATATTAACTATCCTTACATTATCTCACCTGATACATATGTATTCGATGGAACCGAATCAGGAAATTGTGATTCATTATTCCCTGTAAGTATTAACAAGGGTGTTGCCTGTGGAATTGATGTTTCTGTATGGCAGGGCGAGATAAACTGGGAACAGGTAGGAAAGTCGGGAATTGACTATGCAATGATTCGTGCAGGTTATGGTGATCTGTCAACACAAAGGGATAAGTATTTCGAAGATAATATCTTGGGAGCCGAAAAAGCAGGCATTGATTACGGCGTATACTGGTATAGCTATGCTGATTCTCCTGAGGATGCCGCTCTTGAAGCACAGGCATGCTATGAGGTAATAAAGGATTATGAGTTTGCTTATCCTGTATATCTGGATATTGAGGATCAAAGTCTTGCTGACCTTAGCAAGCAGGAGCTTACGGATATAGTAAAGACGTTTTGCTCTGTGCTTGAAGAAAAGGGGTATTATGTTGGAATAAAGAGTTATGCGAATTTCCTGAATACAAGACTTGATGATTCACTTTATTCAAAATATGACGTCTGGGTAGCACATTATGGTGTTTCAAAGCCGGCGTTTAAAAAGGGCTACAATATGTGGCAGTTTGCTTCTGATGCTAAGATAGATGGTATCAATGGAACAGTTAACTGTAATTATGCTTATCTTAACTTCCCAAGCATAATGAAAGAAGCACATCTTAACGGTTTTTGATGTTTGAATTGTATATGCATACCGTTTTCCTACGGTATGCATATTTTATATTGTAACAGGAGTATTTATGATAGAATTTATTACTGGACCTGCAGGAAGTGGAAAAACTTCTCTGATGTTTGAACGCATAAAAGCAAAATGTTCGGAGGCTGAAAAGCTTTGTATCATAGTTCCTGAGCAGTTTTCTCAGAATTTTGATAAAAAACTATATTTTTATCTTGGTGCTTCGCATTTTAACGAGTTATTTTCTTTGAGTTTTACAGGACTTGCGAGACAGCTCTTTCAGTTATACGGTGATCCGGGAAGAAGTGGTGAATTTGCTGGCGAAATGGCTAAGATGATATTGGTTTATCAGGCTGTTGAGTCTGCTTTATCACGTCCTGATTCGGTCAGCAGTTTGCGAAGACAAAGTATATATGATGGCTTTGCTGAAGAGATACTTAATCTTATCCATGATATCAAGCGTTCTGGAATTACTGCTGACGAGCTTTTGAAAAAGTCAAAGCTTCTTGACAGAAAATTGATGGACAAGACACATGATGTTGCAGTCATTTACCTTGAGTATCAGCGGATTATGTCAGAGTACGGTTTCAAGGACGAGCTAGATAATATTCGTGCAGCAGCTGCTATTGCCAATCTTAACATGTATTTTAGCGGAAAGACGGTTTTTATAGACGAATTTGATGGGTTTACTGCTGATCAATACGAAATGCTCAGTGTAATGATATCATCTGCAGAAAATGTTTGCATTACTCTAAGGACTGATGACGTGTGTGCAGGGGAGTATACGCTTTTTGAGTCAGTAAATGATACATACAGGAAAATAAGTGGTATTTGTCGTGAGTTTGGAAAAGAAACGAAAATTTTTCCATGCAGTAACATATACCGTTTCATTACGCCAGATCTTGAATATGTGAGCAGAAACGCTATGAGCCATACGCTTGTTGACATCAAAAATGCTCCGGAGGTTGAAAATGTGCATATTTTTGAAGCAAGAGATATGTATAGTGAAGCGGAATATGTATGTGCCTCTATAAAGCACTTGATTTATGAGGATAATACTCTTCATTATAATGATATGGCTATTATATCAAATGACATAGTCAGATATTCTGAAGTACTTAAATCAGCTTTCAAAAGATATGATATTCCATATTTTCTTAGCATTGAAAAGTCGGTAGATCATACGGCTGTCATGGTGTTTTTTACAACTCTTATTGATCTTCTCGGCAGCAAAAAGATGCACTCGGAGCAGATATTCAGGATGTTAAAGACAGGTTTGTTAGATGTCGAGCTAACGGAAACCGCTCTTCTTGAGAATTACTGCTATAAATGGGATATCGATGGTGACGTATGGGAAAAGGAGTTTACCGCCGAAGATAATAAGCTTGAGATTATTGAAAGAGTCAGGAATAAGATAATAACTCCAATTATTAAACTAAAAAAGAAGCTTAAGCGTAAAAATACTGCTTCTGAAATTTGCGCTATGCTTTATGAGCACCTTGTTAATTGTCATGCTGAGATGAATACTGGTAAGCTTATGAGCTCTTTAATTAAGCAGAACAAGGACTACGAAGCTGCAGAGATTAAGAGATTATGGGGCTGCCTTATAGATGTTCTTGAATGTATAAATGATACATTAAGTGAACGTGAAATAAGTTTTTCTGATTTTTCACGTCTTATACGTTCTATGGTGGGAAGGATAAAATACTCTATTCCTCCGCAGACTCTTGATTCAGTGACGGCTGCTTCCGCAAGAAATGCAAGGCTTGATTCACCGAGAGTAGTTTTTGTAATGGGTGCAAATGATAAGGATTTCCCAAATCAGGTCAGCGTACGCGGTTTGTTTTCAGAGTCAGATAGATCAAAGCTTGAGGAAAATGGTATAGTCATCTCTACTCCTGTTGCTGAGCTCATTGCTTCTGAGCGCCTTGTTGTATATAAGGCTGTATCGGCAGCGTCGGACAAGCTTTTCATAACATATCCTCTTTCTGACCTTTCAGGACAGGCTAAATATCCTGCTCGCATTATCGACCGTATAATCAGTTTGTTTGATAATCCATCAGTCAGAAAAACTGACGATGATATTCCTGTTGACTATTATGCAGTAACGCTCCATTCAGCTTTTTATCACTATATGCAGGAAAGGAATCAATTAAACTCTTCAGTTGCTTCCATAAAAAGCCTTTTAATGAGTGATCGTGAGTATAAAAGGCGCCTTACATATGTATTCAGCAGAGGTTATCATGCTCAGAATTATCAGGTAGACAGGGATATAATGGAAAAGCTGCAAAGCTTTGAGCCACTTACAATGTCTTCTACAGGTGTTGAAGAGTATAATCTTTGCCATTTCAAGTATTTTTGTGACAAATGTTTGAATCTCAAGATGAATGAGAAAATTCAACTGGATATAAGAATAGCAGGCGAGCTTACTCATGAATGCTTTCTCGGAATACTTGGATCGCGCTCTAAGCAGGAATTTTTAAGTATGTCCTACGAAGACGTTAGGAGTGAAATAAGTGTTTACGCCGAGAGATACAAAAATGAGACTCTTGCTGGCGATTTTGGAAAGGACGCGAAATTCAAGCTTATATTCAATAAGTTGACTGATCGTATGTCTGAGGTCGTTATGTATACTCAGCATTCACTTATGGCATCTGAATTTGTCCCACATAGCTTTGAACTAGATTTGAGAGAAAGCCATTCTGTGGTCCTGCCATTTGGTGACGGCAAAAAGCTAAGCTTTGGTGGAATAGTTGACAGAGTTGATGTTTGTAGGATACGAGATACAGATTACTTAAGAATAATAGATTACAAAAGTAGTCGTAAAGATATTAATGCTGAAACCTTGTCGTGTGGTATAAATATGCAAATGTTGCTTTATTTGTTTGCAGCTACAGACAATGGCGGAATATTTGAAAAATATACCCCTGCTGGTGTTTTGTACTCGCCGGTACGTATTTCGGATGTTCATCTTGAAGCGTTTAGGATAGATACAAAGAATAGTAACGCGATCAATTCAGCTCTTCGAACAAGTGGTCTTGTTCTTGGAGACAAGGAAGTTCTTCAAGCAATGGAAAGAAACATAAATGGTGAGTTTGTTCCTGTAAAGCTCGATAAAAATGGTGTTCCAGATAAATATTCAGAGTGCATTTCCGAAGAAGGAATGCATATTTTAAAGAATTATACTTATAAAAAGCTGACAGGTATGGCAGAGTCATTGTTTAGCGGTGACGTAGATGCTGTTCCACTTGTACTTGACGGGAAAATGCCATGTACATATTGCAATTACATTAATATATGTGATAACTCAGAAATGACTAGATATAGAGAGCCTATAGAAACTGATATTGCCGAAGTTCAGGCTATACTTGATAATAAATACAGCAAAAGGGGGGATTGACTTTGAGTTGGACTGAAGAGCAGAAAAATGCGATAGACGCTAGAGGTACTTCGCTTATTGTATCAGCTGCAGCAGGAAGCGGAAAAACAGCTGTTCTTACCGAAAGACTCGTGCAGCTGATAGCTGATAAGGAGTTTGGAGTCAGAGCGGACAGAATAGTAGTAGTTACCTTTACGAATGATGCGGCGGCTGAGCTTAAAAAGAGGTTGGAAAACAAGATAAGGGCGTTGATAAGTGAGCATCCTAAAGACAGACATCTTCTTAAACAGCAGATATTATTGCAGAATGCAAAGATATCCACTATCAATTCCTTTTGTTTTGATCTTATACGTGATAATATAGGAGAAAATGGAATTACCTCTAGTTTCAGTGTACTTGATGATACAGATAACAAGGTGTTGAAAGCCAAGGCGCTCGAAGAACTCATTAATTATTTCAGCGAAAAAGAATACAATAAGATATCTTTTTTATTTGACCGTTTCTGCATAAAAGATGAAAAAAGGCTTTTGGAAGTTATTGAACGAACTGATAGTTTTCTGTCTTCTGTTGCTCTTCGTGATAAATGGCTTGAAAAGGCAGTTAAAATGTACACTGTTGAGTTTAAAGAATCGGATTATTATAAAAAACTGGTGGAAAATCTCCGTATTCAGATTGAAAATGCTTTGAAAGCGGCAGATGAGAATGTCGGCTTAATTAGTAGGATTTTCCCTGATATGTCAGTTGCGGCTGCTGAGAAGTCCTTTGTACAAGCTGAAGAAGAGCGAAATCTAGTATTAGGACTTTGGAAAATTCTTAATTGTGGCAGACTTCCGACTGAAGAGGAAGCTTTACTCGTTTATCCTGATCTTGTAAGAGTTGGAAAGACTGAGCACAACAAGCTTTTAAGAGAAATATACAAGAAAAAGCGTGATTATACTAAAAAGATGATTGCGAAAGTGGCTAATAGTATAAAAGCCATTGAAAGCGATTATTATGAATGCAGGGAAGTTACACGAGTTCTTGTGGATATGCTAAAAAAATATAATGAAATACTTTGGGAGAAAAAATGCGAGAAAAATGCTTTGAGTTTTGATGACGGCGAGCGTCTGGCACTTGAAATGCTTATTTCCATGGATGAAAACGGTTATATTATGCAGTCGGAGATAGCTAAAAGAATTGCAGATTACTACGATATAATCATGATAGACGAATATCAAGACTCAAATAATAAACAGGATCTCATTTTTAAGCTAATATCCAAAAATTATAAAGCTAGTAGCAATGGAGAGCCACTTTATGGTGATAATGTATTTCTTGTTGGCGATGTAAAGCAGTCTATTTATCGTTTCAGGCTGGCAAATCCGAAGAACTTTATAAAAACATTGAAGAGTTCTGACAGATATAGTAGTGAAATTAACAGTAAAAATATGTTTATTATGCTAAACAAGAATTTCAGAAGCTCTTATCAAGTTATTGACTTCGTAAATTATTTGTTTTCACAGATAATGTCAGAAAAATGTGGCGATATAGAATATACTCAGGATGAAATGCTTAATTTCGGAGCAAAGCAGTATTCTGACTGCCAAAGTGCCGATTGTCTAACCCACTTTGCGTTTATTAATGATGATATCGAAGAAAGCGACGATGACGAGGAAAAACTTAAAAAGATCAATAATGAAGTGATTTATACAACCTTAAAGATATCGGAAATGTTGAAAGGCGGTGCTGAAGTTGTTGAAAAGGACGGAAAGAAACGTCCATGTAGTCCGTCAGACTTCTGTGTGCTTGTAAGGAACAATTCATATATCAACACTTATGTTGATGAGCTTAACAGGATTGGTATACCTGCTAAGGGAAACGAAGAAACAGGATACCTTAGGTCTCGTGAAATAGCAGTTCTTATTGATCTTTTGAGGATAATCAGTAATCCACTGCAGGATATCTCAATGGCTGCTGTAATGACTTCGCCCATGTATATGTTCAGTGTTATGGATATTGCCGTTATTAAGTCATTTGACAGGCAAAGAGCGTTGTTCCCAATAATAAGAGGACTTGCCGATGGGGAATATCCTGAATGTACTGATATGTTCCTTAGGGAACGTTGTGTTGACTTCCTTGATTCTATAGACAATTTCCGACTTGATTCCGTTACAATGACTATAGGAGAACTAATAGGTGAAATATATGATTCCACTGATTTTATATCAGTAATGCAGCTTTATAATGACGGAGAAAAGAAAAGAGCAAATCTCCGTGCACTTATTCTGTATGCGGAAAATTATGAAAGTATGGCTTCCTACGATGGTTCTGGTGGATTAAATGGTTTTTTGCGCCATATCGACAGAGTAATGGAAAACGGCGACTACGCTCAGGGGAAGGTTTCTGCGTCATCAGGAGAATTTGTAACCGTTCAGACTCTACACCGCTCTAAGGGGCTTGAATATCCGTTTGTGTTTATAGCTGAAACTTCCGTAAAGTTCAAATTTGACTCAAAGTCTGTAATGTGCAATACTGATGGTAGAATAGGCTATGTACTGTATGATCCTGTGATATACAGGAAATATAAGACGTTTCAGCAGACAATGCTTTCTGCTGAAGAAGAAAAAGATACTAGAAGTGAGGAAATGAGGCTTTTGTATGTAGGACTTACTAGAGCGCAGCAAAAGCTATTTATTAATATGAAATGTGGCGAAAAAGCTTTGAAGAGAGCCGAAAGCTTAATAGAGAGTTGTGTATTACATAATGGTGATATTGATGAAGCTGTTAGCGAGGCGAAAAGTTTTTCAGACTGGCTGTGGCTTGGAATAATACGTGATCCTTTGTTTGCTAAGATAGCTGAACAGCTTGAAATTAACACAGATGAAATGAGTTTTGCTCGGAAAAGTTGTTCCAAACTTTGGGATTATGAAATTATCAGTGAGTTAAAACGTGAAAAGGCAGAAGAAACAGATGAAGACTATGAGGAAATTCCTGATGAAAATTTAGTCTTACGTTTAAAGGACATAATATCATACAATTATAATAAAACGCTTTCAGAAATGCCTGCAAAACTCAGTGTTACAGAGATAACAAAGAAGCTAAATAACAGTGACGAAGTGTTTGATTTTAAACTGAAACGTCCGCGTTTTATGTCAGCAGTTAATAAGCTTACAGGATCAGAAAGGGGAACAGCTATTCATACGTTTTTTCAGTATTGCAACTTTGATAAAGAAGTTTCGGATGTTGACTTCGAGATAGATGAGGTTAAGAAAAAAGGTTTTATTAGCGCTGTAGAAGCAGAAGCTATCAACAGGGATAATGCCTTGGCGTTTTTTAAAAGTGATCTCTATAGAAGAATACGCAATTCTTTGCATTATGTCCGAGAGAAAAAATTTATGGTTGCAGTTCGTGAACTCGACATTGAGGAAGATATAATAGGAATGCTTAGCAATTCAGATGGCATGATAAGAGGAATTATTGACCTTATGTTTGAGGAAGTAGATGGTATAGTTATTCTTGATTACAAGACAGACAAGGGCATATCCTTGCAAAAAATGAAAGAACGTTATTCTACACAGTTAAAGCTTTATAAGTCGGCTGTAGAATTGACTACAGGAAAAAAAGTCAAAGAGGCAATACTTTATTCATTTGAGCTTTGCGATTATATAAAGGCAGATATTTAGTTTTATAGAGCTCCTTGACAAAATGTCGAGGAGCTCTTTTGATATTATAAAATTATCATTTGTGATATTCAAACAATTATTATGACAAACTTTGTGCATTCTGTAGATTTTTAGATTTATATTGACAAGTAAATTGATTTGTACTATAATGATAAATACAGAGATATATATTAAAGTGTAGAATGAACAAAAGAAGGAAACATAATAAAAGCTAAACTTGTATTTTACAGGCACAGCAGTTTTCTTTTAAGTTCTAAATATTTTCGGAATTAAAGAAATAAGCCACCATTATCAGTATTGTGAACGTACTGTTTTTTTGCTGATGATTCTTTTAGGGGTTTATTACAGATTATATGTTATTTCCGCAATATAACAAAGAATTTGCACGAGAAAACAGCAGTGTCTTTTATTTATGTCAGAAACGGACAAGTTTCAGAGACAATATCAATGACAAATTGCTGAAGGCTGATCCTGAAAAAATATTGTTAATAATGACGCGGACAGCGTTTACATATAACAGGTGGAGAAATAAACAAATAACCTGAAAAGATAAAGAGATAAAGAACACAGATATATAATTTCAATGATGTAGAACAACTCTCGGAGGATATGAATAATGAAGGAGACGAAAAAATGTCGGCTCAGAGCAGACCGCGTTTTTATCGCTATGGGGATAATTGTCGGTACGCTTTTTGGTGCTGATGGCCTTAGAAGAAGTCTCGCTAGTCAACAGCCGAATAATATAACTATTAAAGGCGAATTCCGCAACTCGGCAGTAAGTACCGAGGCGTCTACTGGAAACAGTCTTTCTTACAATACTACAGATCAGTTCACAACAGCCTTTGAAGGACTAAAGGATCTTGGATATTCCGAGCGTGAACTTTATATGGATGATATTTCAACTGGCCTTTTGGCTGTTTATACTGAAGACAAGCCTGCACGTGAAACTGATCAGGGAATAATGGTAGATCTTTCGGACGAGAAGAATGATTATTATTCTCTTGTTGATAAGCACGTTTATTTGCAAAAGGATGCGGCAGATGCTCTTAATAGCATGATGGAGGATTATGCCAATTCAACTGCTCTTGCTGATTTCATAGTGTATGGTACGACAGATACTTATACTGGTCCAGACTCGTATTGCCCGAAGTCTTTTTATGAATCAAAGGCAGGATACTCCGTTGATTTGGCTTTGAATGCATACGGCTCTGTATTGACATATGATGGTAATGACAATGAACGATGGATAGTTGATAATTGTTGGAGATATGGTTTTATTGTAAGATGTCCTGAAGGGAAGAAAGAAAAGACTGGCAATGATTATTGCCCTTGGCACTTAAGATATGTGGGAGAAATCAATTCTGCTATCATGAAACAGAAGGATATGTGCCTTGAGGAATATGTTGATTTTTTGAAGCAGTACAGCTTTGATGATCCTTATACCTTTGCTTTTAACGGTAATGGTTATCAGGTATACTCCGCTACAGGAGAGGGAGAAAAGCTCGTTACAAGAGTACCTATATCTGGTAGCTATGAGCTTTCAGGCGACAATATCGATTCGTTTATCATAACTATTCAAAAAAATTGATTTTTAAGAGCGGCTCACTTTGACCCGCTCTTTTTCATTTTTTTATAGTTACGTACATATACTCAATCTGAGAGGTGATATATATGCACAGGATTGTGATATTATCGGTATTTTTACTTGGAGGATGCACTTTTTTTCTTTTTGCAGGAGCAGGAAAAGTTGAGAATGGCGGGCCTAAGGCTTATATTCTTATGGAAGCTGAGACCAAAACTGTTCTTGAAGAATACAATTCAGACATGAAATTGAGTGCTGGTTACTTGACGAAGCTTATGAGCATATTGCTCATTGCTGAAAAGATTGATAATGGTGATCTTTCGATGTCGGAGTTACTCACAGCTTCTGAAAGTGTAAAAAACACAAGAGGGTCTGTTATTTGGCTTGAAGATAGAGATATACTATCTGTTGAAGAGTTATTGAAAAGCGTAATCATTGGTAATGCTAATGATGCGCTTACTGTCCTTGCAGAAAAGATATCTGGAGATATAGGTACTTTTGTAATGGATATGAATGCAAAAGCTTTTGAGCTTGGGATGAGAAATACAGTTTATTCTTCTCCTTATGGTTATTTTTTTGAGGAAGAGTTTACAACAGCACATGATATTGCAGTAGTATGCTCTGAATTGTCAAGATTTGATTTTTTGACTCCAATTTTTTCAACATGGCGTGATTATGTAAAGGAAGGCAAAGTTGAGCTTGTAAGTGAGAATAAGCTTACAAAAAGCTATGGTTTGCACATAGGTTTTAAAGCTTGTCATTCTGAAGAATGTGGTTATTGTATAGCAGAATGCGGAAGAAATGATGACGGTGATACTTTTATAGTTGTCTCGCTGGGATCTGGAAACGAAAATACCTCATATAATACAGTAAAAATGCTTCTGAAAAAAGCGTTTAAACAGTTTAAAGTTACACTTACAATGTTTCCGGAGGAAATGATCAAACCTCTAAATGTCATTGGCGGTATTGAATCGGCAGTTGAGGTAGGGCTTGCAATGCAGGGAAAAGTAACGGTAGAAAAGGAAAAAAGCAATATTAGAACCAAGATAGTCTATCCTGAATATATATATGCACCTGTTTATATTGGTCAACCAATTGGCTGCGTTGCTTTTTACAGTGGTGATACTCTTATTTATGAATCTGATATTGTTGCAAAAAAGGAAATACCTGCACTTAGCTTTGAATATGTTTTTAGGTCAATGTTGTTGAAAATGATAGAATAATATTGTTGAAATGGTATTAAATGCACAAATGTTGAAAATGTTACGTTAAGGTACTTGAAAAAGAGGCGAAAATATAGTATCATAAAGATGGTAAATTATATTGTATGGCTTATCATACATATTGGAGGTAAATTCTAATGTCTTTGAAACTCAACACCAAATATTTGAAGGACTTTGTAAATGCTGATGAAATAGTCGGCATCAAGGCTCAGGTTGAAGCTGCTGCTAAGTCTCTTCATGAAAAATCTGGTCTTGGCAATGATTTTTTAGGCTGGGTAGATCTTCCTACAGCCTATGATAAGGAGGAATTTGCACGTATCAAGGCTGCAGCTGAGAAAATAAAAGCTAATTCTGATATCCTTATCGTTATCGGTATCGGCGGTTCTTATCTTGGCGCAAGAGCTGCAATAGAGCTTCTTAAATCGCCTCTTTATAACAATATTAAGAAGGATACTCCTGATATCTATTATGTAGGAAACAGTATCAATCCGGCATATCTTAATGAGATCATTGCTCTTTGTGAGGGAAAGGACTTTTCGGTAAATGTAATATCTAAATCAGGTACTACTACAGAGCCTGCACTTGCATTTAGAATCTTTAAGAAGATGGTAGAGGACAAGTACGGCAAGGATGAAGCGAAGAATCGTATCTTCGCAACAACTGATAAAGCAAGAGGAACTCTCAAGAATCTTTCAGATGCAGAAGGTTATGAGACTTTTGTTATACCTGATGATGTAGGAGGACGTTTCTCAGTTCTTACAGCTGTAGGTCTTCTTCCGATAGCTGTTGCTGGCTGTGATATTGATGCTCTTATGAAGGGTGCTGCAAAGGCACAGGCTGATTTCTGTGCTGATTTTGACAATAATGATTGCTATAAGTATGCAGCTCTTAGAAATATCCTTTACAGAAAGGGCAAATCTGTTGAAATGCTTGTTTCATATGATCCAAGCTTCGTGATGATGGCAGAATGGTACAAGCAGCTCTTCGGAGAAAGTGAAGGTAAGGATAATAAGGGAATATTCCCGTCAGCAGCTGTTTTCTCAACTGATCTGCACTCAATGGGTCAGTATATTCAAGACGGTGCAAGAATACTCTTTGAAACCGTGGTAGATATCAAGAAACCAAAGACAGATCTTTTCCTTGAGCCTGATGCTGAGAATCTCGATGGACTTAACTTCTTGACAAATCAGAATATGTCAGTTGTTAACAGAAAGGCTTTTGAGGGAACTGTCCTTGCTCATACAGAGGGTGGAGTTCCTAATATCATTCTTGAGCTTGAGGATACTACTGAGGAAAGCGTTGGCTATATGATATATTTCTTTGAGAAGGCTTGTGCTATCTCAGGATATGTTCTCGGAGTAAATCCTTTTAACCAGCCTGGTGTTGAGAGCTATAAGTCAAATATGTTTGCGCTTCTTGGAAAGCCTGGATATGAAGGCGCTAAGGCTGCTCTTGAAGCTAAACTTGGTTGATTGTCCATTTAGTTTTAAACAAAATATAATACGTCACAAATGCCACAAGGCACGGAAGGAGTAAATTATGATTAAGCTTATTACAGGAAAAAAAGGTACAGGAAAAACCAAAATACTCATCGATCAGATTAACGATGCAGTAAAGTCAACTAACGGTAATCTTGTATGTATCGAAAAAGGAGACAATATTAGACGTTCCATCAGCTTCAGAGTGAGATGGTGCGATACGGAAAGCTTTGCTATTGAGGGCGTTGACGCTTTCTATGGTTTTGTAGCTGGCATGCTCGCAGGCAATTATGATATTAAAGATGTTTTTGTTGATGGTATCCTTAAGATAGTTGGCCGTGATTATGATGCACTTGGCTGTCTCTTCGAAAAACTTGACAAGCTTACTGGCGAGGAAGCTACAATAGTATTTACTGTATCAGCTGATGTTTCTGAGCTCCCAGAGAGCGTTAAGCAGTTCATAAAGTAATTTAAACACAGAATATTAAAATTTTACATTGAGCTATTGACAGATTATAGCGATTGGTGTATAATATATTTTATAGTGCTCTGAAGGATTAAAATATGAAGATCAATTTAAAGCAGATATTCAGTATAGTCGGTGAGAAAAAAGAATTTTCTTATGAGATTCCTGCAGAGGAGTTCAGCGAAATAAAAGGGTATACCTTTGATTCTCCTGTAAATATAAGTGGAAGGCTTCATAACAGAGCTGGAGTCGTTTATCTTGATTACTCCATTGTTTTCAGACTGCTTCTTACTTGTGACAGGTGTCTGAAGGAGTTCACAAGGGATTATGACCTTTTTTTCGATCATATTGTTGTTCCTTATGTCAGCAATGAAGATAACGATGATTATATCGTTGCAGACGGTGAGAGCATTGATTTGAATGAAATTGCGCTGACTGATATGCTTCTCAGCCTGCCAACCAAGATACTTTGCAAGGATGATTGCAAAGGACTTTGTGTTGTGTGCGGTTGTGATCTTAATGAGAAACAGTGCGATCATCTACATTAATTTGAGCTGTGAAGCTCTGTAAGGAGGTGCCAGAATGGCTGTACCGAAGAGGAAAACTTCCAAGGCAAGACGTGACAAAAGACGTTCTGCAGTATGGAAGCTTGAAGCACCCGCAATGTCAAAGTGCGACAATTGCGGCGCATATAAGGCTCCGCATAAGGTTTGCAAAAACTGCGGATTCTATAAGGGCGTTGAGGTCCTTAAGATCGACGCTGAATAATTGGCTTGATCCGATAAAAGAGAAGGAGAGGAGGAGTGAACCTTCTCTCCTTTTTAAGTTTTTGGAGAAGATATATGGTTAAGATCAACGGTGTTATGCATGGCTCTCCTGCTGAGAGATCAGGAGTAAAAAGCGGCGATACTCTCGTCAAAATAAACGGTCATGACATAAAGGATGTCCTTGACTATATGTATTATGCTGCCGATACGGATATTTCTCTTGAGCTTGAACGCGAGAATGAATCTCTGACTATTGAGATTCAAAAGGATGAATATGATGATATAGGTCTTGAATTTGAGACTTTTTTAATGGATAAGAAGCAGTCGTGTAGCAATAAATGTGTATTCTGCTTTATTGATCAGATGCCTCCGGGTATGAGAGAAACACTATATTTTAAGGACGATGATGCAAGATTGTCTTTTTTACAGGGAAATTATGTAACTCTCACAAACATGAAACAGGAGGATATCGATCGAATAATTGAGATGAAACTGAATATCAATGTTTCCGTACATACGACTAATCCAGATTTAAGAGTCAAAATGATGCATAATCGTTTTGCGGGAGAGAAGCTTAAATTCATTCGACAGCTTGCCGAAAATGGTATTAAGCTCAATTGTCAGATTGTATGCTGTCCTGGGCTTAATGACGGTGACGAGTTGAGAAGATCTCTAACAGATCTTGGTGAACTGATGCCTAATATTACTAGTATGGCTGTTGTTCCAGTTGGCTTGACCAAATTTAGAGAGGGTCTTTTCCCTCTTGTGAGTTTTACAAAGGAAACTGCAGCGGAAACAATAGATATTATAGAAGAGTTTCAGAAGATTTTTCTTAAAAAGTTTGGAACGAGAACTGTTTTTCCGTCGGACGAGTTCTATCTGATTGCCGAAAGACCGCTACCTCCAATAGAAGCTTACGAGGATTTTTCACAGTATGAAAATGGCGTAGGAATGCTTCGTTCACTCATTGATGAGTTTGAAAAAGCGTTAGATCTAGCTGAATGGGATGGTGGAGAACGCATAGTTTCCATTGCAACAGGTTATTCACCGTATGGAACTATCCGTATGCTTGCAGAAATGGCTGAGAAGAGGTTCCCGTTGCTTAAATGCAATGTTTATCGTATTAGGAACGATTTTTTTGGTGAAACTATCACTGTGACAGGTCTTATAACCGCAACAGATCTAATTGCTCAACTTAAAGGGAAAGAACTTGGAGACAATCTGCTTCTTTCTCAGGCTATGATAAGGCGTGATTCTGATGTATTTCTAGATGATCTAACAATATATGACGTTGAGAAAGAACTTGGCGTAGAGATAAGGACAACGCCTAGTGACGGTTATGAACTACTGGACGCTATAATGGGAATAAGATATTGATGGAATATATGGAAGAAAAATACAGGTTAAAAGTTATAAACCGGGATATGATTAAATATATTATTATATTTTTTATGTTCTGGGGACATCTTTTTGCATGGCTTAGTATTGATGACAATCCACCTGATGGGCTATTTGCAAATTGCCCATTTTGGCAGAGAATATTCATTGAGCTCAGCTTATTGACGCCACCTGTAATGTTTTTCTTCATAGTAGATGGATATAAGTATACCCGTTCCGTTAAGAAATATGCGCAGAGACTTTTTATATTCGCCTGTATAACACAGATTCCATTTACTATACTATGGGGACCGATAAATGGTTGGTGGGGCGCAAATATCATGTTCACCTTGTTTTTCTCTCTTCTTACGCTTTGTGCATGGGAGAGTCGATTAAAGCTGTGGCAGCGTATTGTTATTGTAGTTTTAATATGTGGTGTTACGATAGCAATTGTTTCAGAATGGCTTGTTTTTGGACCACTGCTAGTGCTTGGACTTTATATTTTTAACGAAAAATCAAAGGCAAGGCTGATATGGTATGCTTCTGTATGGTTTATTTACCTCCTTGTGTCAAATATTCCGCTTTATATGAGTGGATTTTCACTTATTAAGCTTGAATCGACTGTTATGCATATTTTTGATTTTGCAGTGGCGTATGTTCTTATGACTGTTTTTTACAATGGTAAAAAAGGCAGATTCCCTATGTTTTCCAAGTGGTTTTTCTATATATTCTATCCTGCACATTTATGGCTTGCAGTGATACTCAGATTCTTAATAAAATAACAGAAAGGAGAGAAAACAATGTCATTACCAATAGTTGCTGTTATAGGACGTCCAAATGTTGGAAAATCAACACTTTTCAACAAGCTTATTGGACAGCGTCTTTCAATAGTTGAAGATACTCCTGGCGTTACAAGAGACCGTATTTATTCGAAATGCGAGTGGAGAGGTAAGGAGTTCATGGTTGTAGATACAGGCGGTATCGAACCTGATAGTAACGATGTTATTTTGGTACAAATGAGAAGGCAATCCGAACTTGCTATTGAAAAAGCTGATGTTATTGTATTTGTTACAGATATACGCTGTGGAGTTACTGCTGACGACTACGCGGTTGCGCAAATGCTTCTTAAAAGCGGTAAACCTGTTGTTCTTGCAGTAAATAAGGTGGATAATCTTGGAGATCCGCCATTGGAGCTTTATGAGTTTTATAATCTCGGACTCGGTGATCCGTACCCTATATCTTCTGTTCATGGTCACGGAACTGGAGATATGTTGGATAAGGTTTATGAAAGCCTGCCCGACAGCGAAGATGTTGAATATGATGAGGATCATATCAAGGTCGCTGTAATTGGTAAGCCTAATGCTGGAAAATCTTCTCTTATCAACAAAATTGCAGGTGAGGAGCGTGTTATAGTTTCTGATATTGCCGGAACTACTCGTGATTCAACGGATACTGTTATTGAAAATGAATTTGGAAAATTTGTGTTTATTGATACGGCTGGAATACGTAAAAAGTCAAAAGTTACTGAAAAAGTTGAGCATTTCAGTGTTCTTAGAGCTTATATGGCTGTTGATCGAGCTGATGTTTGTGTTATAATGCTTGACGCTGCGGAAGGTTTTACCGAGCAGGATTCAAAAGTTGCTGGCTATGCGCATGAACAGGGAAAAGCTTGTGTTGTTGCTGTAAATAAGTGGGATCTTGTGGAAAAAGACGATAAGACAATGCAGGAATATCGTACTAAGCTTGAAAATGATTTCAGTTTTATGTCTTATGTTCCGTTTGTTTTTATTTCTGCAAAGACAGGTCAGCGTATTAATAAGCTTTATGAGCTTATCAAATATGTCTATGAGCAAAACAGCATGAGAATATCTACAGGAATGCTTAATGATGTACTCGCATACGCGACTACAAGAGTACAGCCTCCGTCGGATAAAGGAAGAAGACTGAAAATATACTATATGACACAGCCTTCTACCAAGCCACCAACATTTGTAACGTTTGTTAACAGAGCAGATCTGTTCCATTTTTCATACAGAAGATACATTGAAAATCAAATACGCTCAACATTCGGACTTGAAGGAACTCCTGTCCGTTTCATTGTTCGTGAAAGAGGAGGGAATGATAAATAATGAAGGTGTTTTTTTCAATACTTATTAGTGCGGGCCTCGGTTATTTTTTAGGAAGTCTCAATTTTTCTATCATTGTTGTTAGATTGATGACAGGTAGAGATATACGTGATATGGGAAGCAAAAATGCAGGTCTTACAAATACTTTGAGATGTGCTGGTAAGAGTTGCGCTCTTCTAACACTTATAGGAGACCTTTTGAAGGGCGTTATAGCAGTTGCACTTGCAAGACTATTCTGTCACCTTTTACAGGCAGGCTTAATGCCTGGAAACGATACTCACTACATAGGTTATATTGCAGGCTTTTTTGCGATAATAGGTCATGTTTTTCCAATCTATTATGAGTTTAAGGGAGGAAAAGGTGTGCTGGTAGGAGCTGCATCTTTTATAGCAGTTGATTACAAGGTATTTATAGCATTATTAGCGATATTTGTTGTTATGCTTGCACTTTCTAGATATGTTTCGCTTGCTTCCATTATTTCTACGGCGTATTGTCCGCTCGCGACTCTCCTTATGTCTTTAATTGTTGATGAATATTCTTTTGGCAGAAGCTTTTTATACATGCTTCTATCGATACCAATGGCTGCAATTGTCATCTGGATGCACCGTTCAAATATGCAGAGACTTATTGATGGAAATGAGAATAAATTTTCATTTAACAGCATAGAAATAAGCAGAGACTGATATAATGATAGGAGTTGATCGGAATGGCAAATATAGTTATTCTTGGTTCTGGCGGTTTTGGACTAAGCTTGGCGATAATGGCTGAACACTGTGGAAAGCATAAGGTCACTGTATGGTCTAAATTTCAGTCAGAGATAGATGATATCCGTTCACACGGTGAGCACGTTCAGAAACTTCCAGGAGTGCCAGTATCTGAGAGTATTGCAATGACAAGCGATATTTCATGTGTAAAAGGCTGTGATATGCTGTTTTTTGGCATACCGTCATCATTTGTTAGGGATGTTGCGAAGGCTGCAGCTCCTTATGTTGACAATAAAATGGTCATTGTCAATACAGGAAAGGGCCTTGAAGAGGATAGTCTGAAGACTCTTAGTGAGGTCATTTGCGAAGAGATTAAAACTAACAAAATGGTAGTACTTTCAGGACCTTCTCATGCTGAAGAGGTTGCAAGATGTGTTCCTACTACCATAGTTGCTGCTTCTCATAACCATGAGGCTGCTGAGTATGTTCAACGTGAGTTTGGTAACGAGTATCTTAGGATATACCTTAACGATGATGTTAAGGGATGTGAGATCGGCGGAGCTTTGAAGAATATAATTGCTCTATGTGTTGGTATCTGCGACGGATTGGGGTATGGTGACAATACAAAAGCTGCATTGATGACTAGAGGAATACATGAGATTGCTCGTCTAGGAAAAGCTTGCGGAGCTGATACAGCAACTTTCAGCGGGCTTACTGGAATAGGTGATCTAATTGTTACTTGTACCAGTATGCACAGCCGAAACAGACGTGCAGGTATTTTGATAGGGCAAGGAATAACTCCTGAAGAGGCTGTTGAACGTGTAGGCACTGTAGAAGGGTATTTTTGCTGTAAAGCAGCATATTCGCTCGCTAAGAAAATGGGAGTTTCAATGCCAATAACTGAACAGCTCAACGAAGTGCTTTTCAATGGTGGCGATGTTAGACTTGCTTTAGGTGCTTTAATGAACCGTCCGCTTAATTCTGAAGAAATATAGTATTATACACTAATCAAGAGGTGAGATTAATTGATCAATATCTGTGATTACAGAGGACATATACGAAACTGGCGTGATCTTTGCAGTGAACTAAACATAAATAAAGAGCTTCCACGCGAAAACAGAGAAAAAGAAATAATCATCAGTGCATATAAAAAATGGGGAAAAGAAATGGCAAACCATTTTTACGGAATGTTTGCTTTTGCACTTTTCGATACCGATGAAAAAAAGTATTTCTGCCTTAGAGATCATTTCGGCACAAAGCCTTTCTATTATTATATTACAAATGATAATAGGCTTCTCTTCGGTACAAATATTCGAAAAATATTAGAAGAAGATGGGTTTGTTAAAGAGCTTAATGTTGATATGCTCCAGATATACATGACCCTTACCTATGTTGCAGGAGAAGATACTTTTTTCAAGGGTATCAAAAAGCTTATGCCAGGTCACTTATTAGAGTTCAAAGATGGCGTTTTAACGATTGAGCGCTACTGGAAACCTACATTTAGGCCTGACGAGTCTAAATCTCTTGATGAATGGGCAGGCGAGATACATGAGACATTAAAGAATATTTTCTCTGAAGTCAAGGACGATGATGAAATTGCGGAATCTTTTCTGTCAGGTGGAGTAGATTCATCCTATGTTCTTGCAATGTCAGACGCCAAAAGAGCAGATTCTTGCGGTTATGATGAAGAAAGATTCGATGAATCACGTGTTGCTGCAAAGACTGCAGAGCTCCTCAATGTTAAGCACAGTGTGGCTAATATTCAGCCAAAGGATTTCTTTGATATAGTTCCTTACGTTATGTATAATATGGAGCAGCCTCTCGGAGACGCTTCAGCAATAGTATTTACACTTGGATGCAAAGCTACTGCCGAACATACAAAGCTCTGTTATTCAGGAGAGGGGGCTGATGAGTTCTTTGGCGGATACAATATGTATCGTAATGCTGAACGTTACGGTGAAAATCTCAAAACTTTCTATGTTGGCAATACCAATATTATGAAAGAGGATGAAAAGCAAAAGATACTTAAGCATTATGATCCAAATGTTTTGCCAATAAATATTGTCAAATATATTTATGATGAAACTGAGGGTCTTGATCCACTGACAAAGATGTCAGATGTAGATATCCAGATATGGCTTGAGGGTGATATTTACCTCAATGTTGATAAAATGAGTACATCTTTCGGACTTGAGATAAGAATGCCACTAACTGATCTCAGAATATTTGATATAGCTTCACGTATGCCATCCAAATATAAGGTGAATGATGAAACGAATAAAGTTGCATTCAGAACGGCTGCTGCGAAGGTACTTCCTGAAGAGATAGCATTCAGAAAAAAGCTCGGATTTATCGTTCCAATAAGGATATGGCTCGCAGACGAGCGTTATAATGCAGATGTACGTACTAAGTTTAAGAGCGATATAGCTGCTAAGTTTTTTGATTTGAACGAGATAAATGCCATATATGATGATTATGTTGGTGGTAACTCTGACAACTGGCGCAAGGTATGGACTATATACACCTTCCTTGTCTGGTATGAGGAATATTTTGTTAAAAGATAAGATTAAAATCAGCACCCTTGAAAGCGTATCAGGGGTGCTGCGGTATTTAAAGAGGGAAAATATGAATGCAAGAGATTATCTTGAAATTTTACATATTGCTGAACGCTTGAAAGATACTCCTAGACACTGTATGACTTCAAATAGAAGAACTGAAAGCGTCGCAGAGCACAGTTGGAGAGTATCACTTATGGCTTTTCTTTTGAAGCATGAGTTTGATGATATTGATATGGATAAAGTGATTAAGATGTGCATTATTCATGACATGGGTGAATGTTTTACAGGTGATATTCCAACATTTGAAAAGACTGATTCAGACAGAAAAAACGAGGCTAGGTTGTTAACTAAATGGATAGATACTTTACCCAAAGAGTTAGCAGAGGAGTTTTCGATGCTTTTCGAGGAAATAAACAGGAAGAAAACAAAGGAAGCAATACTATTTAACGCTCTTGACAAACTTGAAGCTTTGATACAGCATAATGAGTCACCCATTGATACATGGTCTGAACAAGAAATGAAATTTAATAAGTCATACGCTTTCGATGTTGTAGAATTTTCTGACTGGCTTACTGAACTAAGAAATGAAATTCTTGATGATACATTAAAAAAGCTGGAAACTATAGACAGTGTATAATAAATATATTCAGAACAGGTATGAGTGCATTAGTGCTCATACCTGTTTTTAGCGTGCCATGGTATGGCACATTTCTTGCAGGTGTAAGCTCCGATACATGGAGTTATCAGCAAATGTAGGTAAATGTGGAGACATTTATTAAAACATATAAAAAGCAGAAGACTTTTGTCGCGATTTGTAAGGCAAATGCAATGTTGAAGTGTTAACTTTGTATTAGGTTCTAAGATACTTGAGATAAAAACAAGGACCGCCCTATAAAACAGATACCCATATAGAAGTTTTGCCCCAAAGCACTTCAAAGTGCTTCGGGGCATTGTACTTTATACAACTGATAAGACAAATCATAATTTAGATTATAATGTCTTTACCATATAGCCGCAAGTAAATGGAAAAAAATCGAATTTCATTGTGCCAATATGAGTAAAGCCTTTATCCTCGTACCATTTTCGTAATATCTTATTCTCTTCAACGATTCCGATATTGATTTTAACGCACCCCATTTTTTTTGCTCGAATTATAGCATCATCTAACAATGCGGTACCGATATTATTATGTCTATAATCGGGAAGGACACTTAGGTTATTCAGCTCACATTGATTATCTTCCTGCAAAAGTAAGGAATAATATCCAACTATTACCTTATTATCCAAATAGTATGCAACCATTATTCTATGTTCATTATCCAATTGGTAGTACAGTCTATCGTCCGATATAGCGAATGCTGTAAATCGGGGTGCATTTTCTGAAGTGAATCCGAACTCATCAGCAACAGTCATAAAGCTGTCTTTAATAACAGAGACACAATTCGGTATATCACTTCGATCAATTTCCTTAATCATGTTTTTCACCTCTAAATTTCGATTTATGTTAGTTACCATTATAGCACCTCATCTATGCACTTTCAATAGAAACGCCATAGTACTTCTGACTTTGCATCAGAAATACCATGGCTTAAAACTTCTATATCAGCGCCGCCCTTATTAAGCGATCCTTTTCGTACTTACTTGCATTTAGTACATGAATACTTTGGTTTGTTTTGATATAGCGTTGTATACCTGACCGGTATGTGCGTTTCAACGTGGATACAGAGGACTTCCCTCTCTATATCTTGTTATTTAAGATTTATTTTTGAATTAGCTTTTAAAGTGAATTTTTCTCCATAAACAATGAAGCGTTTATGAGTTCCTTCACCGATATCTCCGGCTTCGTCATAAGCCTTTACTAAAAATACCAGTTCTCTTCCGTTTATTTCAGTAAGTTCTGCTTCTGCACAGACCTTCATGTGGTTTGGAGTTGCTGAAATATGTCTTACATTTATTTCAGTACCAACAGAAGTCTCATCATTTTCAAGATACTCCGATATACAATTACAGGCTGCTTTTTCCATAAGCATTATCATATCGGGAGTAGAGAACACTTCGAGGTTACCGCTTCCAACATTTTTAGCCAGATTCTTTTCGCTGATAGTCAGCTCGGATGTACCTGTTATTCCAATTTCAAGTTCTTTCATACTATCTACCTCTTAATTCTGAGTTGTCAGTTCGTCATCTGGTATCGGTGAGGGAGAGTACTCATCCATAACAACTCTGTCAATGGTAAGGATGTCAAGCTCCTCATCACGTGGAGTAGTGCTGCTATATTCGTCTGAATAAACCGGCTCTTTTTCCATAAAACCATTCATTTTTTCTATAAATGCATCTCTTGGAGCGTCAATGATATTGAATATTACATAGGGAATATAGAAAAATGATATTTCGTGATCTGGAACATTTGAAAAATCGGCATTATAGTTGCTCCAGAAGAAATATTTTTGTTGGTAAAGAGCCTTACAGTTTTCACCATTGAGACCAAGCATATTATAAACACTGGTTTCTCCTCGAAGTGAAGGGAAATGATCTCCAACAAAGAAAACTAGCGTTGGTTCGTCGATAGTTTTTAATTCATTAAGAAATGCTTCAAGTCCGTCATAAGAATGACTTATCCATGTAAGATAATTAGTAAATTCATCGTCAGGATTTTCACCCTGATCATAAGGCTGATGGTTTTGCATAGTTGTCGTGTGCAGATAAATAGGTTGTTTTGAGGTTTTTATCTCCTTGATTATCTGTTCAAAAACAGTTGAATCATCGACATATGTTCCGAAATGTTTTACTGGAACTGTAAAATCAGTTGTATTCTCATAATCATCGTGATAAATCATCTTGCGGAAACCGAAATGTCCATATATTTTTGATCTGCTGTAAAAATTGTTCTGAAAAGGGTGAACATAGATAGTATTGTATCCCCAACTTTTATAATACTGTGCAAGGGCAGGCTGTTCACGATCTGCAAGCTCACGCTGTGGCATATTCGGAGTATTTATTCCTCTTACAGGAAGACCGAATAAAAGCTCAAACTCTGAACGAACAGTCCAGCTTGCGTATGTAGGAGTAATAGCTATACCACCTTTTCCCTCAGCAACAGCTTTATCAAATTTCTTGTAATATTTTTTGTCAATCTTCAACTCATCAAATACACGGAAATCGGCATTCGATTCGCTCATTATCACAATAACATTTGGCTTTTTGCCTCCGTTGAAATCTTCCTGATCATCAACGGTTACATTCATTATCTCGTCAATATATGCTTCACTGTAATCTTTTGGAACGACAAGTCTGTTTGAATAGCTTTCTGACGCTGTTTGTAATATGAATGCTAGAAAACGGTTATGTTCGAATTTTTCATTTAAAATAAAAGTATTTGTAGCTATTTTTGTGTCAATGGCAAACGCTTTGTATACTGGAGTGTAAAAAGAAGGGAGTACTATGAGTGCAGCAACTGATATAACTGAAGCACAGGCAAAAGCTGCTCGTTTCATAGGTGTTGAATTGATCTTGGGATTGAAATATACAGAAAGAAGAATAAACGCAATAACGATGAGATAATAGGTGATAAGCCTTGGCGTAATTTTGATATATGCAAATGAAGATAAGCTTTTTACGCTTCTTAACAGTTTCATATCAGATAATATGAGATGGTTTCCGTTTGTTCCATATTTGAAAAGCTCAGTTGTACTTAGAGCCATATATATGAAGCTGTGGATTAGCATAGCGACCCAGCCTTTTTTAAATATGGAAATGATAAACGTAAATAAAATAGCTGTTAAAAGAATGTCAAAAATTATTACAGTTGGTCTTCCAACTATGAATTTAAAGAAAGACGAAACATATTTTCCCTGATTGATTTCAGCCATGGAACATATGAAAACTGGGAAAATAAAAAGAAGAAAAGAATTGAATCTTGAATACTTTGAGGAATTTGCAGCTCTTTTCTCATTAAATTTCTTAAGTTTTTTAAAATGCACTTTCTTCTCAAGGCCAGCTGTTTCGGGGGCTTCTATTTTTGAATTGACATCCGCCATTAAAATTTTATCAGTTTTTACAGCAGATGTTTCAGCACTGATTGCTGACTTCTTTTCCATCAATGATCATCCTTCGCTAAATTGGTTAGAATTAGTATTTAAATTATCAATTACATTATAAATATATCATAATAAAGCTTAAAATTCAAGTTGTGGGTGAAATTATCATCGTTTATTCATGAAATTCAGCGGTTTAGTAATAGTATACTGTTATAAGTGAGTTAATTTGTGCATTTTGTGGTTTTGTGTTTTCTTTAATTATTAAGATAGAAAGTCTTTTCTTGCAGATTATTTTTATATTAGGATAATAATATTATTTTTAGCTGCTTTTAGGCGTTATATTACCATTCCGCCGTTTACTGCCAATATCTGACCAGTTATGTATTCTGCTTTGTCTGATGCAATAAAAGCTACAGCTTCAGCAATATGTTTTGGAGTTCCAAATATACCAAGTGGTATTTCTTCTCGTATCATTTCAAGTTCTTCTTCAGTGAAACGATTATTCATTTCCGTCATTATAAAGCCTGGAGCGATACAGTTTACTCTTATGCCAGATGGTGCTACTTCCTTTGCGAGTGCCTTCGTAAATCCTATAAGTCCAGCTTTTGAAGCTGAATAATCAACCTCACAGGAAGCTCCGCATTGTCCCCACATGGATGATATGTTAATTATATTTCCACTTTTTGCTTTTATCATTTCATGTAGAACTGTTCTAGCACAATTCATAGCGCCTCTTAGATTGGTGTCAAGTATTTTGTCAGCTTTTTTGTTAGAAATAGAAGTGAATAGATCTATTTCAGAAATTCCTGCATTGTTTACAAGCAGGTCTACACGACCAATATCGTTTATAGCTGAAACAACAGCATTATTGTCTGAAACATCGAAACATACAGCTATTCCTCCGATTTCAGTAGCAAGCTTTTCGGCTTTGTCTTTAGAATGAGCATAGTTAACATATACAGAATATCCTTCATTTGCTAGCTTTTTGCAGATAGCTTCTCCTATTCCTCCGCATCCGCCTGTAACAAGTGCTTTGTTCATATCTTACTCCTTAAAGAAAAGATTTATTTTATATTATAGCATATATCATGATAAAAATCCAGTATGATACTTGCAATTAAAACAAATTCATGTTAAAATAAAACTATATTTTTCATGGGAGTGTTAGTTTTGGATCAGAAAAAAATTGATCGTATCAATGAGCTTGCTCATAAAGCGAAGAAAGAAGGACTGACAGAAGCTGAAAAGGCAGAGCAGACCGAGCTAAGAAACGAATATAGACGTGCAGTCACAGGTAATCTTGCAGCTCAGCTTGAGAATACATACATTATGACGCCAGATGGTAAGAAACGCAAAATTGGCAAGGGAAGGTGATTGCGTGAGTAATGATGAACTCTTTCAAGCTGCTGTAAAGGCAGCAGGAATGGCTTATTCTAAGTATTCTGGTTTTTCTGTTGGAGCGGCTCTTCTTACTGATGATGGTAAGCTTTTCACTGGATGTAATATCGAAAATGCCTCATATTCATTAACTAACTGTGCTGAAAGAACTTCTATATTTAAGGCAGTATCCGAAGGGTATGTTAAATTTGTTGCAATAGCAATTGCAGGTAGTATCGATAAGGACTTCTCGAAGCCGTGTTATCCTTGCGGTGCCTGTTTACAGGTTATGAGTGAATTTTGTGGAAATGACTTGAAAATAGTACTTTCTGACGGTGTGTATAAACTTTCCGATTTTTTACCAAAGCGCTTCTCCGAGGAAAGCATGAAATGATTAACGGTAACGAGGTAAAATTCAATAAAACTGATTATATAGAGCTTCTTCTTATTGGTGATGGCCTGGAAAGAATGATCGCCAAATATCCTTATAAAGGCAGATTGTTCATTATGAGGAATGAAGAAACAGTTTGTGCAGCCTGCGTTGTTACAGACGAGGGGACGGTGCTCTTGAATTTAAGAATATTGCTGTATACCCGGAATTTCAGCGTCAAGGACTTGGAAAAAGTCTTATTACGTATATTGAGAATAAATTCGGCGGCAGATTCAGTAGAATGATTCTCGGAACAGGTGACAGTACGCTTACTGTTCCGTTTTATGAAAAATGCGGCTATAAGAAATGTGGAGTTATTAAGAATTTTTTTATTGATAACTATGATCATCCGATAATAGAAGCGGGTGTTCAATTATGTGATATGATATGTTTTGAAAAGGAGCTTTCCGCAAATGGTAGAACAGATAGCTAAGGTTTTGCCTCTTAAAGGAGAAAATATAATTGCAGGAATAATGTACAAAAGACATTTTGAATGGTATGTTGCCCCGAAAAATCTATGGAAAATGGACTATAATAAGCTATATAAAATATGGAAGTTTGCATATTTGAAGAGTGGGAAAACTATTACAGAGCTTGAGAATGATATCGGAAGTTATGAGGAGTTTTGTGCAAAAAGATGGGGGATAGAGGTACTAGACAACAGTACAGCAAGTTATTTCCTTTCACATCTGTTTAAATGTAGGTATTCAACCGATGAGTTAAGGTTGCTTCGTATGGTTTCACGTGACGATAAGAAAACTGATTATAATCCTTCGATTTATATAGATTTTGATAATAATATAATGTTTTCGCAGTATCCACGACCTGAAAATTTTGAGAATTTTATTCCTGACGGCTGGACAGGATGCTATGATAATTTTATATCTTATATCCCGGAAGATAAAAGATATTGATATTATTCGGAGGAGTTATGCTTAAAGATCTTATAGAAAAGCACCTTTTAGAGGTACAGAAGCCATCAAGATACATTGGTGGAGAAGTCGGAAGCATTATCAAGGACAAGTCTAAAATAGATGTTAGATTTGCATTTTGTTTTCCTGATGCTTATGATATAGGTATGTCTCATCTAGGAATGAAAATACTCTATTCTCTTACGAATGAGCGTGAAAGCTATTGGTGTGAACGATGTTTTGCACCAAGTGAGGATTTTGAAGCTATAATGCGTGAGAATAGTATTCCGTTATATGCTCTTGAGAGTCTTGATCCAATAAAGGATTTTGATTTTATTGGTTTTACTATGCAATATGAGCTTTCGTATACAAATGTACTTAATATGCTAGATCTTGCTGGAATTCCTATATATTCAAAAGATAGGACGCAGGAACTAACACAGATAGTTATTGCTGGTGGTCCATGTGTATGCAATCCAGAGCCTTTGGCCGAATTTTTTGATATTTTTGTATTGGGTGAAGGTGAAGAGGTTAACCTTGAGATTATGGACCTTTATTATGAAATGAAGAAAAAAGGCTCATCAAGAGATGATTTCCTTCGTAAAGCTGCTCTTATCAGTGGAGTATATGTTCCGAAATTTTATAGTTTTGTCTATAAAAATGATGGCACCATTGATCATATGGAGGTTTCCGACGGAGCTCCTGAAATAATCAGAAAGCGTATAATAAAAGACCTTGATAAGGTCTTTTATCCAGAAAACTTTGTTGTGCCATTTACTGAAATCGTACAGGACAGAGTTTCTGTTGAAGTGCTTAGAGGTTGCATAAGAGGCTGCCGTTTTTGTCAAGCTGGCTTTATTTACCGCCCATTTCGTGAAAAGCATACCGATACCATATGTAAAGAGGTCAAATGTCTGTGTGAAAATACTGGATACGATGAGGTGTCGCTGGCTTCTCTTAGTACCAGCGATCATTCTGAAATAGATCCTATGCTTACTAAACTACTTGATTATACTGTTAGTGAAAGAATTAATCTTTCTCTTCCGTCTTTGAGAGTTGATAATTTTTCAGAGTCTTTGCTTGAAAAGATAAAAAAAGTCCGCAAAAGCGGTCTTACATTTGCAGCAGAGGGAGGAACTCAGCGGTTGCGAGATGTTATCAATAAAAATGTCAGCGAAGAGGAAATAATGAATACTTGCCGAATTGCTTTTGAAGGCGGATATTCCAGTGTCAAGCTTTATTTTATGATGGGATTGCCGACAGAAACTGATGAGGACATAATCGGTATTGCGGATCTAGCAAACAGGATAATTGACTTGTTTTACAGTATAGAGAATCGACCTAAGGGAAAGGGAGTTCAGATATCTATAAGTTGTGCTACTTTTGTACCAAAACCATTCACTCCGTTTCAATTCGAACCTCAAGATACGCGTGAAATGATTGAACATAAGCAGAATTTACTGCTTGAGTCTGTAAAAACTAAAAAAATTAAGGTAAGTTATCATAATCCGGATGTAAGTCAGCTTGAAGTAATACTTGCCAAGGGTGATAGAAGACTGTGCAAGGTTATTTATGCAGCTTGGAAGAAAGGGTGCAAATTTGACAGCTGGGAAGAATACTTCCATTTTGATAAATGGAAAGAAGCCTTTGAGGAATGTGGCATAGACATGGCGTTTTATGCAAACAGACGTTTTGAATATGAAGAGATACTGCCATGGGATCATCTTGATTATCTAGTTTCTAAGGAGTTCCTTATAAGAGAGAACAAGACTGCTCATCAGTCAAAAACTACACCCAACTGTCGTCTTAGGTGTTCTGGATGCGGCGTAAATAAAAAAGTTGGGAGGGAATGTTTTTGATACGTGTAAGAGCTACATTTGAAAAATGCGGACGCGCAAAATATATCTCTCATCTAGATCTTAACCGTTGTATGTTAAGAACATTTAGGCGTTCTCGTTTGCCTATTTGGTATACTGAAGGGTTTAATCCTCATCCGTATTACAGCTTTGCGCTCGCTCTTTCTCTGGGATTTGAGAGTAGTTGCGAAATTCTTGATTTCAATTTAAACGAGGATATCCCTTTTGATGAAATAAGGGACAAGCTCAATGCGGTTATGCCTGAGGGCATGAGGATAGTCAAGGTTGCAGAGCAAAAGCAGAAAATAACTGCTATAACTGAAGCTGAATATAGTTTTTCATTAGTGTCTCGTGATATTGATTGCCTTTATGAGGACATTGGAAAAATGATTGAGCTACCGGAAATTCTTATCGAGAAAAAGACTAAAAAAGGCTTGAAAATGGTTGATATCAAACCGGATATCAAGATGAAGAGATGCGAAAAGAATGAAAACTCAATAGATATAGTTATGAGATTGCCAGCCGGAACTCAAACAAATCTTAACCCAACATTGTTTATTGAATCGTTAAAAAATTTCAGCAACATTTCATTTGAGACAGAAAAAATATGCCGTACAGGTATTTTTTGCGCTGATAATGAAATTTTTTCATAAAAACGCTTGCATTTTCTTTTAAAGTATGTTATGATATAAAAGCATTTGAAATCCGTTCGGATAATTCTGTCCGAATGAGAATTAATGCCGAAAGACATTAAATCGGATAGTCCTCTGCCTGCTGCTCATCATTAATGAGCCTGTGTGTTATCACATTTAATTTATTATTCCTGTATTTGCCGACTGCTGAACGGCTTTTGCGGGACAGGTATGAATGTTCGGAAATTTTAGGAGGAAAATAAAATGGATGCACTTAAGTTAATCAGCGAATCAAGCATGAAGGAAAATGTTCCGCAGTTCAATGTAGGTGATACCGTAAAGGTTCACGTTCAGATCAAGGAAGGCGATAAGAGCCGTATCCAGATTTTCGAGGGGACTGTAATTGCTAAGAAGCACGGCGGAATCAACGAGACTTTTACTGTTAGACGTGTTGCTCACGGCTGTGGTATCGAAAGAGTTTTCCCGCTTCACTCTCCTGTTGTTGACAAGGTAGAGGTTGTAAGATGCGGTAAGGTTCGCAGAGCTAAGCT
>DBYI01000016.1:149983-170410 GCA_002310115.1 Ruminococcus flavefaciens
GGTAAGGCTGCTAAGGTTAAGGAACAGATCCGCTAACAGGTTGCAGACTGAGTTCAGCCGAATTTCTCGGCTGACTCATCTTCTTTCCTTGAGGGACTTAAAGTCCCTTTTTTGCTACATTATCACTGTTAACAAGTTTGGAGAAGCAGATTATGACTGAAAATTTAAAAAATAACATAGAAAACAACGAAGAAGTGTTAAAAGAAGCTTCGGCAGAAGTTGCCGAAGAGATTGACGAAGCTTTAACAAATGTTTCTGAAAATAATGATGAAATAGACAATAAGGAAGCTGAAGCCGAGAAAAAAGAGCAAAAAATAGTTGATGATATCCTTGAGATAGTTGAATCGACGCTCATTACTGTATTTGTTGTTATGATGATATTTACATATATTCTTCATCCTGTAACAGTTGACGGACCTTCTATGAACAATAATCTGTTCAGCGGGGACAGGATATTTATGACTACTGTTTACGGTGGACTACATTACGGAGATATCATCATAATAAACAATGATTATTCGTATCTTCTTGATGATGAAGGTAAGGTAGTGAAGCAGGATATTTCAGATTCAAGATATAAGGAGTGCCTTATAAAGCGTATTATTGCCGTGCCGGGCCAAACTATCGATATTAATCCTGAAAAGGAAGAGGTAATTGTTGACGGTAAAGTCTTAAATGAGACTTATATTAGGGAGACTATCAATTCAATGCCAATTGTGGCTTTTGATTATCCTATAACTATACCTGAGGGTTATTATTTTGTTATGGGTGACAACAGAAGAGAGTCGGCAGATAGTAGACATCCTGATATAGGTTTGATAAAGAAAGAACAAATTTACGGAAAAGCACTTATAAAATATGCACCTATAAATGACTTTAAGTTCCTAAAATTCAAGCAATAATTGTTTTTTTGATAATACTTTTATAGTTTATATAGGGTTGGAGGTAGAAAGTTATGTCTGAAGATAATAAAAACACTATCGAAGAATCAGAAATAGTAATTGATACTAAGGATTCAATGGAAGACACAGAGGTTACTTCAAATAATGTCATCAATGATAATGAGGAAGAAGCTTCGAAAGCCGAAAAAAAAGAAGGAAAGATAGTTGATGATTTACTTGAGATAATTGAATCAACTCTTCTGACGGTTTTTGTTGTTATAATGATATTTACTTATTTGCTTCATCCGATTACTGTTGAGGGAACCTCAATGAATGATACATTATTCAAAGATGATAGGGTATTTATGTCAACTGTTTATTTCGGACCTCATTACGGAGATATCATTGTTATAAATAATGATGTTGCTTATCTTCTTGACGAAAACGGAGAAGTTATTGAAAAAGACATTTCTGAGTCTCCTTATAAGGAGTGCCTTATAAAGCGTGTTATTGCTGAACCAGGGCAAACTATTGACATTGATCCAGAAAAAGAAGAAGTACTGATTGACGGAAAGGTTATTGACGAGCCTTATATAAAGGAGACTATTAATACTCTCACATATACTGCTTTTGACTTCCCTATAACTATACCCGAAGGTTATTATTTTGCTATGGGAGACAACAGAAGAGTGTCCGCTGATAGTAGAAATCCAGATATCGGTTTAATAAAGAAAGATCAAATTTATGGTAAGGCTATCATAAGATACTACCCAATTAAAAATTTCAAATTCCTCAAGTTTAGTAAGTAAGCGGCTTACATCAAACTTATATCACTACTTTATGTATCAGGGAGGAGATTATGGATAATATAGAAATCAAACAGATCCAGTGGTTCCCTGGACATATGGCAAAGACTAGAAAACTAATTGCGGCAAATTTATCTCTCGTTGATGCTGTTGTAGAGATTGTTGACGCGCGTCTGCCCTTAAGTAGTCAGAATCCAGAAATGGATAAAATGACAAAGGGTAAGCCGAGAATGATTTTGCTCAATAAAAGTGATCTTGCAGATGAACAAACAACTCAACTATGGATAAATTATTTCAGGTCCATAGGAAAAGAAGCAGTAGCAATAGATTGTAAGTCGGGAAGAGGGTTAAAATCGATTATTCCGACTATAAAAAAGACAATTCTTAAAGAGTTAATGGAGAAACGACAAAAGAATGGTATGTCCACATCATCGGTCAGACTCATGATTGTAGGAATACCTAATGTAGGAAAGTCGTCTCTCATAAATAAAATTGCTGGATCTAAGCGTACAAAGGTTGAGGATAGACCTGGAGTTACTCGAGCAAAACAATGGGTAAAGCTAGATAATAACACTGAACTCTTAGATATGCCTGGAGTTTTATGGCCTAAATTTGAGGATCAGAACATTGCAATAAAGCTTGCTTTCACGGGCGCTATAAGTGATGATATTCTCGATATTGAAACTCTTGCAATGAAGCTGTTGGTATATCTTTCTGAAAAATATAGTCATTCGCTAAAAGATCGGTATAAAGTTGAGATTACTGGAGATGAATCAGGTCTTGATCTGCTTGAAACTATAGGAAAGAAACGTGGAATGATGATATCAGGAGGCGAGGTCAATACTGAACGTGCAGCTATAATGATACTAGATGAGTTCAGAAGTGGCAAGCTGGGAAAGATAACTCTTGAAGTTCCGCCTCAGAAGGAGGAACTATGCCAAGAATAACGCTTCATAAGGAACTATTTGAATATGATACAGATTTGAGAAAGGAATATCCGATAGTTTGCGGAGTTGACGAGGCTGGTAGAGGTCCTCTTGCAGGAGATGTTTATGCTGCTGCTGTTATTCTCAATAATCAGGTACTTATAGATTATCTCAACGACAGTAAGAAGATTTCGGAAAAGCGTCGAGAATTGCTTTATGATGAGATAATTCAAAAAGCAGATGCATATTGTATTGCTACAGCTAGTGTAGCAGAAATCGACAGTATTAACATTCTTAATGCGACTATGCAAGCCATGAAGAGAGCGGTAGAAGGATTAGAGGTTAAGCCAGATCTGGCACTAATAGATGGCAATAGAGTGCCTAATCTTGAGTGTGAAAGTAAATATGTTATACATGGGGATGCGATTTCAGCTTCTATTGCGGCTGCTTCGATACTTGCAAAGGTATCTAGAGACAGATATATGTGTCAGTTAGATGAAAAATACCCTCAGTACTGCTTTGCTAAGCACAAAGGATATGGTACGAAGTTACATTACGAAAAAATATCGGAATTTGGCGTTTCAGAAGTCCATAGAAAATCTTTTTTGAAGAATATTTTTGAATAAATCAGGGATTGGACATCAGGATTATTTCCATCATTAATAGTTAAAGTGGTCATATAATAAAAATGATATAGTTTATTTATGCTAGAACTTGAATATGCTCCGGTCAAAGATTGATATTCCATAAGTCGTCATATCCGGAGAAAAGTTGCTAAGCATTTATTATATAACATAGGCCTTTGAAAAAAGGCAACAATTTCATATTTTAAAGGGTGATAATATGTTCTATAACAGCACAAGAAACAGTAATGTTAAGGTAAACAGTGCTGAAGCGATTACTCAGGGAATATCGGTAGATGGTGGACTTTTTGTTCCTGAGAGCATTCCGCAGCTTACTCTTGATGAGATAAAGGCTATAGCCGATATGACATATGCTGACAGAGCTGCATATATATTTGCTAAATATCTTACTGATTTTACGGAAGCTGAGATACATCATTGTACAGACAATGCTTACAGCACAAAGAATTTTGAGAATGATAGCATTGCCGAGATTGCCCATCTTTTTGACGGTACGTATATGCTTGAATTATGGCATGGTCCTACATGTGCTTTCAAGGATATGGCTCTTCAGATACTACCTTATTTTCTTACAACTTCTGCTAAGAAAATAAAGCTTGATAAAAAGATAGTTATTCTTGTTGCTACATCGGGTGATACAGGCAAGGCTGCTCTTGAGGGATTCAAGGATGTTGAAGGGACATCTATCCTAGTGTTCTATCCTGAGGATGGTGTAAGCCCAATGCAAAAACGTCAGATGAAAACGCAGGAGGGCTCAAATGTTGGCGTTTGCGCTATTAAGGGGAATTTTGATGACTGTCAGAATGGTGTAAAGGCTATTTTCACCAATGATGAAGTAAAAAAAGTCCTTGACGATAATGGAATGATATTTTCCAGCGCTAATTCTATCAACTGGGGACGTCTTGTGCCTCAGGTAGTGTACTATATTTCTGCTTATGCAGAACTTGTTAAGGATAACGAGATAAAGCTTGGTGAAAAGATAAATATTGTTGTTCCTACAGGAAATTTCGGCAATATTCTTGCCGCTTATTATGCAAAGCACATGGGCATTCCTGTAAATAAACTTATTTGTGCTTCAAATATCAATAATGTTCTTACTGATTTTATTAATACAGGTGTTTACGACAGAAACAGGAATTTCTATACAACAGTTTCACCTTCAATGGACATCCTTATTTCAAGTAATCTTGAAAGACTTCTTTACTTGATGACAGATAGAAATGATAGCCTTATCCGCGATTGGTTTGGCAAGCTTGCGTCTGAGGGAAAGTACGAAGTAAGCGATGACGTAAAGGCTAAGTTAAAAGATGAATTTTCGGCAGGTTTCTGTGATGATGATCAGACAAAGTCTACTATTCATTCTATATTTGATAAATATTCATATACATGCGATACACATACGGCTGTAGCTGTCAAGGTTTACAAAGATTATAAGGAAACCACAGGCGACAATACAAAGACTGTCATTGCTTCAACAGCTAGTCCATATAAGTTCAGTGTTGCTGTACTAGAAGCTCTTGAAGGCAAGAACTCTGATATCGATGAATATGATAAGGTTAGCAGAATAGCTGAGCTTTCAAATATTCCTGTTCCTGCAGCTCTTGCAGACCTGAAAAACAAGCCTGAACGTTTCAATGATGTTATAGATAAGGCTAATCAGAAAGATTATGTGCTCAAAACCTTGGGCATATAATTTATGAGCTTGTTTGTACTGGCCGATCTTCATTTGTGCAAAGGCGATCCCACAAAAACTATGAGTGTTTTTAGCGGCTGGGATTATTATCAGGAGAGGATCGAACGAAATTGGCTTGAAACAATAAAGGATGATGATACTATTGTTCTTCCAGGTGACATTTCATGGGGAATGTCTCTTGAAGAGGCTGCTCCTGATTTTAGATTTATAGAAAAGCTACCTGGAAAAAAAATAATCATAAAGGGAAACCATGATTATTGGTGGACAACAATGAAAAAAATGGAAGAGTTTCTAGTGGCTGAAAGGTTAGAATCCATAAAGATACTTCATAATAATCATTATAAATACGGTGATTATGGCATATGTGGTACAAGAGGCTGGGTGAATATGCCAGGTGAAACTCAGGATGAGAAGATACTGAAAAGGGAAGTTCAGCGTCTTGAATTATCTATAAAATCTGCTTTGTCAGAAGATCTGATTCCTATTGTATTTCTTCATTATCCGCCTATTTTTGCAACAAACTTCAATTATGATATCCTTGAAATTCTTTATCGCTATAAAATAAAGGATTGTTACTACGGTCATATACATGGTCGTTCTGCACATGAATTATGTGTTAAAAATACTTATGATGACATTAATTTTCATCTTGTAGCATGTGATTATTTACAATTTATACCGGAGAAAGTTCTTTGAATTGTGCATTATGCAGAAGTGCGTGAAATCAGTAGAAAAATTTTCCGAAATGTGGTATAATATTCCAAGTATGTAATATAAATATTGGAGGACGTATTAATATGAGTTTAAAATCATCAAACAAAACAGATGTGAATACTACTGAGTTAATAATTTCTATTGACCCCGTAGCATTTGAAGCTGCTGTTGAAAAGGAATATCAGCGTCAGAAGAAAAATATCCAGATTAAGGGATTCAGAAAGGGCAAGGTTTCAAGAAAGCTTGCAGAGAGAGAGTTCGGTGAGGGTGCTTTCTATGAAGGTGCTATAAATCTTCTCCTTGGTCCTGAGATTGACGCAGCTGTTAAGGAGACAGGCCTTGTTCTCGTTGACAGACCTAATATTGAGGTTACTTCCATAGACAAGGAAAATGGTGTAGAGCTAAAAGCTGTATGCGTTACAAAGCCTGAAATTGAGATTTCTGATTACAAGGGAATAAAGGCTCCTAAGGAAGTTAAAGAGATTACTGACGAAGATATCGATAAGCAGATTGATATTATCAGAAAAAAGAATGCTCGTATCGTTTCTGTTGACGACAGAGCAGCACAGCTTGGTGACGAGGTTATTATTGATTTTGAAGGTTTCTTCGGTGATGAGGCTTTCGAAGGAGGAAAGGGTGAAGATCATCCGCTTCGTCTTGGAAGTGGTCAGTTCATTCCAGGCTTTGAAGATCAGATCGTTGGTCACAACATCGGTGATGAGTTTGATATCAATGTAAAATTCCCTGATGATTATCAGATGTCTGATTATGCAGGTAAAGATGCTACATTTAAGTGCAAAGTTAAGGGCATCAGTTATGAAGAACTTCCTGAGATAAATGATGATCTTGTTAAGGATGCAACAGAATTTGAGACAGTTGCTGAATATAAGGATGATATCAAGTCAAAGCTTGAAGATGCAGCGAAATCGCAGGCTGAATCTGGATTTGAGAATGCTGTTATGAATGCTCTTATTGCTAAAGTTGATTCACCAATTCCTAACTGTATGTATGAACAGAGAATAGATTCTCTTATGAGATCGTTTGAGCAACAGCTTCAGCAGCAGGGAATGGATATAAAGCTCTATTTCCAGTATACAGGCATGGATATGGATTCATTCAGAGAGACATATAGAGATAGAGCAGTTAACGAAGTAAAGCTTAGACTTGCTCTTGAAAAGATTGCTGAACTTGAGAATATCGAAGTTAGTGATGAGGATATCAACAATGGTCTTGGAGAGCTTGCAGCTGCTAATAATGTTGATGTTGAAACTATAAAGCGTTTCATTCCATTGGATGAATACACAACTGATCTCAAGGTGCAGAAAGCTATTGACTTCGTTAAAGAAAATGCAGTTGTAGATAACACTGCAGCTGAGGAAAAGGCTGAATAAGGCTTTTTCGACAGATTAAAACAAAATAACATTATTGTCCCGCAACTTTTTGTGGGACAACTGTTTTTAAAGAAAGGGCGAATTAACATGAGCGTACTTGTACCGTATGTCGTTGAACAAACAAGCAGAGGCGAAAGATCGTATGATATATATTCACGTCTGTTGAATGACAGAATTATAATGCTTTCGGATCAGGTTAATGATGCAACAGCAAGTGTTGTTGTCGCACAGTTACTTTATCTTGAAAGTCAGGATTCTGAGAAAGATATTTCATTATATATAAATAGCCCTGGAGGTTCGGTTACTGCAGGAATGGCTATTTATGATACGATGAATTACATTAAGTGTGATGTTTCTACGATATGTATTGGTATGGCAGCTTCAATGGGGGCATTCCTTCTGTCATCAGGTGCAAAGGGTAAGCGTATCGCTCTTCCAAACAGCGAGATAATGATACATCAGCCTCTTATAGGCGGCGGTCTCGGTGGTCAGCAGACTGATATCATGATTCACGCTAAAAACCTTGAAAGAACCAGAGATCGTCTTGAGGAAATAATTGCAGCAAATACAGGAAAAAGTGTTGAAGAAATACACTCAGCTTGTGAAAGAGATAATTACATGACAGCTCAAGAGGCTCTTGAGTTTGGACTTATTGATAAGGTAATTACAAAAAGGTAGGGGAATTAAATGGCTGACACGTTTAAATCCTGTAGTTTTTGCGGAAAAGGGGAAAACAGGGTTCGCAGTATGTTTTCTGCTGGTTCATCGAATATTTGCGATGAATGTGTTACTTACTGTTATGAGATGCTTTATGGACCTGGTGTAGCAAAAGCTCACAGAAAAGCTGCAAAAAATGATAATGACAATGATATATCTTCGCTTAAACTTATGAAGCCTACGGAGATAAAAGATTTTCTTGATGAATATGTTATTGGACAGGATGACGCTAAGATATCATTGTCTGTTGCAGTATACAATCATTATAAGCGTATAATGAGTCAGGAAAATGAGAAGGATTTTCCATCAAGTGATGGCGTTGAACTTCAAAAGAGCAATGTTTTGTTGCTTGGTCCTACCGGCGTAGGAAAAACTTTTCTTGCTCAGACGCTTGCAAAACTTCTTAATGTACCATTTGCTATTGCTGACGCTACAACTATTACAGAGGCTGGTTATGTTGGCGACGACGTAGAAAATGTGCTTTTGCGTCTTATTCAGGCTGCTGATTTTGATATTAAAGCTGCTGAAAGAGGAATTATCTATATAGATGAGATAGATAAGATAGCAAGGAAATCAGAAAACACTTCGCTAACACGTGATGTTAGTGGTGAAGGTGTTCAGCAGGCACTTCTTAAGATAATCGAGGGAACTGTTTCTAATGTTCCTCCACAAGGTGGACGTAAACATCCGAATCAAGAAGTAATTCAAATAAACACCAAGAATATCCTTTTCATTTGTGGAGGCGCTTTTGACGGCTTGGAAAGACAAATCCAGAAACGTATCGGAAAGTCTCCTATTGGTTTTGGAAGTGAGTTAAAGTCCAATAGTGAAGATATAAATAATATCTTCAAGCAGGTTATTCCGAAGGATCTTGTGAAATTCGGTATGGTTCCTGAATTTGTTGGTCGACTTCCTGTTATTTCTGTATTGGACGAGCTTGATGAGGCTTCACTTGTAAGGATACTTACAGAACCTAAAAACGCTCTTGTAAAGCAGTATAAGAAGCTTTTCAGTTATGATGATATAGAGTTAGATATTGACGATACAGCTCTAATTGAAATAGCAAAGAAGGCTATAGTTCAAAAGACTGGAGCTCGTGGATTAAGATCTATACTTGAGTCAATTCTTATGAAAACTATGTTTAAAGTTCCATCTGATGGAAGTATAGCAAAGGTTACTGTAACTGCGGACTGCGTTATTAACAACGTCGAGCCCTTGCTTACAAATCGCAGAAATAAACTTCTTAAGGCTGAATAATAAAGAATCTCCTATGGCATATGTGTCCATAGGAGATTCTTTTTGGTTTTAGCTAATGTAATGCTTTTTAGCAGCCACAGCCACAGTTATTATTACCGCAGTCACAGCCATTATTGCCGCATCCCGAGAAAAGTATAATAACGAGAAGAACTAAAAGGATTGAACTCCAGCAATTATTTCCACCAAAGCATGAATTACACATATTAAAGCAACTCCTTAAGTTGATGTATTTGAACCGTCTTCTGCGATTCATATTACATAATATGCTTATAGGAAAAAAGTGTTACAGTATTGAAATCTAAATTCCTGTTAGATCGAAATTAGGAACATATTCTTCCGAAGCGGAGCTTTTTTGTTGCGAAAATCCATTTAACCCAAGTTTGGACGCATAATCAATAACACTGTTATATTCCATCTTTGTAAGTTGGCGTTTAAGCTCGCTGTGCTCGTCAGATATAAACTCAAAAGGTGTATACTGATTCATAATGCTGACTAAAACTTCTTTCTGAGATGTGTTTTCTGCAATCCAGTCCATAATTTTCATTGAATCATGACGGCAAGAGGGGAGTACAAGATGACGTATGATGGTACCTTTAATAAGCCCTCCATTAAAGTTGTAAGTAAGCTCGCCAACCTGTTTTATCATGGCAGAAACAGCTTTTGAAGCTTTTTCAAAATAATCAGGTGCTTTTGAATACTTTTGAGATATTATTGCTGAGAAATATTTTATATCAGGCAGATATACATCAATATATCCGTCGAGTTGTTTAATAGTTTCGCATAGTTCATAACCTCCACAGTTATAGACTATAGGAATATTAAGCTTATGCTTAACCATATTAAGAGCGTTAATAATATTCGGAACATAATGTGTCGGAGTAACAAGGTCGATATTATCAGCACCCATATCTTGCAAAGAAAGGAAAATATCTGCTAATTTACGGTCACTGATTTCTTTTCCGAATAGTTTATTGCTTATTTGATCATTCTGACAGAAGCAACAGTGAAGGTTACAGCCAGAAAAGAATACAGTACCTGCTCCATTTTTGTATGAAATACAAGGTTCTTCCCATTTATGAAGTGAAGCTCTTGCCACTATCACTTTATTTCCAACTTTGCAGAAACCTTTAGCATTTTCTCTGTCTACATTGCACTTCCGTGGACATAAATTACATCTATTTTGGCTATCCATTTTAACATTCCTTAAATAATTATATTTTTACAAAATTAAACAATGCTCTCAAAACGATGATTTTATCATTGCTTACGAGAGATGTAAACTATTCAATCAAAAAGGCTTTGATATGTGCTGTGTGAACTGTACAGGCGAAAGCATTTATGATGAGAAGAATTTAAGGTGCTGTATGTAAAAAACACAAGATAATTCAATTATTATTCAGATATAGTCTTAATTTTCCACATTAATCCCATACTTTTGAAATAAGTACCTTTATAGTTTTCTTCTATCGTTTCAATGTAAGAATCATAGAAATAAACAATTTGATCTTTAATTAATATTGATGCCTCCATAAGACTTGAAAAATAGTTTTCTTCTCCAGGTAAAAAATGTATAATACGTGGGGCAAGAAGAACGATCTCTAATTCTTCAGCCCAATCGCTATTAAAGATTACTTTTACTTGTTTTGAGCCTGCAATATTAAGATGCATGACCTTTTGCTTTGCATCATAGTACTCACCCGAAATATAAGATATTTCTTTGATGACAGAATCATGAAATCCACTGTATAATGACATCAACTAATCTATATCATTATTATTCTCGATATAATGCCATCCCAGAAGCTTTGTAGATAATTCAGGTACATTCAGTATTAACTTATCAACTGATCCTGTTTCAAGAAGGTAAATCAGAGCATCGCTCGACTTCCAAATTGATTCAAATCCATTATAATATTGTAATGGTTTAATGTTATTAATTCTTGTATTAATTATATCCATATCAAGCTTATGAAGATAAATCCATTGTTCTGAAGAAAAAGGATTTGTGTCGATTATCTCAATATTTACTTAATATGGAGCCGGTGAATTAAATATTTAGGTATTCAACAAGTATTACTTGTTTTTTGTAAGTAGGGTGATCTACTATAAACCAATCTCCAAATCTATTGATAATACCATAGACTTCGGAAATGTAAAATGAATTATTTGTTCTATCATATACTCTTGCTCTCATAACAAAACTCCGTGTTTTAGATACTATTAATCGTTTGATTTGCATCGGATACACTTCACTTTCCTTATTATACCACATCCCCTTAGAAACAATCAACTAATGGAGCGTGATAATTCTTTTTGATTTGTAATTTTAATACTAATTATTTGTAAAATTTAGACTTGCTTTTTTGTACAATCTGATGTATAATGTATATTGATAATTAATTAAGGAGATAAAAACTATGGCAAATATAGGTTTCATTGGTGCCGGTAATATGGGTACTGCTATTATGAAAGGCATTTCCACAAGTAGTCTTGGTAATGAAATTAATCTTTTTGCATTTGATCCATGTACTGATAAAGTTAAATCACTTAGTCAATACAATGTATCAGCGTGTGATTCTGAAAAGGAAATAATGGATAAATGCAATTATGTTTTCCTTGCTGTTAAGCCTCAGATAATAGAGGGGGTTCTTGAGACAATAGCATCATATACAAAAAAGGATACAGTTATAATTTCTATTGCTGCTGGTATTAGTGATGAATTTATTTCAAAGAAAACTATTTCTGATGCAAAGGTAATTCTGGTAATGCCGAATACACCTCTTCTTCTTGGTGAGGGAGCATCCGCACTCTCGAGAAACGAAAGAGTAACAGATGAAGAGTTTGAAATAGTTCTTAATATTTTCAAGATTTGCGGTAAAGCAGTAGTTATACCGAAGGATAAAATGAAGGAAATAATTGCTATCAATGGAAGCAGCCCAGCATTTATCTATCTTTTTGCAAAGGGATTTATTGACTATGCTGTTTCTGTTGGGATCGATAAATCTGCTGCTGAAGGGCTTTTTACACAGAGTCTTATCGGTTCTGCAAAAATGATAACAGATTCGGGAAACACTATAGACGAGCTTATAAAAATGGTTTCATCTCCTGGTGGCACAACTCTTGCAGGTCTTGACAGGCTTTATGAGGGTAATCTCACAAATGTCGTTATGAACTGTTGCGAAAGTTGTACTAAGAGAGCCTACGAGCTTTCAAAATAATTCTAAAAAGTTTTTCATGTGCATATTTTTTAGTAGAAAGGAATGGTGCATATGAAATATATAAGTACAAATCCAGAAAAATGTAGTAAATGGACAAGCAAGACTTTTTTTATATTCATAATAATCGCAGGTATAATTATAGGTTCTATTATACATAAACCGTTTTTTGAGTGTATATGTCCTCATTTTTTTTCTGTAAAAGGCAACTCTGTGGTTCATGATATAACAAATACATTTCTAATATCTTTGTTTTACGTATTCAGCGCCTTTATTGTTGGTTCATCTGCATTAGGACAGCCTTTAGCATTTTTATTGCTTTTTTATGGCGGTTACACCTTTGGTTTTTGTACATTTTTGATGTATAAGTTCTATGGGAAAGCAGCGGTTATTCCGATAATAATGACTTTTGTGCCAAAAGCTGCTGTAATATCAGTGATTATGATATTAGCCCTAAGAACTGCTTTTAGAAGTTCGGCTGCGTTGTTTGCGGTTTATTGTGATGGCGACGTAAGGGATAGCAGAGAACTTAATCTTAAGCTTTACTGCATAAGATTTATTGTACTTATTCTTGTATCTTTTATTTTTTCAGTTGCGGTGGGTACTTTTGATTATTTGTACCTGAGGATGTGCAAGTTGTAAACGGAGGAGTTATAATTGAGTTTTTTTTCAAAAAAATATGAAACGGCGGGGCCTGGAATTGCAAAGGACGCTCCCAAAAAGAAAGGAATAGCGCTTTTTTTTGATATATTTGGTAGAAAACTGTGGCAGCTTATGGGACTTAATCTCATGTATATGATGTTTTTTGTTCCATTGATATTGATTCTGCCTGTTATTAGCCTGCTTAAAGGAGCATATCCTCATTCGGTCATTGTTGCTGGGATTCTTGTTGTGATATTCATGGTACTGGTAGGTCCTGCGACTGCAGGAATGACTAAAGTAATAAGGTGTTTTGTTTTGGAAAAGCATACTTTTATATGGCATGATTTTTGGAAAGGCTTTAAGGGAAACTTTAAAACGGCATCAATAGTAGGTTTTATTGATTGTATTATTTTGCTCTCGGCATTATCTTCTATTAGCTTTTATCCTGCTTTGGCTGAACATTTTAATACAAAGGCATTGTATATACCAATGGTCATTACACTCAGTCTTGCACTTGTGATAATTATTATGAATTTCTATATTTTTCCAATGATGGTTGCGACTACTCTTAAAGCAAAAAATCTGTTCAAGAATTCTCTTGCACTTGCTTTTGTTGCTATCAAGCAGAATTTTATCACCTTTGGAATTATAATAGTAACTCTGGTTTTAATGTATGTTTTTAGATTGTATGTAATGTCAATTTTCATGCTATTAGTACCATTTTTCCCTGCTGCTTTTCTATGCCTTGTAGCTTGCTTCAATTGCTATCCTGTTATTCAGAAATATGTTATTAATCCTTATTATACAAGCATTGGAGAGATAAACCCCGAGCTTGTTGCTGATAATTCTGATGACACAGAGCGTATTTTTGAGGATATGGGTGGTAAAGAAAAACCTATGGAGCAGCGTAAAAAAGGTAAAGGTAAAAGAATATCATGAAAATATCGGCGCAGATTTGCGCCGTATTTTATAGCTAATAATTAACTATTCATCAATAGTCCAAATGAAGTGCGTATTATCATTTGTATCTTTATTGACATTTCTATTAAAAGTAGCTAATGAGAAATAAATAGTATAGTTTGCCTTCGAAACGAATGATCAATAGTAAGCTCCAACCAAACCAAGACCTTACGTTAATCAAAGAAAAATGATAAAATAGTTCCAAAGGAAAACATACGAAAGGAGCTACGAATATGCAAACAGCGAAAGAAGTACAGCGAGAACTGCATCGCATACAGTCAAGGAAAATATCAATGTTAAAGATCTGAAAAAACCTTTTGTGCGAGGTGAGAAATCAAGGAGCAATCTTGACGGAAGCGGACTTGGTTTGTCAATAGCTGAACGTGCTGCTGCATTAAACGGATTTAAGCTGAATATCTCATGTACGAATACAGAATTTAGTGCTGAGATCAGATACTGAACATTATCAAAAAGGGACTTAGTCACTGAATTATACAAAGAGCTACGAACATAAGCAGTTGATATCATGCGCTAATATTTTTCTACAGTAAGCGCCAAACAATATATACCAACGATAGTAGTAAAACAGCCAATATCATTCATGAAATTGGCTGTTGATTTTTTGCATGTATGGAAAGGTTGACGCTTACATTGAGAAAGCCACTTCCGTGCAAGAAGGGTAACCGTCAACCAATCCAGCCACCATGTAAAAAGGACTGTCAATACCGTCCTAAATTTTATATGTGCCGTGAATAGGTGACGGTTACGATCAATAAACTGTAAAAAACAACAATCCCCTTGAACTCAAATTTTGTTCGAGGGGATATATTTGTAACATATGTAATGCTTATGCATAGAATATAGCAAGAGAGATCATACATTAGCAATATTAAGTACAACTCCTGCAGGAGAAATATCAATGTGACCAAATGTAGGTTTACTTCCATCGCGTGGGATAGAAGCGCTTCCTGGATTAAGATAATATATACCGTTTTCGTAGCTTTCGTATTTCATATGTGTATGTCCGAAAAGTACAATATCACAGCCGTTTGTTAATGCTAGTTCTCTCAGCTTATCTAATGAACTGCTAACTCCGTATAGATGACCGTGAGTTGCAAGTATCTTATGCTCCATAACTGGAAGAATGAAAACTTCCTGACTGAGACTGTCAAAATCACAGTTTCCTGCAACATGGATAATCTTTGGAGCAAGTTTTTGGTGTGAGAGAATAAAATTGTCAAGTTCGCGCTCGCCGTCACCAAGATGAAATATCCAGTCTGCATCGGTATTTCTTAAAATGACACTTTCTAGAGCATAGGAATTGCCGTGTGTATCAGATAGTACAACGATACGCAAGTTTGATCCCTCCAAATTTAATGATTATACGAATGAAAACTTAAGTAGTACTATATAATAAAAGTGATGTGGTTATAATGTAATTGTCAAACTGCAGAGAGCAAATTTTAGATTTGCGTATCTGCAAGAACATTTAAATAATTTATAATATTCGTAACACGAATATTATAACATATTTCTTTTGAAAAAGCAATATATTATTATTGAATATATTATAATTAAGGAGTAAATATGAAAAATAATATTGATACCAAGAAAATGTCTGTTCTTTTAAATGTTGTTAGCAAAAAGATAGGAGTTCCCTCTGAAAAGTTGAAAAAAGAATTTGAAGAGGGAAAATATGACAGTGCTATCTCTGCTATGTCTCCTAATGATGCTGCCAAATTTCAACAGGCTATTAACAATCCTCAAATCGTTGAAAAAATAATGAGCAGTCCACAAGCAAAAGCAATATATGAAAAGCTTTCAGGCACAAAAAATAAATAGGACAGATTATGGATGATATAATGAGCAAAATAGGAGATTTGCTGTCGGATGAGGAAAGTGTAAAGCAACTGTCGGAACTTGCACAAATTCTAATATCAGATGGTAACAGCTCTGAATCATACGATATCGATGGGGATCATCCTGATATCGACATTTCTTCTGTTATGAAGCTGACAAGTCTTATCGGAGAAGCTTCAAAGAAGGATAAAAATACAGATCTACTTCTTGCTCTTAAACCTCATTTAAGTTTCGAAAAGCAGAAAAGAGTTGACAAGGCTTTAAAGTTTATGAAACTAATAACATTCTGGAACATTGTAAAGGAAAGCGGAATGTTGCATGATTTTATCTGATGAAAGGGGATAGGCAGCTGTAATGATAATGTACGGGTCAAAATATCCTAAAAATGAGCACATGAACCTATATCATGGCATTCATAGAAAGACAGCTGCCGATGTCCCGCCTTCATCGAAGGAAAAAGAGTCTGTACATGAGGAAAGAAAATGTGAGTATTCATCACAGAAAAAGCTCTTTGAAGAAATAATAGACGAGTTCTTTGATGGAAAAATTGACAATGATAAGCTTATTATAGGTGCATTAATGTATATGCTAATAAAGGAAGGTGCTGATATTAAGCTTATTATTGCTCTTGGATATATACTGATGTGAGAGGTTAAGTAATGAATTCTGGATATATTTTAAAAATAATATATTGTATCGTGGCAGTAATAATGGCAATTTACTATTACAGACGTGAGAAAAAGCTGTATTTATTGTTGATTGGAGCTATTACAGGAAGTGCAGCACTTTTTATCGTTAATAAGTATGGTAACCTTATTGGAATCACTATTCCTCTTAACCTTTTTAACATCACTGGAAGTATTGTTTTGGGAGCTCCTTTTGTTTTATTACTTGTGGTTATGAATTTTTTGTAAACACAACGGATACTTTCACAAATACTATTGAATTATTATTGCTTTTATGGTAATATATACAAATAGGAGGTGGATTATGAACATCATTGATATTTTAAATAAAACTAAAAAGTCTCAAGAACTTTCCGAAGAAGAGATTATTTGGCTTGTAAACGGCTTTACTAATGGAGATATTCCAGATTATCAAATGTCGGCATGGTTGATGGCAGTTTGTCTCAACGGTCTGACTGAAAAGGAAACATTCGCCTTAACTGCTGCTATGCGGGATAGTGGTGATATTCTTAAACTCAATATTCCTTTAACAGTGGACAAGCACAGTACAGGAGGCGTAGGAGATAAGACATCTCTTATTATCGGTCCTATTGTTGCAGCTTGTGGCGTATGTGTTGCAAAAATGTCGGGACGTGGACTTGGTCATACAGGCGGAACTATTGATAAACTTGAAAGTATTGATGGTTTCAAGACAGATCTATCTCTTGATGAGTTTGAAAATATATTAAGAGAAACTGGTTTTTCAATAATATCACAAACAGGCGAGATTTGCCCTGCTGATAAGAAAATGTACGCTTTACGTAATGCTACTGGAACAGTTGACAGCATTCCGCTGATATGTGCGAGCATTATGAGCAAAAAGCTTGCTACTAATACTGATTGTCTAGTGCTTGATGTTAAGTATGGTTCAGGAGCTTTCATGAAAGATAAGGAACAAGCTGAAAAGCTTGCAGAACTTATGGAAAAAGTTGGTAAGTCTGCAGGAAAAAAATGTAAAGCCGACGTAACAGATATGGATTCGCCTTTAGGTAGAAATATTGGTAATGCACTCGAGGTCAAGGAAGCGGTTGAGATACTTCAAGGCAAGAAAAAGGGGAGACTGTATGATATATGCGTAGAACTTGCCGCCGATATGCTAGAGTTAGCAGGGAAGGGAACTAACGGGGAGTGTAAAGTAATGGCTGAGGAAGCTGTTTCTTCAGGAAAAGCTCTGGATATTCTGCGTAAAACTATAAAGTTACATGGTGGTAATGAAAAAATATGTGACGATACTTCTTTATTGCCGCAACCACAACTCAGATATGAAATACGAGCAACAAAGGAAATGGAAATTTTAGGTTTTAATTGCGAAGAGCTCGGTATGACATCTGTTCTGCTGGGGGCAGGCAGAATAAACAAAAATGACAAGATTGATATGAGTGCTGGTATTGTCATGAACTGCGAGATAGGAGATCATCTTAATGCAGATGATATCATTATGACACTTTATTCGACAGTATGTAGTGATTTTTCAGACGCTGCAGTAAGAGCACTAAACGCCGTAAAATTTAAAATAACTGAAAGAGAAAGCTATACTTGACGAATGAATTTCAATGTGTTAAAATATGTATATAAAATATAAAGGAGGTTACTCATTATGGGTTTCGTTGATTCAGTAAAGGGTTTTGCGAGTAAAGTCGGAGGTTCCGTTGAGCGTGGAGCTAAGACAGTTTCTGCTAATTCAAAAAAATTAGTGGAAAAAACGAAGATAAAGAGTGAAATTTCGGGCCTTGAATCTAACATTAATGCTGATTACATAGTACTCGGTAAGGCAATGTTCGAAAAGATATGCGATGATCCTGAAAGTGAGTTTGAAAATACAGTTTCAGACATTAAGGAAAAGAATAAGAAACTTTCCGAATTAAAGGCCGTTTTAATGTCTCTTGAGGATAAGATGTTCTGCACGAATTGTGGTGCTCAGATAAGCAAGGATCAGTCATTCTGTGACAAGTGCGGACAGAAAGTTCAGGTTGAAGAGAATGTAGCAGAACAAGCCGAAGTTACTGAAGTCATAGAGGGAACGGTTTCAGATGTTTCAGAAACTGTAGAAACCAAAGTTGAAGCTACAGTGGACTCAGCTGATATTAAAGATAAAGAATGATCATTTAAAGGCGCGTATGTGTTTCATATGTGCCTTTATTTATGCAATATGTTAAAAAAGTAATAGTGTAATTTGGCTAATAATAAAGTAAAGAAAGTATTTACTTTTTCGCTTTTTTGTGATAAAATAAAAATAGTTTATTGCTTTGCAGCTTTTTGGCTTTTAAATGTTAAAGTACAGAGCTGATTCGGCAGAAAGGAAACGTATAATGCCTATTACAGAATTACTTAAACGAAATGCAGAATTATATGGCAGCGATGTGGCGCTTGTTGAAATTAATCCAGAAATAACCGAAGTACGTCGCATAACGTGGAAGGAATATGAACTGATAGAACCAAATCCTGAGTCACATTACAGGCGTGAGATAACTTGGAAGGTTTTTAACGAAAAAGCTAATCGATTCGCAAATATGCTTATAGAGCGCGGAGTACATAAAGGCGACAAGGTTGGTATCCTTCTCATGAACTGTCTTGAATGGCTTCCTATATACTTTGGTATACTCAAAACAGGGGCTCTTGCAGTACCTCTCAATTATCGTTATACATCCGATGAGATAAAATATTGTCTTGATCTTGCAGAAGTAGATATTCTTGTATTCGGTCCGGAATTTATTGGAAGAATTGAAGAAATAGCAGATGAGATAAGCAAAAACAGGCTCCTTTTTTATGTTGGAGAGGGATGTCCAAGTTTTGCCGAGCATTACGACAGCCTTGTGGCTAACTGTACTAGTGAAGAACCTGAGGTTACAATTGCTGATGATGATAATGCGGCTATTTATTTTTCATCAGGTACTACTGGTTTCCCGAAAGCTATACTTCATGATCATACTAGTCTTATGCACTCAGCAAAGGTTGAGCAAAATCATCACGGTCAGACACGAGATGATATTTTCCTTTGTATTCCTCCGCTTTATCATACTGGTGCAAAAATGCACTGGTTCGGCAGTCTTTATTCAGGAAGTAAGGCTGTTCTTTTAAAGGGAGTAAAGCCAAAGTCGATAATAGAAACTGTTTCAGCTGAAGGTTGTACTATAGTATGGCTTCTTGTACCGTGGGCTCAGGATATTCTTGACGCTATAGACAGAGGCGAGATTGACCTTTCAAAATACGAATTAGGTCAGTGGAGACTTATGCATATAGGTGCTCAGCCTGTTCCACCTTCACTTATAGCACGTTGGAAAAAGGTATTTCCGAATCACCAGTATGATACAAACTATGGTCTTAGCGAATCAATAGGACCAGGTTGTGTACATCTTGGAGTGGAGAATATCCACAAGGTTGGCGCTATTGGAAAGGCTGGATTTGGTTGGGAAGTTAAAATTGTTGACGAAAACGGCAATACAGTTGAGCGTGGTCAGGTAGGTGAACTTGCAGTAAAAGGCCCTGGTGTGATGAAATGCTACTACCGTGATGAGAAAGCTACTGCAGAAACATTGAAGGAAGGATGGCTTTTTACAGGCGATATGGCGCAGGAGGACGAGGATGGTTTTATATTCCTTGTTGATCGTAAAAAGGACGTTATTATCAGTGGCGGAGAGAACCTTTATCCTGTGCAGATTGAAGATTTTCTCAGAAGTCATCCTGCAATTAAAGATGTGGCTGTTATTGGACTACCTGATAACCGTCTTGGCGAAATTGCAGCTGCCATCATATCTATTAAGGAAGATCATACCTGTACAGAAGAAGATATAACAGCTTTTTGTCAGAAGCTTCCAAGATACAAGAGACCTCATAAGATAATCTTTGCTGATGTTCCAAGAAATCCTACAGGAAAGATAGAAAAACCAAAGCTTAGAGCTATTTATTGTGGTGAAAGTTTAGTTGCAAAACAAATAAAGAATTAAAGAATTAAAGGAACAGCAATGCTGTTCCTTTCAGCCTGTCAAAAAAGCCCCT
>DBYI01000058.1 GCA_002310115.1 Ruminococcus flavefaciens
AACTACAACTACAACAGCCACAACAATCAATACCACAACTACAACAACTGTTGCAGTAAAAAACGGCGATTAGATCCACACACGCGTTTGATTTCAGTGATAATATAATAGCAAGTGCCGGTCACAGTATCGGTGACCGGCACGTTGGTTAAGATTTCTCCAAATTTTAATATCCCCTGAAAGGCAGTCGATAATAATCGGCTGCTTTTTGTTGGTTTCTCAGCATAATGATATGCCTGCTGCTGAAATGTGAAACAGGATAATGAAAAAGATTTTTATTGCAAGTTGCTTTCAGAATAATGAAATATAAAAACTATTATATATCAATACAATAACTCCAGCTGCCAAGCTTATTTCCTTTATAACTGAACTCTCTTGCATCAAATTCACGGAAACCATTTTTGATGTAGAATTTTCGGTTGATTTCTGAATTGGTAAAAAGGCAAAGTTTATCTCCACCTCCAGCTTTTACAGTAGGAATGATGTATTCTTGTATGAATCTGCTGCCGATTCCTTTCCCTTGAATTGTCGGATCTACAGTAATCATACTCAGATACCAAGTCTTTTCAGACAGTTCATGACAAGGAGCACTTGCTCTATCGTTCATCGCAGTCCATGAACATACATTGTGGAAGCCACCGTATAGAAAAGCTTTCCAAAATCCTGCTTTGAGGTAAGCTATATCCGAAGGGCGATGAATTCCAGGTGGATAAAGCATTGCAACTGCTGCCAGAGAGTGATTCTCATTGGCTGTCAGGAAAATTGCGTTTCCTTCATTTATACAAAATTCTATTTTTAGGGCACATTCTAAAAATCTGTGTCGCCTACGGGTATCGGAAATATAACTCGTTATAAAAACATATTCCTCATGTGCCCGTACAGCAAGTAATATGCATTCATCACGCTGTTCAGGATGCATTTTCTCAAATGTCAGCATATACAATTTCCTCTTCCTGTTTCTTTTTCATTTTCAATAATATGAGTTGTATTAATGGTGTACTGTAATGACTTATGGGTAGAGAATTATATGTCAAAAAATAAATGAAGTAATTTGATAAGAAGAATGTTATTGTCTTATAATTAGAATAAAATATGAAACATCACGGCAGTAAAAAGACAAGGCTCTGTGGTTAAGAAAGGTTTGACACTCTTAACACAGAGCCTTTTAATTTTTAGCTTATAAATCCGATATACAAAAATGCTTTTCAATAAGGTACATGATTTCGTCAGCGCGTTTTTCGCCGATACCTCTAATCGCTTTTATGTCATTCTCAAGCTCACGAAGATCGATAGCACTATCATCAACATTTGCTACAGCTTCCTCGTTGCCTTTCTTTCGACCGTTTTCAAAAATGTTGTTTAGAAGCCCTTCTAGAGTTGCTCTGTCCATCTTCTTGATGGAACGATAGAGATTACGGTCAAGTTCAATCTTGTCATTAGAATTCGTATCTTTTGTATCCATGATTATTCCTTTCTGTTTTTTCTAAAATTATTATATCATATTTCTGGCGCAGATTCATTAATTTTTTGTGACTTTTCGTTCAATATTTAAAGATAGAAATGCTGAAAGATATGTTATTTATTATAACAGCTCAGACTTCGCAGTAAAAAACTGTGCGTGTATATTTAAAATGCAAAAATAAAAGAAAAAAGAATAGTATGTGGTCTCAAAAATGTTATATCCGAAAATGCTAATAATACTGTAAATACATCTGGAAAACAGAAACGCCGCATGTGAGCGGCGCATTAATATTGAAAAGTATTCAATGTTGAAAACTGTTCAAGTAACTATGACGAGAAAGTTCAAGCCATGGGTATAATAAGTAGTCTCATATTTAAGCTGCTTCTTATTGTGTTTCACCTTGGCTCTTTTCCGATAAGCCTTATTATATCAGATTTGTTAGAATCCGGATATAGCTGCTGAACCCTGTCAACAATACGTTTCCATGACTCCCGGGGAGATTCGTTGTATGCGGAAGTAACCGCATCATATCCCCATAAAGCTTCAGGTGGTAGCAACACTGAAACAGGCATACCATACTCCGAACCTTTCTTGTTTCTGCGTCTGTGGAAATCAGCAGTAACAAGATATGTTTTCATGATAAGATCGGTTGTTATACCAGGAAAGTTTTTCTCCCCGCCTTTTCCAAAGCCTGCAAGCACTTTCAGCTCAGTTGACAAAATCTGTTTGTTTGCCCAGATAATATCGCCGTCACTGTCCTTCTCTGTGAGAATATCCATTATAAGCTTTTCACGACGGTTGACTTTACTGTCTTCCCAGGCGGAATCAAAGTCGTAGCCGTCACGCCTGTAATTTGCAAAATAAGGCAGCCATTCAAGGCTTATGAATCCAGCCTTCTTATCGAAAAATTTACCATATGCAACTTCATGCCCTGCAGCTATGATCTCACGCCACTCCCATGGATCCTGCTCTCTGTTACATGTCCACCAGTAATCAGGTGAAACGTGTTCCTCTACAGAGAAACCTTTCACTCCGTTACTAAAGAGAGGCAGAAAGCCTACTTCATTTATCCAGTTCACAAGCTCTTTCGGACTTCGTATTCTGTATGGGTCATCCCACGCAAGTCCGTGAATAATCCATTCTCCATTTTCAACCAACATAACTCTGCTCCAGTTTTTTCTTAATTATAGCACAACATATAACTGTTTACAATACTATTTTTTCTGTTTGTCTTGAAGAAATAACAGTAATATGCTATAATGGTGGGGAAGATAAGGGAACATTTTCGATTAAGGAGATACTAAAAATGCACCATAACCTATTATTTGATCTTGATCAGACTTTGCTTGATTTTCACGCTTCAGAACATCTTGCATTGAAAAATATCATGGAAAGAAATAATCTGGTATTTACAGAAGAATACTATAATTTCTTTAAACAAACCAATAAAATGCTATGGCTTGAATTTGAAAAAGGAGATATTACAAAAAAAGACCTGTTTGAGTTGAGATTCAAACGACTTTTTGAAGAATACGGATGTGATACAGATATGCTTGATCTTCTGAATATAAACAGTGACTTTATTGATTGTATGTCACAGAACGGGGTATTAATGGATGGGGCTCTTGATTTCCTTAAAAAGATTGCATCTGATCTTCCTGATGCAAGGATATATATTATCACAAACGGAGTAACGAGAAATGCTATGGGAAGAATTGCTTCCACAGGACTGAAGGAATACATATACCAGGTGTTCATTAGTGATGCAATAGGAGTTTCAAAGCCTGCGCGTGAATTTTTTGATGCGGTAAAAAACGCAGTCAACGAACCTGATGATAGTTATCTTGTTATCGGAGATTCCCTTTCATCAGATATGCTTGGCGCCAAAAATTCCGGACTCACAAGTTGCTGGTTTATGCCTGAGGGAAATATAGAAAATGAAATGAGAGAATACAAAATCAACTACACAGCATCATCTTTTGATGAACTGTATTTAATAATACGGGAGTGGGCTTCTGCTTCTTAAGTATGACGAAAGAAATATAAGAATACTGCTTGAATCATAATGTTGTAATGACATTGATTTATAATGAAAACCCAAAAGACTATTATAGCAGTAACTTACAAGTCCAGCGTTAATTTCAAAGACATCATTTCAAAGTACATCTATGGAATCATAAGCTGCAACTAATACATTATTGATGAATTCGCTATAGGTAATTTATATTTAAGAAGAATATATCTGCCGCTTTTGAAAGAAATAAGTAAAAAAGCTTTTAAAGGATGTGCTAATTTAACTGAAGACCAATACCTGTAACAGTTGAAAAAATTGGTGATTACGCATTTGCACAAACTAAAATAGACTCAGTTATTTGTCCGCAGGGTTTGAAGACAATAGGCAATTCTGCGTATGAACTCTGTCAAAATTTGCAGAGTGTATTTTTAAATTATGGATTAACCCAAATTGGGGAATCAGCATTCGCAAATACCGCTGTCAAATCAATATATGTACCTTCAACTGTAAAAACTATCGGAACGGGTGCTTTTGCTGAGACGTCTCTTAAAAGAATAATAATCCGTAATCCAAATTGTAAGCTTGAAGAAGATTTTGTGCCTGAAAATACTATAATATATGGATATAGAGATTCTTCAGCTTATCAATATGTCAAGAAACATTCGCGCCAGAATTTGAAATTTATAGCTTTAGATCCAGAACCTATATTTACTCAGACTCCAAGCATTACGACAACTTCTGCTAATACTACAACCTCAACAACGACTTTAACAACAATAGTAACAGCTAAATTAACACCTGAAAAAGAGTGCGTTATGATAGCAGTAAATGACGCTGTCAGTGTTGATAATGCCAAAAATGATATTCTTAATAGTCAGGATTTGAGATTCTTTGATCAGAAGACAGCAGATGATAATGGAGTTGCTACATTCAGCTATATACCAAATACTGATGAGAATTGGTCGTTTATGTTTATAAGTGAAGCCATTGAAGACATGGTTCAAATAACAGTTGGTACAATTAATGATTTAAAGACTTCATCTAAATCAATAGCAATAAGCGGAGACGCCAATGGTGACGGTGAGGTTGATATGTCAGATGCGGTGCTGATTATGCAGGCGATGGCTAATCCGAATAAATACGGTATAAATGGAACAGATCCTAGACATATTTCTGAAAATGGTTTCAGACATGCAGATGTTGACGGAAATGGATTAACAGTTAATGATGCGCAGCGTATACAGCTTTACCTTTTAGGTAATATAAGTATCTTAGGTTAAAAGAAAAAGTCACAGGGTCAGATCATGACCCGCCCCCTGTCAAGTAGACAGCGCAAAAAACAAAAAATATTCCATGTAATGACTAAAAGCAGTCTGTGCAATTTGTGCAGGCTGCTTTGTTGTTAGCAGCAAATGGCAAGCACCTTTTGGAGTGAGGAGCGTAGCGACGAATGGAGGATGAAGGCAAAAGGGAGATACATAAAAGCGAGATAACTGTTGTCAACGCAAATAATAATAATCCATGCAGAACAATGCTATAAAATGCAATATTCTTTTTATCTGTTACTGATAAAAATTACGTTGAAAATGTGAATTACTCTTGCATTTATGCAGATAACGTTATATAATAAGATTAATCAGTTATATACTGTCAATTTTAAGAATGGTAGGTGAAATTTTATGAAGCTTTCAGGAATTGTTGCTGCTATTATTGCAGCTGCAACCGCAATCACTCCGATTACGTTTAATAGTCCTTCTTTATGTGCTCCGTACACTGCGTTTGCAGAGGATACAGGTGCAGTTGCTGTACTCCCGGACTGGATACCGACTGATTTTGATTCTGCCGTGAATTTTCGCAACACATATGGAGCTACTCATATTGAAAACGGGCTGATCTGCATCGTATATCCTCAGCGTGTCAATAAGGACAGTAAAGAAGGAAAATATGGTTACGACTTGAAGTCTGCATCAAATATGGGAGAAAAACTGAAACAAGAGATATACTCTCATGATCATACTGAGATATGCTTTAATGTGTTCGTATATCAGCCTCAGAAACAGGGAGCCATTGATCTGCAGATAGAAGATACTCATGTTATGTCTGAGGAAGGTGACGAGTCAATAGAGTCTCAGATAGTTTCTGTATATTCATTTTCTGTTGACCAAAGCCTCAACATTACTGAGACGGATATATATAGCTGGCTTCCGGATAGCAAGACAGAATATAACGAATATGTTGAGAAAAATGGTGAAGTTTCGGCCAGAGATAACTATGTTGTTTTCTGTACGATGACGATCGACCAGTTAGGGGATAAATGGAGCCCTGACAGCAATAACAAATATGAGAACATAAAGTATCTTCTGACCTCTGACTGTACGATGCAAGTACCTGATCTGTATGACGACGGTTCCGTTGATAAAATATATGTCTATCAGGCTGTAAAAGACGGTTATGAAAAGATTTCATGGATTCGTACATCTCAGATAAGACCTGATCCTGAGGAGCCAACGCAGTATACTCTTACTGCTGACTGTGCTGTTTTTGACAACGGGCAATCAGTGCTGCTCGCAGATACTGCACGTTTCAGAGTATGCAACGGCAGGTTTGGTGGGCTGGTTGAGTTCGATGAAAGCGATAAGATATTTCTGATTCCTAATATACTCTATTCTTCCGATAGTGATGGTGGATATGTCGGAGTGGATCTTGCATCATTTCAGATGACGTCAAATCCATATTACTGGGATATTTCACAGTATAAAGATGCAGATATATTCTATGTCAGACTGAGTTATAACTATATCCCTGATGAATATATTGTTGATGCTGATTACAGCACTGTAAGAGAGTTTGACAACGGTGCTGTGGACTATGTGTTCAGGCTGAAGAATAATAATGATATCAGCAAGATGTCAACCAAGATAACTTTTTACGACGAGGATACAGGAGAGCTGTTGGATATTCCTGATAACCAGGATAATACCTATCTTATGAGATTCGAATCGGGACAACCTTCCGCAAGCAAAGTATTTGATATAACAGCAAATCCTTGTACATTAGATTCTGGTTATGTATATGTAAAGTCATGCAGCTATTCTTTCTACCTGGATACAAAATCAGGCTGGTATGATTCTTTGAAATTTGAGGCCATATCAGAAAATGATGATATTATTGAATTGACTTGTCGGATGAAGTGGAATCCAAATGGTGACGCTAACGGGGACGGAGTTTTCAGTGTCGCTGATGCTGTGTATATGCAAAAATGGCTGCTGGGCACTTCAGACGTTAAGCATTTTGACTGGAAGTCTGTTGATTTCTGCCGTGACAACAGAATCGATGCATTTGATCTTGTACTGATGAGAAAAAAACTTCTTTGCTCAATAAACACACCTGTTGCAGTCAGCATTGAAGAAACAGGTATGTTTGAAGGATCAAATACGATCCGTAAGGTTTATCGTGAAGATGATAAGTACATTCTTTATTATGAGGATTTAAATAGCAGTGTTGATCCATTAATTATTGAGATATCCGAACAGGATTATGATTTTATAATTTCTCAGGACTATGACGCTATTATCGATAGTTATACTAACTCATCGGATACAGCTGCATTTGATGTACTGAAAAATGTGTCTGTTTTTACCTATTCAGATGGTTCCGAAAAAGAAATACACGTACCAATGACCAGTGTAATCGATAATCTGAAAGATATAACAGCCAAATATATGGAAATCCAAAACATTTATGTTAAACCTGCTCATTATTCACGTGGTCCAGTCTTTTCTGTTTCAGAACGAGGCGTGAAAATGTATAGCGGACCTGGTGAAAGCTACAGATGTTTAGCAGAGGTGAATTCGTTTGACAGACTCCATGAATTCGGATATCAGGAAGACCGTAATCCATGGGTATTTACAGAGTATAACGGAATATATGGCTGGATCAGAATAAAGGATGAAAACAATAACGATACAGTCTTTTATGAACAGATCGCTGCTAAACCTGTAATATATATTTATCCTGAAAAAGAGACAGATGTTCATGTTGAGCTTGAGCTGACGGAAGCCGATCTTTCTACAACCTATCCGAAGTATAATAATGGATGGGATGTAACAGCATATCCTGACGGTTCACTTCTAAACAAAGCGGACGGCACTCACCATAAGTATCTTTTCTGGGATGCTGTAAACTGCCGCACAAGATTTGATCTCTCAAAAGGATTCTGCGTTGCAGGCAGCGATACAGAGGATTTCCTCAAAGAGAAGCTGACATACATGGGGTTGACGGAAGAAGAAATGAACGAGTTTATCGTATACTGGCTGCCGAGAATGGAGCATAATTCGTATAACCTTATTTCCTTCCAGAAAGATGCTTATACAAATTCAGCAAAACTGGATATTACTCCAACACCTGACAGTCTGCTTCGCATATTCATGACTTATGTTCCGCTCGAAGATGCAATGGATGTTCAGCCGCAGCAACTTGAGACCTTCCAGAGAAAAGGTTTTACTGTTGTGGAATGGGGCGGAAGTGAGATAAAATCATAGAGCGTTGCATAAATCAATCCAGTAAACTAATAATTACCTAATATATAACTATTTTATACTGCAATGGGCCCTGTTTTAATACAGGGCCCATTGCTATTCTGATTATTCTTTGACTTTTTTATTTTTTGTTTCGCTTAATTCTGCAGTACATACCAGATTTCATAATGGCTGCAATACCAAATGCAATCATGATAAGTGCTGCAAATGCTATTAATATATTTGTTATTGTATTATTACCTGTCTGTGGAAGAGAAACAGTTTCATTTGCAGAATTTGTTCCTTCGCCTGTTTTAGGATCGATAATGTATTTATCGAGCACATGGCCCGACTTGTCCATGAGAATAATCTCACGATGACCGTCTTCGGTAGTCTTTACGTCCACATCTCCTACCTGCTTAGCATTCTTCTCCTGATAGTCGATTACTGCCCATTTAACAAGCTGCTCATCTGAGATGAAATTCTCGTCGGAAGTAGTTGTTAATGTAGCTGTGGTCGTGGTAGTAGTTGTGGTTGTTGAAGTGGTAGTTGTTGTTGAAGCTGCTTTAGTGGTAATTGTATCGGTAACTATAGGACCGTTTCCACTGAGGTCATAGCCGAAACCGCTGAAATCATTAACTTTACCTTCTGAAATAAGTTTGCAGCCGTCATTGACCTTTATTACGGTATCAGGAGCTATAAGGACACTGATATAGTCCGGGATTTTTATATCAGCCGTAACAGTGATGTTTCCAAAGAGCGAAAGTTCAGTGCTTTTGCCTGCCTTAACTGCTTCTTCAACTGCTACTCTGATATCAGAATATGTGTTTTTGTTGCTAAGCATAGCCGTTGCGTTTGGATTGATGTTGATGCTTTCGCTTATCTCGTGTGTAGAGTTGTCAAGTGTCACGGCGAGACCTGCATTTCCGTTTGACGGAGCTTTTATAAGCTTGAAGTTATTGTCAGGATCATCCGTTTTTTCTTCTGGGCTACGGAGATAATAGCTCTCTACAGTGCCGTCTGGATACTCAACGCAAAGCTCACCGTACTCTCCGGGCTTTGTGGCTTTGAGCATAAGAACAGTTTCTTCGGTGATGATAAGTCTGCCATATTCGTCATATTCCGGAGTGCCGTTTGTTTCAATGATGAAAGCGTCACTTATATCATCCATGATTGAAGCAGCGGCGTATGTTCTTCCGGGGGCTGGCCTTCTGATTCTGCCGTCGGCTGTTTTTACATATACCTTAGCAACCAGATTGTCGTTTGGTGTGACTACCATAAGCAGGTTATCAACAACATCATGAATATTATCAAAACGGTTTGGAGCGAAATAGCTATTCAGATAATCGATGAATCCTGTCATTTGCTCTCTTGATTCTGTTGTATCCATGTTATAGATATACTCATCTCTGAAGCTGTTGATATTATTTCTTCCCATATATACTTCGTATAGTGAATTATATGCAACAGGGCTCTGGATAATATGTAAGGTATTGTTTCCGTGCACTGAAGAATCATTAGAGTTGCCTTGGGGTTCGATGATCTTAACTTCGCAATCAATATCGGAATTTGAACCCCAGAATCTGCATTTTACAAAGTCCTTAAGAATATGCTCTCTTGGAAGCTCACTGAAATAATGAGCGTACATTGCGTTTACAAAATTGATCTGATTAAGATTCGGATCGTTTAATAAAGCTGCCATGATACGTGCTTGATTCGCGTCAAATATCTCAGCATCGATATACTGCTCATATACGGATTTCCAAAGATCCGGTATACGAAGCTCAATTGTAGCTTCTTCTCCGGGAAGAAGCTCTTTTACATGGATGCCTGCGACATTTTGCTCCGAAAGAAGTAAATCAGTATCTCTGTCAAGGAACTTAGTTTCTCCGTCCCTTGTGATTTTGAATTCTGAATGGGAAATTTCATCTATTCTGTCTATTTCATTGAAAAGGTCATATATTGGATTTTCTGATACGTTTTTGAGAATGATTTTTATTGGATATTTCTTGTTGAAGTAAGAGTATCTCGGAAGCTCAACTATCATTTTAAGTGCCGAGCTGCTGTAAACTCGGAGTGGTTCCTTAGTGGTGAAATCAAACTCCACAGGTCTGTTGACATATGTTCCTTCTACATGTGCATTCAGTGAATATATGCCTTCCTGATCCCCGCGGAGATACCAGTGAGTATCGCGTGTGCTTCCAGGAGGAAGAACACCAAAATTAAATTCGCTGTCAGATTCACAGAGAGTAAGTCCTGTCGGAACATTGAGTGTTGCATGACAGTCATTTAGAGGTTTCTCACTGTTATTTACCAGGATAAGCTGGACGTCATAAAATTCCTTTAGCCATTTACAGTTTCCGTTGATGAGCATATACATATCCTCGTCAACGCTTTCTGTTGTACAGTGTACAACATAAGCTCCGAGAGCATTAACATATGTTGGGCGGTTATCGTGGAGTATAATTGTATCAGTCGTATCAGAGTTACCTATTCTTACAGCAGATACGGTGTCAACGATATCGCCGTTTGTGTCAAGGCAAACATATCTGTCAAAAGAAAGCTTTTTTGCGGCACCGAATTCAGCCTTTACAGAGTAACTAAAGTTGTTATAGTTGTCACCGCTTTGAAGGTCTATACCTGCTCTGTGTATGTCTGCTATGGTCATGGGAGTTACTACAACATTGCCGTCTAGCTTGAGCTCAGGCTCAAACTCACAAACATATCCCATATTATTATAATCATGATTTACGCCGTCGTAAGGAACATCTTCCCATAAACCGTTGTTTGTGTGCATCATCAGGTTTGCATCACCCTGAGCAAAATCAGGCTGACCAGAAGCCCAGCGTGTGTATCCCATGGGTTCATCTGTTATCCAGCGGTATGATGATGCAGTGTCAAGCTCACCGCCGAGCCACAGGTAATCTTTGTTAATATCGTGTGTTCTTATGACCTTCATGATCTCTTCGTATTCATCAACTGAGTTTATGACGGCAAGATGTCCGCCCATAATCTCACATGCATTTTCAGCCTCCATCCATGTAAGACCGTCTTCGAATACTTTGAAGCGTTCACTTTCATAAGGAAGAATTGTGTGTGTAGTAGTTGTAGTAGTTGTGGTGGTGGTAGTAGTTGTGGTGGTAGTAGTTGTGGTCGTGGTAGTAGTAGTAGTTGTTGTTGTTGTTGTGTCGGTCGGATCAGGATCCTCCCACTCACAGATAAAGCCAAAGTTGGCAGTGGTGTAGTATTCAGCAGGACTTCCAGAACAATCAAACTTCAGATCATTCCATGTACCTAGCGGTGCAAGTGTATTTGCACCATAAAGCATAAGTCCTGGTTCGGCCATACCGCTGTTTGGTTCACCGGTATTCCAGTTCGTGTAGCTGAATTCTTCACCTGTTACCCACTGGAAATCAGTGGATTCATTCCTTTTTGCACCTAACCAGTAGTTTTTCTTTGCATCGGGGAGAGCGTTTAGAATAGTATTTATCTGTTCCTGTTCTTCCTTAGAGGTTATTGTAACAAGGTGTCCTCCGTTGAGATTACAGAATGCATTGGCTTCTTCCCATGTTAGACTGTCATTGAATACTTGATAATGCTGTGTTTTGTCAATAGGAGTTTTAACAAGGTCACTGATAACGGTGATAAAAAGTTCTCCGTTATCATCGAGGCTTATTCTTCCGTTAGCGTTTATACTTGCAATATATAATGCTGTTTCGTCAGAACTGTGATATCTGGATAGATCATTTGTGAATGTGCCGGATTTCTCCGCATAGATGTTAAGGTAAGCGGATGTTACTTTGCCGGTGATATTTATCTTTTTACCGTCTGGAATATAGATTCCTCCGTCTTTTCCGTTTATGTAGATTTTTCCGCTAAGGTTGATAGTTGGACCACCCGGGCAGTATATACCGTATCCGCCGTAGCTGTTCAGGCTTCCTTCAGAGATATTGATAGTTCCTTTGGAGCCCGTTCCGTAGATAGCTGAAGAAATATCAGAGCTGATTGCAGAACCCTTGATGTTGAGAATACCTGAATATCCCGTGTTAAGCCATATACAACAGCCTACAGATTGGTTTTCCGTTGTGTGACGGCTTGTGTTTTTAAGAGCACCTCCAAAAAGATTTGTGACACCGTAGCTGTTTCTTAGAGAAAGGGGATTGCTGTAATAAGAAGTAACTGTTCCGCCGTAGAGATCAAAGCAGCCACTGCCGTTTACGCCTATTGTAGCAGAATCGTTTCCATATTCGTTACCATTGAAAGTTCCACCGTAAATGCTGAGTTTTCCGTCAACATCAAAAAGATTTCCGGATGAATTGGTGCTTAATGTTCCGGTCTTTTCAGTGGAGCTGTCCCTTACATTCATTCTTCCTGTTACATCTATACCTGAAACAATTACCGTGTGACCGTTTAGGTCGATATCAAGGAAATCGCTGACTGTTACTGAATTAGCCTCCACGTCGCATTCAAGTTTGTAAACACCTGAGCAAGGAAAACTATCGGAGGTTGTCCATTCCTGACGAGTTGGGAGTAAATATTCATCATACTCACATATAAAGCCGAAGTTATCTGTGCCGTAGAAAGCTTCGTTCAAGCAATTGCCGCTGTCATTAATGTCGTCCCATGAACCTATAGTTCCGAACTGATTGCCATAAAGTAGGACGGCATTCTGGTCTTCGCCAATGTTGTTAGGATTTCCCGGATTCCAGTTTGTATAATCGAGCTTTTCACCTGTTACCCACTCGAATTCTTTGTTTTCATTCCATTTGAGTCCTATCCAGTAGTTATTCTTCCTGTTGCTGCCCTGTTCTGCAATAAGAGCCTGTATCTGTGACTGTTCGAATGAAGAAGAAATGGTAACAAGATGTCCGCCTTTCTTTTCACAATATTCTTCTGCTTCTGTCCAGCTCATGCCTTTGTTGATTACCTCATATTTAGCAGGATCAGGGTAATAAGTCCAGATCTCTTCTCCTTGATATGGCAGAAGATTTTGATTGATAGCTGTTGAATATATAGCGTACTGTCGTAATATAAGGTCGGCATCATAAAGAGTCACCTTACCGTCAAGGTTTACATCAGCGGTTGTGGAGTCAATATCATCTGTACTGAGTCCCAAAACGTAATCCCTGATACGGTATGCGTCGACAGAGTCGATTAATCCGTTATTGTCTACGTCACCGTAATGAATTTCCGTTTCTTTTTCGGTTGCCTCATCGGCAGTATTGTCGCCCCACCAGAAAGTGTTTTGAGGGATGATACCGTAAGTAGGGGATATTGAAGCTGCGTCAACTGATACAGTTGGTAGTAACTGTGATGCCGCTACAGAGGCTGCAGCCAATAAGGATACTGCTCTTTTTTCCCCTTTTTTGAAAGAATTGTGGACCATTGCAAATACCTCCTGTTGAATAGTGATAAATGTTGACAACAATATAGAAACTGAAATATTCAAGAACCATGCTGATAGCAGTCTGTATTATAGAAACCACAGAATATAGATATCTTTTCACTCTATATTGTTTCAACATGTGTAAATTGATATTGCTGGAATAGCAACACAACCAGACTTTTTAGTTGCGTTTTAAACTTTATTACTACTTTAGCGTAATAAATTTTTGAGGCAAAAAGTCTACATTTATAATAACGCAATTTTAATTCAAAGTGCAACAGCAATTTGTAAATTTACAAGAACTTATTGATTGTATGAATCTACTCAAAAAAGATAGCTTTTAATTATATCATAGTAAATTCCGATATTCCGTCGAAAATTACGGCTTGAGGGAAAAAATAAAATAGTTGCATAAGAAAAATATTTTCAATAATTAAGCAGGAACGATTATGAACAAATCGTTAAATTTGCTTATGTGCCTTTAAAATCATCGTGTTAAATGATATAAGCAAATAATGCCTTCTGAGTGTTGAGCCAGAGGGCATTAATTTTCTATAATCTGATACTGCAGAAAAGAGAACTGCTTAGAAAAAAGAAAGATAATCACATAAAAATAACAAATACTTCCAGTTTGTGATTTTTACGTTCCAATATTCTCCGCTTTATTATCTTGAAAATATATTATTGATGATCTGAACTGAAAATACTGCGTATTATGCTGTTATCAATTCGGGCGGAAATCGTGGGTGCTCTATGGCCTTCTCAAATACCATGTTGGACAGCGCTGTCTCTGAAATAGAACCGGGATCTCCATCAGGTCTAATCCAGTCAAGTATTTTTTCCCTGGCCAGTATAAGTGGCATGCGATCGTGGATATCCTTTACGGTACCAGTTGCTTCTCGTGTAAGGATAGAGAACATAGGTACCTGCATTCCACCATGCTCCTCATATCTATATAGTCCTGCGATATAAGTTATATCAGAGCCTTCGGTTTGTATGGCATACTTTACTTTTTTGATATTGCGGTGTTCAAGCATGCTGCGACCGTCAACTTCAGACATAGGATATCCCCATTCATAATACCAAGAGGCAGGAATAACACATCTACGCCTGTACCATGAATCCTTCCATAGAGCTTTTGTATCGGCTGTCTCTACGCGGCAGTTTACAAGAGGCTTGGAAGTCGATTTATGCGTGAATCCCCACATCATTGGAAATACAGCCATATGCCCATATTTGTTAGGCGCAAGAACGGGAACAATGTCTGCCGGATATAAGTCGCCTGACATTTTTAAGCTCTTTCCAAGATTTACCGACATATTCCAGGCCAGTGACATTTTCCTAACTTTTGATATGAGTTCTGCCATTTCTCTTGGTTCTATTCGCAGAGACATACACACATAAATCACCTCCTGACAAGCAACCAGAATGTATGTTCTGCTTTTATTATATCACAGAGAAAGAGATTAGTCAATAGGTATTGATTGTTAACTTTTGTATTTACCGTATAGATGGTACTATTCATACTTACTTAGCGTGAAGGTAAAGCATGGATAGTAACAGTAATGGAGAAATTAATATACACTATACCTGTGGTTTACTTGATTTTTCAGAAATGATATGCTATAATACAAGTGAAGTCAGAACAGGAATGGTCATAAGCGACCTCTGTAAAAATATTTATTATGAAAGGAGTTACCCGAAATGAGACAGTTTACTATGATATATCTGTATAGCGAACACTATGAAGAAAGTTTCTATCACGAGAGTGAAGAAGCTCTATTTGTGATGCATACAGATAAACGTAGTGATTAGTCATTTCTGAGAACACTTTCTTTGTGTTGTGATCCATACAAATGATAAACACCGTCTGTATGTAAGCAGACGGTGTTTTTTCTATGTCTGAAATCATAATACAAGGAAAGGAGTTGATTATCATGCCTATAATCGACGTAAAAGCAACAGGTAACAATATAAAGAACATTATAAAGTCTAAAGGTTTCAAAATATCCGATGTACAGGCAAAATGCGGTTTCAATACTCCGCAGGCTATATTCAAGTGGATGCGTGGAGATGCTGTTCCCACAATCGATAACCTGATAATACTGGCGGATATGTTTGATATACCGATAGATAAAATAATAATCGTCACCCGAATATGAGTGACGAAATATGGGTAAGTGTGCCGAATTGGTGAAGGCAGCGGACTGTAAATCCGTGACATAGAAACGCTGTAGGTTCGAGTCCTACCTTACCCACCAACATAATATGGCGGATTCGTCTAATAGGTCAGGACAAGAGGCTTTCAATCTCTAAATGCCGGGTTCGAACCCCGCATCCGTCACCAGGTAGTCGTCGTCTAATGGCAGGACGTCAGATTGTGACTCTGAAAATAGGGGTTCGATTCCCTTCGACCACCCCACATGGGTAAGTATGCATAGTGGCGATTGCAGCGGACTGTAAATCCGTGACTTTGATACAACGTAGGTTCAACTCCTACCTTGCCCACCATATGGCGGATTCGTCTAACAGGTCAGGACGAGAGGCTCTCAATCTCTAAATGTCGGGTTCGACCCCTGCATCCGTCACCAATGGTCGCATAAGCCTAACTGGTAAGGCAGCGGTTTGCTAAACCGTGAGTAATCGGAATAATCCGATGTCTGAGTTCAAGTCTCAGTGTGACCGCCAAAAAAGATTTGTCGCATATCTTGCGGTAACTGAAAGCAGCTCCTGTTATGCTTATGAGACAGGAGCTGCTGTTTTTTCCATAATATAATGAAATATCCAAATTTTTTTCAAAACCAATTGATCAGGCTTTATCAGGTATCTTAGGTAGCTTATCAATATAATCCTTAATCTAAATATCAATCAACACAATATACTAAAAAACTTCGCCTTATTCCTCCGACTATTACACGTTCAGCTTCATATTCCCAGAAATGCAGGATATTATCATCGAAATCCTTTAGAATGCTTTCGCTGTTATACATCTTATCTGCATTCGTGATAAACAGTACTATACTGCTTTCCTTTATCCAGCTCAGATCAGTGCTCCAGTCATTGAATATATTGAAGGTAATATTGCTTTTTCTTGAGGAATGATATCCAGTCCGGAAATCAATATATCTTTTTTCTTCTTCGCTATATACAGGAAAATGGAGTGCTTCTGCAACAGCATATATCCAGTCCTCATCACTTTTGATTTCTTCACCATTGATCTCAGCTATAAACGTATCAGATAATCCGCTTTTTATCAGTGCAGACTCTTCTTCACTGATATGCTTTACTGCATTAGTATAGATTATATGTTCACTTGGAGATTCATGAATCTGCTTAATAAAATCTTCAAGTTCGTGTGCCATTTCGTCAATATACGGAAGACTTAAGTATACTTGCAGTATCTCACCTACAGGTTCGCATATGCCCGTGTCTTTGTCATAAATGCTTTTAGCTGCAATCAGACGAACGATTCGGTCCGTTGAACAGCGTACTCCGAATACATCGTACCCTTGATCAAAAAACTCCTGTGGTGCAAACTCGTACCGCCGATCCTCATTTTCATCTTTTGTATAAACACGCGAATATATCTTTTTTACGGCAGTTCTGATATCAGACTCATAATAAACATCGTCATTAACAGGGATATTTCTGAGTTTGGGGATCAATTCGCCAACTGCACATTCAAGAGTTATATTCAGAATTTCATTAGCAGGGAACAATTTCCCAAGAAGCGAAAACTGCATTATACCGTTACAGAAAACAAAGTCGTATTTATCATTAATTCGGTTCCATTCTTTCACTGGTTCAATAACTATCGAAAAAATGAACGGATCACGTCCTATAAGCATTTTTTATTCTCCTAATTTATATATCTTATTGCAAATATACTTTACAGGTACTTCTTCTGTACACCATACTTCATTCTCGGTAACTCCGAATGTATAGCCGTCATGCACCATTTCTGAAGCTGCTATTTTCAGTATTACAGGTGTCTTATGCCAACGTTCTGCTGATTGCCATGCTTTGTCTGCATCAGCCTGCATATGTACAGAATGACGCTTCATCTTCTTTATAGCTCCGCTTTCTTCGATAGATTCAAGAGCCTTTGTTGTAGTCCCGTGATACAGGAACTCAGGCGGTTCACAGTAATTCAGTTCAGGTTCTACCCCGGGAATTGAATGTCCCTGGCAGCATTTGATTTTCTCATGTTCAGCGTCAAAGCGGTATCTGCCCTTTTTGTCAGCAGAAACTATGTTTTCCAGCATAGTACGGTCTATATGATATTGACTGTGACTATTAACTCCGCTTATGAGCTGTTCAACTGATACCCAGCCGTGTTTGTCCATATCAAGTTTAGCCTTATCAGGCTGATGACGCAGCAGCAGGCAGAGATATTTTGATATTTCGTCCATCTGTTTCAAAATTATTCTGCATCTCCTTTTTTGTTCTTCATTCAAAATAAGTATCCTGTCGATCTCATCTATATCATATCCAAGTACGATCATACGATGTGCTGCGGAACGG
>DBYI01000086.1 GCA_002310115.1 Ruminococcus flavefaciens
CGTCATTACATGAATCCCGAAGCAATGGTTTCGGGATTTTTTATTTAGAAGATCGGTAATACAGTTAAGTTTCAGCTAAGATCGGAGAGAATTATGGGCAGGAAGTATAAAGAAAGTGCCTCAAAGGTGAAAAGAGAATTCAGGAATATGAAGATCCTGAAATTTATTGGTGTTTTAAAGTGGCTGCTTATCGTCCTTGCAGTACTCTGCTGTGTGGTGATACGCCTGTTCTACTGGTATGATAAGCCAGGCAAGTTTTATTCCTTTGGGGATATTACCCAGGTAATAATTGCAAATATAGCACTTTTAGCGCTTATACCTATAGTGTGTCTCAGTGCGCTGCTTTTCCTTATTCAGAAGCTATCAAAGGGTGGCCAGGGAAGGGCTATAGTTATATTTACGGCTCTTCTTGTGTTTCTCTGCGGAGGAGCTCTCGGATATGTGGCATATACAAACAGGAATGCTATCGAGTTCATGCATTTGCAGGAGTATCAAACCCCTGATAAGAAACATACCCTGTATTATGTCACTTCTAAGGGTGAGCGCAAGCGTGTGATATTCCGCAGGACAGGTAAATATGAGTATGAAAAGACAGTTTCTTTTGATACAGTAGGCAAAAAGAAGGATTATTTCCCTGATTATGATTGGGGCGATGAAACATTTTCTGACGGCATAAATGAATATCAGTATTCCTCTTATGAGGGAGAAAACTAATATAATATGTATTATATTCCGCACAAAGAGGTTACTTCGTCTTTGTGCGGAATTACTATATACAAAACTAAGTATAAATGTTATAATAAAAATACTATCTATTTGTCGTTGCGACGGCATGAAACTACAGGAGTGAGAAAATGGAAAAGGATATGAGGTACGCCGTTCTTATTGATGCCGATAATGTTGCGGCAAAATATACCAGGTACATTCTTGACGAGGTCTCAAATTACGGAGTCGTAACTTATAAGAGAGTATACGGAGACTGGACAAGGCCGAACCTTGCTGGTTGGAAAAGCATGGCTCTTGACAATGCAATTACACCTGTGCAGCAGTATAGCTATACGACGGGAAAGAATGCAACGGACTCCGCCATGATAATTGATGCTATGGATATACTTTATTCTCATAATGTAGACGGATTCTGCATAGTATCCAGTGACAGTGATTTTACGAGGCTTGCTATTCGTCTGCGTGAGTCTGGTATGCATGTTATAGGAATGGGCGAGCAAAAAACTCCAAAGCCATTCAGCACTGCTTGTAATGCATTCAAATATCTTGAGATACTCGCTGATGAAGATATCCAGGGCACTGTAGAGAGTGAAAAGTTAGAAATGAAAACTCTTGAATCAGCTATCGTCCGCATAATAACTGAAAATGCAAATCTTAGGGATGAGATAAATATAGGAGAGTTGGGAAGCAGGCTCCTAAATCGTTATCCGGATTTTGATGTTAGAAACTATGGGTATTCAAAGTTTTCACAGTTCCTGAAAGAGTTTGAAGGACTCAGTTTTCGCCAGGAGGGCAGCAGTATACTCGTTTCGCAGAAAACCAGTATGACCGATTTGGAACGAATTGAGAGTGCTCTTGAAGCGATAGTCCGCTCAAATGGCAATAGAGGGTATAATCTCGGTGAGCTAAAAAAGCAGCTTTGTGCTAAGATACCCGAATTTGACGTAAAGACATATGGCTATTCAAAATTTAGCAAATTCGTGGAAAATCAGCCGCAATTCAAAATAAAGAACAACACTGTTATGATATCGGAGAACTGATTTGAAGAAAAAAGTGATATTGACGCTGTTTGTATTCGCTTGTTTGTTGTTTATTGCAGTTGCGCTGAATTATGGACTTACATCTGGTGTCATGCGTAATTATCCTGACGCAGAGTATCTCACAAGTGAGGAAGCTGCTGTAAGACCAGTATATGATCAGCTCAGCATAAAGGAACAAGCATTGTATACGGCGCTGTACAGGGGTATCGATGAAGAAATGGAAATAATACCACTTCCGTTTGAAGTCAAAGGCGATGATTATTCAAAGGTATTCCGCATACTCGAAAAGCAGGAGGGAGAGTTCTTTTTCCTGGATTCTGTGTACTATACAGCGAAAAAGGTACGCGAGGCTAAAATGGCATACAAGGCTGAGCTTGATACTGAGCTCAGAAGAGGTGAACTTAACAACGCGGTTCAAAAGGCTGTAAATGGTGGCAGTGATATACGTGGAGGTTACTATATCGCTACATATATAAGTAACTATATCATCAATCATTGCAGATACGTTATAGGCGATGACGGTGGTTTCGCTTCAACTGCTTATGGTTGCCTCGTTGAGGGCAAAGCTAATTGTGAAGGATATTCAAAGGCATTCAATTTGCTTGCGGCAAAGATGGGGCTGGAAAGTCAGGTCATAACAGGAACTACTGATAAGGGTGAAAATCACGCATGGAATCAGGTGAAGATAGGTGTAGAATGGTATAATATTGATGTAACGTGGGAGGATACAGATGTTGCGGGAGAAATTCGCAGTGAGTATTTTCTTCGCCCAGACAAAGTGTTTTATCGTTCACATACTGCCGATGACGATTTGTTCAAACCATATGAATGCACGAGAGACGACTGGAATGTTTATAAATCCGGCGGGCACCATGCAGATAATCTCGAACAGGCGCTTGAAATTGTGAAAAATGCGCTGAGCTCTGGAAACAATACCATAGATGTAGAGCTTTCCGATCTTGATACATATGAGAAGTTCAGATATATAATGTCAACCGAGGAAAGAGTGCTGCCTCTTATGGAAGAGGCTGGTGTTTCGGTTGACGGAACTTTTATAATTAGATTCAAGGAAAACATTGATGAACTTTGCATTACGGTGATTATTGACAAAGAAGAGTAAAAATAGACACAATTCAATTTAAAATGGCAGTTAAGCTTGTAAATTATTCCGTGTTGACATTGATGCGGCGTCGTGATATAATAATTAAGTCGCCGCGAGAGATTGCGAAAAACAGTGAGTCTGCTGGCGCAGCGTGGAATAAGCGGTTAATAGCGACAACAAAAAATCTCAGAAATTTTAAAAAAGGTATTGACAAAGAAAAGTTTCTGTGATATAATATTAAAGCTGTCCCGCAAAAAGGGAAAAGCAAACAGCATCTTGAAAATTGAACAATGCGAATAAAAAAGTAACGACCCTTGAGATTCCTTATTCGAGCTGGAAACAGTGAGGATGAGAAAGGTCAAGAAAAGAC
>DBYI01000110.1 GCA_002310115.1 Ruminococcus flavefaciens
TGCACTGCCTTTGATATTTTCACAACCTGAGAATACTTCAAGGGAGCATATATTCCGATATACTGCCTCTGTAGACCAGCCTTCGCCGACTATTATAGTTTCAATTGAATTACATTGTTTAAACATACCTGCCATATCTGTAACATTAGTAGCATCAAAACAGCTGAGATCAAGATATGATAATGATTTACAATTATAGAACATATAACTCATATCTGTCACATTTGACGTATCAAAGCTGCTAATATCAAGTTCTTTGCCAGAATAGTTTGAAAACATACCGGACATATCTGTTACATTACTTGTATCAAATCCACTTACATCGATGTATGATAGCTCAGCGCAACTATTCCACGGCATTTCGAACATATCGCTCATATCAGTAACATTTGAAGTATCAGCATTATGAAGATCTACTGATTTAAGATTTGGCATTTTTACACAGAAATCGCTACAGTCTTCAGGGAGAATAGTTCCCTCTTCAGCTATAATATGTTCAACTTTCAGTCTATTTATTTCTGTAGGAAGTATAAGTCCATGATAGTCACCTGCACATTTTATTTCGCCCTTAAGATGAAGTGTTCCAGTCTCTGTATCAAAATATGATTTGTCCTTGTTATTCTCTTTTATAGAAAGGAATCCGGGATTCTCCTGGCCACCATCAACATGAGCATATTTGAAATCGGAATACTGTAATTGATCATACCGTGTTCCTGCGTCACCTTCTATATTGAAGCAATCTGCAAACATAGACGACCAGCGGGAAGGTACAACTTTTTCTGTAGTCCAGCCGGAACCTACGTATACAGCAGTAAGAGTATAACATCCTGAGAACATATCATCCATATTTATAACATTTGATGTATCGAAACTGCTTAGATCAATAGATTCTAAATAATAATTCCATCCAAACATACATGACATGTCAGTAACTTTTGATGTGTCAAAATTACTTAAATCAAGTGAATAATTAGATTCATCCATGAACATGCTTGCCATAGTTGTTACATTTGATGTATCAAAATTGCTTATATCAAAATAGCAACTATCCACACCCTTAAACATATATGACATATTTGTTACTTTGCTTGTATCAAAGCCACTTATATCGATTGGATCTGGAGAATGATACCAATTGGCAAACATTCCTTCCATATTCGTAACATTTGAAGTATCAAAGTTAGTGAAATCAATGTATTGTATTTCGGATTGTTCTGCAAACATATATGACATGTCAGTGACTTTTGAAGTATCAGCATTTCTAAGATCTATTGTTTGCACATTCCTAAAATATGCAAATAAGTAACTGCAATCGTCTGGAAGCACAGTTCCTTCATCAGCGATTATATGTTCAATTTCTTGTCCTTCGTCTCGATCAGGAAGAACTATAGAGCCACGATGTTTTTCCTTTCTTATATTACCCTTAAGGTGAAGTGTTTTTGTCTCTGCATCATAATGTGATTCGATATCACTTTTATCTTCAAGTGTGAGATATCCAGGATTCTCGCTGCCACCGTCTATATGTGCATATTCCGAACCTATATGAGCTTCGTCATATACTGTTCCAGCACCGCCTTTAATACTTTTGCAGCCATAGAACATATATGAATCCTTCTCAACTGACGCAGTTGACCAATACTGGCTGACTATTATTGTTTCAAGTGAATTGCAGTCTTCAAACATTTCCTCCATATTAGTAACATCTATTGTATTTATCATACTTAAATCAAGTGATGTAAGCTGATAACAATCCGCAAACATTCGGTTCATGTTAACTACACTAGGTATTCTAAAACTGGTGATGTCAAGATATGAAAGATTCTCGCAATGCGAGAACATACAGCTCATATCTTCAACATGCTTTGTCTCGAAGCTGCTGAGATCAAGAGAAGTCAAGGATGAACAACCACTGAACATTCCGTGCATATCATTAACAAAGTATGTGTTAAAGCTGCTTAGATCAAGGATTTTAAGATTAGGACAAGAAGAAAACATATTATTCATATCATAAACGTTTCTTGTATCAAAGCTGCTTAGATCAATAGATTCAAGAGAGCGATCAAAGAAAAACATATTCTTCATGCTATCAACAAATGTTGTATCAAAACTACTGAGATCAAGAGACTCAAGACATGTACATGCAGCAAACATTCCCCTCATATCTCTTACATTGCTCGTATCTAATCCTGTAAGATCAATAGATTTTAAAGGTGACCAAGGCACAACAAAAGACACTTCTTCTTTGTATAGCGCATCATATACATCATTATCTGCGAACATATAAGACATGTCTTTAACATTAGAAGAATCTGCATTTTTAAGATCTATTGTTTCTACATAATCAAGCCCCAACAGTAACCATCTGCAATCTTCAGGAAGCACCGTTCCCTCATCAGCAATAATATGGATAACGTCACGATTGGCAACACCTTCAGGCAATACTAAGCCTGTCTCATCTCCGCCGTTTCTTACATATCCTTTAAGGTGAAGTGTCTTTGTCTCTGCGTCATAATATGACTCGTCTTCACACTTCTCCAATTCCACTTCGCTGATTGTCGCTATTTCTACCGTTTCGCCTGTTGGCAAATTTACTTCCGCGGCTTTTGCAAAGATCATGCTTGAGTCTGGCCATAAATCAGCTGTGTTTAATGATGTAAGAGCTAAAGATGTTACAAATGCAGCAGCTTTTTTCCATTTGTTTTTCATAAATGGTTCCTCCCTGGTAATAATTTTGGTTTGTTTGTTATAAATGCGGCACAAAATTATTCGAAAATAAAGTGCTGATCAATAAGTAATAACATGTAATATTATATCCGAATTATACGTAAAGTTCTAACAAATTCTTGCTAATAATTAGTTCTAAATCAAAACAGGAGACCTATGCATAAGATCTCCTGTTTTTTATGTGATATCTTTTAGTCTGCTCAATTGTATTAAGCAGCAATTACTTAGTGCTTGTTTTCTTTCCGACGAAAGATACCAGAATGCATAACTGTAAATAGACCTATTCCTATCATTGAGAATGCCCCGAAGATTATAAGTATATTCAACATAGAGTTGTTTCCTGTCTGAGGCAGAACGATTATTTCACCAGAAGAATTTGTTCCTTCAGCTGTATCGGCATCAACTGTATATACATCAAGAATATTACCGTTTTTGTCTTTCATCTTGATCTCTAATTTGTTATCGGATACAGCTGAAACCTCAGAACTATCTACTTTTTTCATTGTTTTGCCCTGATAATCAATAATTGCCCAACTGCGTATTCTTTTTACATTATCACTATTTTCGATGTTCTTGACTTGTGCAATTATTACAGCTTCTTTTCCAACTTTATCAACTGCTGTAATTGTGGCTTCACCAGAAGAAATTGCTTTTACAAGTCCTTTTTCATCTACAGTTGCAATTTTAGAATCTGAAGAAGTAAATGAAACTATTTCTTTGTTTCCTGTAATTTTAAATGTTCTGTTTTCCAGCAGTTCAATTGTTTTTGCGTTAAGTATTAAATCAGCATAATCATTGGTTATATCTGCAGAATATTCATTGATTTCAGTACCTGTATAGTCTCTTGCCTTATTGTTGATTTTTAATGTGAGATCAGTAGAAGTTCTGAAATCACCTTTGATTATAAATGTATCTGTATATTTATCATCTGCCAGATACAGCTGCGGTTCGATAGTGATATCGCCCTTGACATTTCCAACAGATACAGATTCATTGTTTATGGTAGAAATATCCATGACCTTGGTGAATTTAATGGTTATTGAGTTTTCACCAAGAGTATAACTCTTCACACCAGGAACGCTTGTGTTTATAAGGTTGAAATCAAGATCAAATTTCGGAGGAGGTACTTCAAATTCTTCGCTCTTAATTAAATCAAAGCCTTCCTTTTCGCATGTAACATAGTATCTTCCCTCGGGAACATCCCATGCGTATGATCCAGCATCATCAGTGATAAGAGGATTGATCTGATCATAGTCTTCTGCATTCCATTTTTCCCATTTGCCGGTATCCTCGTTCAGTATATAGCATGTTACAACTGCACCGCTCACGGTATTGGATTTGATACCTTCATATACGATACCTGATGGATCGATTACTGTATTGATATGACCATCGTTTCTATATGCAGTATTACTATTACTATTACTATTACCTGTAACTCCATCGATAGCATCAAAACATTCCGAAATTTGATCATTTTTATATCTTTGAAAATCGAAAATATCAGCCAGTCCTTCGTTGATTACATCAAGTAATGATGAAGAATAACCATAATCCACACGGCCAGCGAAATCACCTATAAATGTTGAAAATACTGTCCAGTTCCTTTCTAAATCAGTAAGCCAAACGTTTGTTTCATAAGCAGAAGAATTGGGATTAAGATTCGACATTACTTCATCATATCGGTCAGAAGCATGTGTATTTGCCCGCACCAGATCAGCACCACCGCTTATAGAATTATAAACCGGACCAAAAAACGACCCTTCTTCATTGGCAACATCTGTTAAGGATGCTATGAAATCTGTAAAGTTTTGAACATGTTCGGTTCCCTTATCAAGAAACTTATCAAAATCAAAACCATTATCACTATCATCATCTTCTTCGTTTTCATCGGCATATACTTTTATAGGATTTATAACAAACTGATTATTAATGTCCAAAAATGGAGCTGGGGACCAAGAAATCCTATCCTGTATATTATTAGGTTCCTTAACGCCAGATTCAATATAAATATGCGACGGAACACTTCCATCATCAGGAGAAATAACACGTGCAAATGCATAATAGTCATCAATTTCATAATGTGATTTTCCGTATGTTGTATATGCTTCATCAATCTGTTCAAATACCGATTTGTCAAAATTACCGGCAAGGCCATTGGCAGAAGCGTTATAATTTCGTAAAGTCTTGAAATAAACATTGAAAAGCTTGCCGTCAAGTTCAATCTTAGAGTAAGCTTTTCTGAAACCGTAGTCTTCTGCATTTTCTACTATTTTATCAGTTTCAGTAACTTTGCCATCAATAGTGAATTTATCTGCACTATAAAAATAACAATCGGTAAGTCTTTTTCCGCTCTTGCTATTAAGTCTTATAATCGAGCTTGAATCATCTATCTTTATATTTTCCGAGTCATAATTAGATAGATCGATATAATCTATTAATTTCTGTGCCTTAACTTCCGGGATTATTTCGTCAGGCTTGTGGATAATTATAAAGTTAAGTGATCCAGGAACATAATTATGATTTGATTCATCAAAATATTTACCTTCAGGCGTTATCCATGCTTCTTCCTTTTCATCATAATCAGCCCATAGGTACTTAGAATCGCTGCCTTTTTTACTTCTGACAAGAATAGTATCGATCCTGTCAGAATTTGAAGTCGTTATCTTGAATCGCATGCTTCCAGCAGGATAATACTGAATGACCGGACGCTCACCTTTTGTGAATATTCCAGTAATATCAAGAGTTTCATCATATTTGTTGAGATTTGTAGGAGCATGAGAGCAGTATATTAACTCTACCTTGCTTATGGAAGGTGTTTTTACAGAATAAGTAACTTTAATGCTATCTGTTTGTTCCATTCCGCAAACTGCATATATTGAATATTCATTTGATTCATCATTTTTTGGCAGATTTATAGTTGCTATATATTTTCCTGTATACTTATTTGCAGTAGTTTCGCCTACGATCTTATTACCAAAATATATTTTGACTTTCTTGCCAGGTTCTGCAATGCCATATACATCACAATTCAGATTGCTTACAGTACTCTGAGCAGAGATAGTCAGCTTGGGGATTGTAAGTGCCATTTCAGGAAGTGATTGTGTCCAGTTATAGTTGTAAGAATTAAAGAACATTCTCGTTTTTACTATATATGCACTATCTGTGTAAGCGTCTATTCTTGCTGAGAAATGAATAGTTCCTCTTGGCTTTTCAACTGAAAAAATACTATTGTTTCCAGCAAATGAAACTTTATTGTCATCAGAATCTGTAAAAACAGAGCTTTCAATTAGAACAAGTCCCTCAGGAAGACTGAGTTCAAAACTAACTGTTTGATTATTGGTCATACCTGAACAAATCCAGTCATTAAGATTGTATTTAACACTGAAATTAGCAATACCACCAACTATATTTGCTGCTGAACTTACACTTACAACAGGACTGTCATCTTTAAAAACAGTTGCCCTCTTATCGTTCAGTGAATTACAACCTTTAAATGTGTTTTCATCGAACTTAAAATAGCTTGCTTTATTGCCGATATCAGAAAGAACAGAACAACCAGCGAAGGCGAAATTTCTGACTATATCTATTTTTTCAGGCAAAACAGCTTTGGTAAGTGAAGAACAATTGCTGAAAGCGTTCTCAGAAAGCACTGATACTTTTTCAGGAATTGTAATCTCTGTTAAAGCTGAACAGCCTTCAAAAGCAGATTTTTCAATCTTTGCAACTGTTCCAGGAATAGCTATTTCTTTAAGTGCACGGCAGTTCTTGAATGAAAAGCTTCCGATAGTGCTAAGGGAAACTGGTATTTTCAGATCTGTAAGTGCAATGTCATCTGTGAACAATCCAAGATCATCACTGCTGTTCAGTTCTGTTATTGTATCCGGAAGAGATACTTTTTTCAGGACATCACATTGTGCGAATGCACCGCCTCCGATATATGAAACAGATAATGGAACATAAATCTCTGAAAGGCTGTCGCAATTCTGAAAAGCGCAGATTCCCAGATAATCTATTCCATCATGAATATCAATTGAAGAAAGCGATGTACAATTGCAGAAAGTACTGTCGTCGATACGTGTAACAAGTTCAGGAATACTGAAATTATCCAGATGTATACAATCCTTAAATACGCCTTTTCCAATCTTGGTTACAGTTTCAGGAAGCTTTATGTTAGTGAGCGAAGTACAGCCTGAGAATGTATAATCACCGATTTCAGTCAATGTTTCAGATAAAACTACATTTTCAAGCATTGAGCAATTTGAAAACATTCCTTTATCACTGCTTGATTTAAGAATGGTTATACTTTCAGGGAATTTAACATCTTTAAGACTTTGACAGTCAGCAAAAATTGAATATCCCAGAGAAGTTACAGTTTCAGGTATCTCAATACTTGTAAGTCCACTGCCTACGAATGCCATATTTCCAATAGCAGTAACAGATTCAGGTATATTGAAATCAGTAAGTGAAATACATTTTGCGAAGGCATTTTTACCTATATAATCTATTGTAGAATTAAGACTGATATCTGTAAGCCCTTCACAACCCATAAATGTATTGTCTTCAATTCGTGATATAGAATCAGGAATTTGGATTGATTTCAGTTTTATACAGCCTGAGAATGCACCATCCTGAATACTGGTAATACTATCAGGTAAAATCACGGACTCAAGAGCTATACATCCATTAAATGCATCGTGATTGATTCGTAATACAGTTTCAGGAATTGTTGCTGATACAATATTCTTATTTCCTGCAAAAGCAGCATAGCCGATTTCTGTTACTGATAATCCACCAAGTGTGTCAGGGATTACTAATTCAGAATCCTCTCCGGTATAGCTGTCAATTACGGCTTTACCGTTAGAAATATAGTATTTGTATCCGTTTTCTTCTGCCATAGAAGCTTTTTTTAAAGAAAGAGAATTATCAGAAGCATACGATAAAACTGTTGTCGTAACTGAAGGAATGTTTGATAATAAAGATGTCGAGGATACAAAGCTGTCATTTGCAATAGATGATTCTGTAACAAAATCAATACTGCCATCAATAACTGAAACTTCATCAAAAGCTGTTATATCAGTTGATGAAATATCATAATCAGCTTCTTGAACAGATATTCCCTGAACTACTGCAGGAATTGAAAGATTTGAAATGATTACAGTCATCGCAAGGGTTCCGCTGATCAAAGATTTGCATTGTTTGATAAAACTTTTCATGATCTGACTCCTTTATTTTTATACTGATAACAATACATAAAACAGTGATAATATTGGTTTCACTTATAAATAATAACATATCACCCCCTGAGTTTTCAGTACTGAATTATATATTGTTATATCAAAAGCAATGAATACAAATACCAAAATTTTTACTTGATTAATCCAACATTATAAAATTTATTATATACATTATAACTACAAATGTCAAATCCAATTTTGCTATATCATTACAGAATACTGTAGGCAAACATATGATGAGATTAAGTGATAGTAAACGGCAGTGACAGTAAGTGGGAGTAAATGATAGTAATCGATAGTAAATGATTCGAAAAAACGCCGAGGGAGCATAATCTCCTCGGCGTTCTTAATTATACAGATGGGTTTAGTTGGCGCTTACTTGTTAAGATATAAGAAACGCTCCCAAGATTGAGAGCGTTTCACATGTTAGAATAGTATAGTTTTTGATACTTTTAAGCAATATGGACTTATATATAACTTTATTGTATCTAACAACTTAGAAGGAAGAATATCCGATTAATTCCAGCCGTTCCACCAGTTATTATTGTTGTTATTCCACTGGTTCCAGTCATTGTTTTGCTGCTGGTTCTGGTTCCAGTTGTTCCAGTCGTTATTCTGCTGCTGGTTATTATTCCATTGGTTCCAGTCATTGTTCTGCTGCTGGTTCTGGTTCCAGTTGTTCCAGTCATTGTTCTGCTGCTGGTTGTTATTCCACTGATCCCAGTCATTGTTCTGCTGCTGATTGTTGTTCCAGTTGTTCCAGTCGTTATTCTGTTGCTGGTTGTTGTCCCACTGGTTCCAATCGTTGTTCTGCTGCTGATTGTTATTGTTGTTTGAGTTACCGCTCTGTTTGTAGGTTGCCCACTGATAACGGGCTGTGAGAGGAGTTCTTCCATCGTAATGATCAAGCCACTCGTCAACGCCCTTTCCAGGCCATACATTCATCATTATCTTGCCTGCAGTCTTAGGAATGTTATCGTATGCAGTATAAACTGCCTTTCCGTCAACGTACCATGTGATGTGATCAGGCTGCCAGTCGAAGCCGTAGGTGTGGAAGCCCTGTGAAGCGTCAAAGCCGAGGTCATACATCTTCTCGTGGTTGCCCTGACCGTTTGTGTAGTAGTTGAATTGAACCTTTGTAGTGTCCTTACCAAGGATCTCAATATCGATCTCATCCCATGGATTACCGTCAGACTCGCCAGTGTATGTAAAGAACGAAGATACAACGCCCTTATTCTTTATAGCCTGCATTGAAGTCTCATAATAACCATAGTGATAGAAGGCGTTTGTTCTGTACTCAGCGCCTGCATAGCTATATTTGCCTGAGTTGTCTCTGCCTATTGTGAGATTCAGAGCACCGTCCCTCAAAGAAGTCTGTGAGCTGTACCAGCCACAGTCAAATGGATCGCCGTTTGTCCAGCCGTCAGATGCAATGAAGTATGAAGCAGAACCGTCGCGGAAATCATCGACCATAGTTGCTGATGAATCCATTGCAGTACCATAATCCTGAACGTTTACTGACTGCTGATTGTTATTCTGGTTCCAGTTATTATTCTGGTTATTCCAGTCGTTGTTCTGTTGCTGATTATTGTTCTGGTTGTTCCAGTCATTGTTCTGCTGCTGGTTGTTATTCTGATTATTCCAGTCATTAACATTCCAGTTATTCCAGTCTATGTTCTGGTTCTGATTCTGGTTCTGATTATTGTTCCAGTTGTTATCATTCCAGTTGTCCCAGCCATTGTTCTGGTTCCAGTCGTTGTTCGGCTGCTGATTATTATTCTGGTTATTCCAGTCGTTTACCTCCCAGTTGTACCAGCTATTATTCTGATTCTGGTTATTGTTCCAGTCATTACTCTGGTTGTTCCAATTGTTGTTCTGGTTCCAGTTGTTATTCTGGTTGTTCCAATCGTTGTTCTGGTTCCAGTTGTTATTCTGGTTGTTCCAATCGTTGTTCTGGTTCCAGTTATTATTCTGGTTATTCCAGTCGTTGTTCTGGTTCCAGTTGTTATTCTGGTTGTTCCAGTCATTGTTCTGGTTCCAGTTGTTATTCTGATTGTTCCAGTCATTATTCTGCTGCTGGTTATTGTTCTGATTGCTCCAGTCGGTTACTTCCCAGTTGTACCAGCCATTATTCTGATTCTGGTTGTTCCAATCGTTATTTTGATTCCAGTTATTGTTCTGATTATTATTCCAGTTGTTCCAGTCAATGTTCTGTTGCTGGTTGTTATTTTGGTTATTCCAGTCATTATTCTGTTGTTGGTTATTGTTCCAGTCGTTAGTCTGCTGCTGGTTATTATTCCAGTCGTTATTCTGTTGCTGGTTATTATTCCAGTCATTATTTTGCTGCTGATTATTGTTGGTGTTTGAGCTTCCGCCTCCACCGTATACCTTTGTAACGCCTTCAATGCTTGATTCGGTAGAACCTGTCTTATATGTGCTGTAGAGACCAGCAGCTGCGCCAACAAAGCCTGCATTGTAGTCACAGGCAACCTCATTGCTTACATAGTCTGAACGAACGTCATTGTAAGTACCGTTAGCATCTGTAGGACCGCCGCAGAGAGCTCCGATAAGAGTATACTTGTTCTGTACTCCGTCATTTGACTCAGCAGCACTGTTTGTTCCTGAAGCTGCTCTGTGATGAGGATTCTTTGAAGCATTCGGCTTGAATCCGCAAACGAGACAGTATGACTGACCATTAGCAAATGCTTTGTCACCTGTAAGGTACTGCATCTGACCCTTTGCCCAGCCTGCGTCACCCTTGCCGTGCTTTGCAGCTACGAGTGAGCACATCTGTGCTGTTGCATTGTGTCTTGCTGAACCCCACTTGTCATAGAATTTGTATCCGTCTCCTGAAAGATTGCCAAGCTCAGGAGCATGTGACCAGTCGCCTGTAATAGATCCGAGGAGTACGCCTGCACCGAGTGAAACATTCTCCCAGTTCATTACCCAGTAGCCAAGCGGACCATTCTTGAGGTCGTTGAGGTATCCCTCATCCTTAGTTGCGAGATAAAGCCAGCCTGCAGCCCATGCGAGCTCGTCAGCAGATCCGCTCTCGCCGCTTCCGTAGAACTCACAAGAGTAAGTTGCAGGATTCTGCTTTGAGAAGTTGTAAAGAGCCTTAGCATAAGTAAGGTCATCGGGATTGCCGAAGTTTACATAGTTAGCTGCAAGAGCTGCTGCATATTCAGCAGTTACGTTTGCAGCACCGCCTGTGGACCAGAGCATACGTCCTCTGTCGCCCTGAGTCTCTGGTGCGCCCCAGTATGAGTGATCCGTATTTCCTTCGCCTTTTTCGATAAGAACTTTTGAAACGTTATTTCCGTTCAGGACAGTTGCGTCACGGAAAAACTTAGCGAATTTGTCTGTTATGACCTTGAGGTGAGCGGTCTGTCCAGTTGCATCGAAAGCATCCTTGAACTCGTAATAAGCCCAGCCGAGAGTAGCTGCAGTGTAGCCCTGAGGCTGACCGAACATTACGTGGTCACCTGCATCGTGGAAACCACCTGGAACCTCGTCGTCTGTGTGACAATTGCCTCTCCATGAGAGAGCGCAATCGGAATTGTCGCCGCACATATTGGCATCATAGAAATAGAGGGAATACTGAAGGAGTTTTGCGTAGTTGTCGCCATCTGCTGCATTTGCTGATAGAGAGAGGGGCATTGCTGCAAAAGGTGAAACAAATGCGGAAGCAGCAACTGCGCCGCTTATGATGGCTGATTTGAGTTTTTTGAGTTTGATCATGTTATCACTCTTCTTTCAAAAAATTTGCCTATAACATGCTTAGTTTAAATTATACAGGTTTTGCCTTAAAAACGGGTTACAAAATGGTGACACAAAGATTACGATATGGTTAAATGTGATTCTTTGATTGTAATTTTGTTAAAAAGTACATAAAAATGCTATTCAAAACACGTATGATTACCTAAACAGTTGCATATTTGGCATGGAGAAGAGTAGAGAACTGCAATAACTATACAGTTTGAGATCAGGCGATTTGGCAATGCCTTAATCAGAATATCTATCTGGAATATCAGCAGGATTTGAAATGAAAAAATAAAAATATTCCAGAAAAAATTATATGTAAATGTAACACTAGAATACTTTGAGGCGATTATATATATGTAAGCTGATATTTACAGAGCAACTTACAGGTTCAGAATATATCAAGGGTATTTAATAATGCAAAGAACCTTGATTATTTCGTACTAATACACTCATTAACTATCTTAAAACATTGGAGGAAAAAATGAAAAAAGTAAGTATATTTGCATTAATGATTTCTGTGGCAGCTGTAATGACAGGCTGCAGCAAGGATTTTAAAAATCAGTTGGCTAATCCTCAAAGTCCTGTAGTTTCTGCAAATGTGGCAGAGGCAGCAACTGAAACTGATACTGTTACTGATACAACTATTATGTTAACCGGTGCAGAACTAAATACTGAAGTTGCCACTTCTGATAATGATATTACAGAAGATTATACTGAATTAGCAGGATACTGGTATCTTGACGGCGTGAATAACGAAGATTTTATATTCCATATTACGAAAGAAGGTAAGTTTACATCATATGTGGGATGCGGACTTGAAAACAAAAGCGGATATGTAAGAAGAGAAATTGATTCTGATACTGCTGAAAACACCTATTGTATGTATCTTGACTCCGGAGAATTATATAAGTCATTTTCAGATGATGGTGAAAATGAGAAGTCAGATATTGTTATGAGAGGGGACGATGTTTTTCGTTATGTAAAACGATACAGTGAAGATGGTCTGGGCTTTGATCCTGGTGAACAGGGGAAAGCTTTTGCCGGTTCCTGGGAGTATGGAAGGGCTTATATCGGAATACTGGAAATCGGCAATGGATTATACCAGTCTACAATCAAATGGGGCGGAAGCTTAAATACCTATGAATCATGGGTGTATACGCTTGAATATGACAATGGAAAGCTAGTATGCAGAGGCAATGGCACCAAAATTACCAGTGATGTAAAGGAAATAAATGAAGGTGAGTTCAGGCCTTTTGATACTGTTGCTTACACTGATGGATCAGCTGAATTTACTCTGGAAGGAGACAAGTTGGTCTGGAACGATCTTAAGGAACATTGTGCAGATAATATTTTATTTGATAATACACGTCATGAGCAGTGAAATCTGTAGTGCAGTTCATGATCAGACAGTGAATATATATAACAGTTTGATTGCCAAAAGGACACTTCTTTTTCTGTCAGTTATGTATTCTGAATATATATTGTAATATCATGTTTCTTGACTTAAAGAATCATCAATGCATCGCAGTCATAGCTTCCATCAATCATTGTATATTGAATGCGGTACTTGATTTTTTGAATGTATTTAAACCCTGTCAGGCGAATAAGGCTGTCATATTATAACAGGTATCTTCTTTAGCGTAATGTAAAGAATAATTTGAATTAATGTATGTTCTTGTTGGTTTTATCAGATGTTATCGCCTACTTGATATGTAGTGATAATAGTGGTATAATTAGATTATTGGAATATTATTTATGCAATTCATTTTTACTGTAATGAAGGAGTTAAATATGACAGGAAGAATTTTGGCATTTATGTCAGCATCGGTTATGGCATTAGCGCCGGTTAATAAAACAAGTCATGTTCCGGAGGGGGGGCTCGTGTGGCACAGCTACACCGACTATTCAGCTATGGACAGCTGTCTGTATTACATGGAGCCGAATGGAAGAATAAGAACGATAGAAGGAAACTTTGTTCATGCCATGAATGGCAGCTTCGGCACGGATCCGGATAAAGTTGCATTTATGGCTATTGATACTGCAGCAGACGAATGGGATGTTTACATATATAACGCCGGAGATGAAAGTATTGTCAATATGACTGATCACAGCGGCTTTCGAAACGAAGATCCCAAATGGTCTCCCGACGGGAAAAGCATAGTATTCAAGCGTGGAAAATGGAACAGCACAGTTAACGACTTCCAGTATGATCTGGCTCTTTTAGATATTCAGACCAGAAATGTTACGATGCTTACTGATGATATATACGAGGAAGCAATGCCTTGTTTTTCTTCTGACGGGAAATACATATATTATGCAGGCTATAAAAATGGCTTGGGTTCTATATATCGTTTGGATCTGAGCAACAATAAACGCAGAGGTATATACAGCGAGAATGGAGTAAATGCCTATTATCCTGTTGTTATGGGAAAAGACGTGTACTTTACAAAATGGCTGAGCAAAACTGATCATCATGATCAGCTGATGCGTTTTGACGGCAGAAAGACTATAAGACTGCCGTTTAATAAAGCAGAGTGTGACTTTTCAGATATTTGCCCTATAGGTGAAAGCTCATATATTTACAGCAGTACACTGCATGGTGATTATGATCTGTATTTTTATAACGGCAGGGAAGCAGTTCCTTTTTCAAAGATCAATTCGGAAAGAAATGAGCTTGGTGCAGATTTCTTCGCTTTAAGCTGAATTATAGTTCGTTTATTATGTAAAGGAAAAGATACTAGCCTTAATAGCGTTGATCTTAACGGAACTATTCAGCTTTATTCCCCAAAAACAGGATCACTCTGAATGTGGAAAATATTGAGATCACTTATACAAGGTGTTTCTATTTGACAGACTAATACAGTTAACAGGAGTATGTTCAAAGCATACTCCCGTTTTTTATGGGTTCTGATTCAAATTCAATAATATCGCTGGTTGTCAAAGATATTATCGAGAATAAGGAAAAAACAGTGTCGCCCTCTTTACTTTTACAGGATTAATGTGATATAATATAAACAGAATATTGGCTAATAGTTGTACTATTCTTTGTGGCAGTAATCATAATAATTGCAATTTACACTCATATTCTAATGCCTTATATGGAATATATAGTTTTGAAGGAGTGATTTGATGTGAATAAACTGCCTAAAAGGATTTTAACCTTTTTCATCTCTGCTATCTGCCTTTTTTCTGCAAAGCCAGGTGATTTTTCTTACAAAAGCAGTTTAGTAGTAAATGCTGCTGATTTCGAGGAAAGTGTAGAGATTGACGGTTATACTTATGATGTCTGGAATCAGAACTACACTGGCGAGTATAAATATGAAAATACTGCAAATAACGGTTTTGATACAAGCTGGGATGATATTTATAATTATTGTGTTTATAAAGGAAAGAGTTATGAACGCAATACTGTAAGTGCTTTAAACGTTAATGAATACAAGATAGAATATGACATAGACGCTATTCTGAACGGAAGTGACATTCTAGGAGTACACGGCTGGTTATCATTTCCTATGACAGAGTTGTACATTGTTGAAGCATGGGGAACATGGCGGCCTCCTGGAGAGAGTGAAAAGAGCAAGGGAACCGTAACTGTTGATGACAAAAAATATGATATATACATGACGATTAAGCACGATATACCCAAAGACAGATATTATCCTATTTACTGGAGTGTTGCCAGAAATTCTCCTATGGAACCGGGGAAGCTCACAAATCTAAAAGGTACTATAGATCTTGCTGCTCATTTTAAAGCATGGGCGGATGCAGGTTTTGAACTTGGGTATCTTGATTCAATTCAGTTTATGGTCGAAGCATTCCGAAGTACTGGTTGTGCAAAATTAAACTCAATGGATACAATCGTAGATATATCTGATCAACAGGTATTTGGTCCGCCTAAGATTGTATATCCCTATGAAGCTCACGATCCTCTTCCAGTGAAAGATAACGACCATATCATAGATGTCGATTTTGAATCAGCAGATGATAAAACTGGCATTATAAACTCTGAAAAGTCAGCTGAAATAAGCGATGAATACTTTTATACCGGCAAGCATTCAATGTTTATTCCGATGCAGGATAAATATCATGGAACAGGTTTCTATTATGAGCTTGATCCATATGATCTTCCCAAGCATTCGGATGACAGTATAAAATGTTATATGACGGGAGCAAGGATATTTAATAATTCGGATAAAGATATAAAAGTTAATATAGATATAATCGCATATCAGGATTATCCTTTAGGGTCACAAAAGACAGTAACTATCGGGAAACGGATGTGCAAAGCAAAAAAATGGACAAGTATAAGGGATATCTACTTTGATTTTGATCATGATCCTACATGCAAATACAAAATAGTCTTTTTCTATTCATATGATGATGTTATTGAAACCGCTGGTTTCTATATCGATGATTTCTATATAGCATACGGCAATTATGATCAAATAACAAATCAGTTTGTTCCACCAGATATTCATGGTGATCTTAATGAAGACGGTGCAGTAGACAGCCTTGATATCATAGTATGTCGCAAGGCTGTTATAGCCTCTATCGGAGACGAGAAAATAGTAACAGAAGGTGATGTGAACGGTGATTTCAGGAGCAATGTGAGTGATCTTGTCCTTATCAGTAAATATGTTCTGAATATATCCGATGAAATACCTGTTTCTGATAATGAAGCGGCATTATACCTTGGAGACAGTTATTTCTCCGATAAAACCGGAAAACGCTGTTTATATGTATCAGGTCAAAAGGATAATGATGACAGCCAGAAGACAATAGTACGAAAAGACGGTTCTCTGACAGCCGAGTGGAATAATTCACAAGACTACTACCTCCGTAGTTTTGTGGACTACACAGAAAACCATAACAGGAAAAAATGCAATGACGTTAATATATGTTATTCTGCTGATATAAAATCAGACGGTCACTCGGATCTTATGTTGTGCGGTACTCTGATAAAAGGCTATAATTCCTGTGATTTCAGTATTTATGAAGGCTGGACAGCAATTAATGAATATGATGATTATGATCAGCCAATCTGCATCCCTTCAAATGCTGAGAGTATTACTGTAAACGGTACAGAATATTATATGTTGAAGCATAAGCAATCTGAAACACGAACAAGCATAGAGATGTACCGTATGGGAAATCCACTTATTCTTGGAGAATACGGCCATATTGAAAACGAAATCAACCTGGGTGATTTCATGGAATACTGGTTTGAAGATGAAAAGGTCTGTGATACTGTTCTGAAAGCCGGAATGTACTTTGAATCCAGAAATTCTTCAGGATACGCTGACTTTAACAAGCTTTCATTTTCAGATTGAATGCGTGTCTTTTATGCAGACAGAGAGAGTATCAGTGAATTCCTTGTAATGCAGCATATTTCCGGCAGATACGGTGATTTTTGCGATTTTTCGCCGTGAATCACTGCGAGACTATGATAGAGCCTACACAATTTTTGCATTTTATTGATGAATTTATTGGGAAAAAACACGGAAATACCTTGACAAACCGCATATAAGGTGCTATAATAACTACAATATTAATTCATTTTATCATCAGATAAAATGAACAGAGGAGGTTTTTTAATGAATAAAGCTGAGCTTATTGAAGCAATTGCTAGCGAAACAGGTGTTTCAAAAAAGGATATTGATGCAACTCTCAAGTCTTTTGTAAATGTTGTATCTGACACACTTCAGAAGAAGGAAAAGGTACAGCTCGTTGGTTTCGGAACATTTGAGACTACAGAAAGAGCTGCAAGAAATGGACGTAATCCGGCGAATGGAAAGCCAATCAAGATTGCCGCTTCAACATCAGTAAAATTCAAGGCTGGCGCTACTTTAAAGACACAAGTCAACGCTAAACCTTCTAAAACTAAGAAAAAGTCAAAGAAAAAGTAATTTATGTGAAACCGATACTGCTTTATGTATCGGTTTTCTCATTATATATAAAAGTCTGAAAACAAGATTAAAGCCTGAGAGCATTTGTTTAAATAATTAAAAAATGCTGCCGGGCTTTATTAAAATGGAGGTTCCAATGAAGATATTTAAAAACATCGGAGTGATAGTACTATCAATTTGTGTATTTATTATTGGTGGGGTGGTAGGGGAGCTGTTTCAGAAGCTTTTCTCTGATTATTACTTACAGATTATAATCCCATGCATTGTAAGAATTATCGTTACAGTTGTATTAGCATGGATCGTTTCTTCAAAGCTATTGAAAATCTCTCCTGAAGAACTTGGAATCAGGTTTAAAAGAATAGATATCAGATTGATTATTCTTTCCGTTGTGTTACCTCTTGCAGTACTTGTTTTCTATGCCTTTGTATTACCGGGTAAAGCTTATGTAGCTAAGGAAAGAACGCTTCTTGCTTCAGTTGTGGCTGGTTTCTTCGAAGCAGGCATTTCAGCTGGTATTACTGAAGAAGTGGTGTTCAGAGGAATGATATTCCGTTACATGAAGAAAACATTAGGGGTAAAACCAGCGATAATAGTACCTGCAGTTTTATTTGCAAGCGTGCATATTATGAATATGCAGACCTTTGATCTTACAGATCTAATCCTTCTTTTGTTAGCCGGATCATCAGTAGCAGTAATGTTTACATCAATGGCGCTGAAATCGGGCACTGTTTATCCCGGTGCCCTGGCACATACTCTGTGGAACACTCTTATAATCGGGGGTATCTTTGGAATTGGTGAAATAGTAAATGGATCCGGCAACGATTCATATGTCATTATTCCGGTTGAATCAGGAAGCAAGCTGTTTACCGGTGGTAATTTTGGAGTTGAAGCTGCATTACCTGGTATTATTGGCTATATTATAGTATCAATTATTGTTTTCGGATTTATAAAATCACAGGATAATGAGAGACAGAATAATAAATAAGTATGAACATACACATTCATGGTATATCCTGTTATACGCTTTATTTCTGATCGTGAAAGATATTAAGATGACTGTTATATGAGGATTCCACGTCATAGGGTTTTGCATCTGAAACCTATTTCTATTGGTTAATGAGCAAATTATTGTATGCACTTCTTTATCTTTTTTCGGAATAAATAATAATGGGAATAGCTTTTTACACTAGAACATAAATGAGTATTAGTTAAGAAACAACTATGAATGATAAAGTACTTAGATACATAAAATCCGCGAAGCGGAAAAGACTTCCTGCAGTGTTAATTGCTGCAGTTATCACAATATTTTCGTGTGTTTCTTGCTCTGAAAGCAATATATCTAATGAGAATACAGGTATCTCAGCTGAATACGAAACTGAATTGTTTGAAAAGGGAAAACTGAATGATATCCGGATTAATATGACTGATTGGAATAGATTCGTTCAGAAGACCCATGAAACAACAGTCACAGGAGATGTATCCCAACAACTGCAGGAAAAGGAATATGATTGCTGTGATGTAGTCATCAACGGTGAAGAAATCAAAAATACAGGAATCCGCACAAAAGGTGTCTATTCACTTTTGACTGCGATTGATGCAGGCAGTGACAGATTCAGCCTTGTGCTTAAATTCAATGCGTTTGAAAAGCAGAAATATCACTGGCTGAGAATGATAGAACTCAACAGTAATATCATGGATGCCACATCAATGAAGGATGCAGTAACTTATGATATGTGCAGATTTATCGGACTTCCTGCACCGCTTTGCAATTATGCAAAAATTACTGTCAACGGAGAATACTTTGGGTGCTATCTTGCAGTTGAACCTGTAGGGAAGGATTTTTGCAAGTGGAACTTCGGTGAAAATTATGGCAGCCTCTATAAACCGCTGCATAGTCTTACTTACACAGGTTTCTGGCCGTCAAAATACAAGCTTATAAAAGACACTGTAAAAATAGAACGTTCTCCTTTCTCCAGTGTGAAAACTGCACTGAAAAGTGTTCACAGAAAACAGAATATTGAAAGCCACGTAGATGTTGATGCTGTTCTGAAATACATGGCTGTGCAGACAATGGTAGTAAATCTGGATGGCCTTACAGGAGATACCCCACATAACTTTTATCTTTATGAAAGTGATGGCAGAATCAGTCTTATTCCATGGGATTATGATCTTGCTTTTTGCGGAAGGATGTTATATAAGGAGAGAATGTTCAGCCAGCGTATGCAGGACATTGAACAAGGCACTTTCAATAAGGAAGAATGGCTGGAAAAGAAGGAAATTGCTTATCATGATGAGATAAGACAAATAATCAATCTGCCAATTGATACACCTTTCATGTGCGATTTGTCCGAGCGTGAATTCTTCATGAATATCATTGATAATGATGAATACAGAAATAAATATCATGAATATCTGTCTGTACTCGCTCAACAGTATGTGCTGGGAGGTGAACTTGAGAAATCAGTAAATACTTTTATTGCTGAAATTCAGGATATCGTTGGTACAGAAGAGAACGCACACTACAAATCTACTGATTTTGATTCAGCAGTTAAGCAATTGAAGCTGTTTCTGCAAAGAAAAGCTGAATCAGTAACAGCTCAGCTTAATGGCTCTATTCCATCAGATCGTGACTCTCAGGAGAAAGCACCAGAAAAACTGATAGATACTTCTGATTTGGATGTACGATTAATGGGGGAAAAGTGGGGAAAACAATGATGTCAATCCATATTCAGAATCATAATTAGAGCAATAATAACTGCAACATGAGTACTTATATCAGTAACTCATATTGAAAACGCTGTTTATTTCCTGAAATTATCAAGGTTAAGAGTATAGAAAAGCACCTGCCATAGTGACAAGTGCTTATACGTATTAAGTTAATGCACTGAATATGATTCTGATATTCAAAGTGATTTAGGATTCATTCATAAGTTGTTCAGCAATAAGAACAGCGCTTTCAATAAGCTTCGGACAAATTGTTGTAAACAAACCATGCTCACGTGCATATTGTCTTTCTTCATCATTGGAAAGGTTGCATTTCAGAAGCTGACGACAAAGGTATGATCCGTTTTGCTTTGAAAACTCATTCAAAAACTTTTTAGCATATTCATCAGCAACTTGCTGATTTTCATAATCACCGACAGTGCTCATTCCATATTTTAAACCAAGCGCCATTAATGCACCTGTACATGCACCGCAAACTTCGCCTTTACGCATTCCACCGCCAAAACATGATCCAACTTTGAGAGCAATTTCCTCGGTGATACCAAGTTCATCTGCAAATGATGCAAGCACAGCCTGAGAACAATGGCATCTTTTTGAAAACAAATCCTTTGCTTTTATTGTTCGTTCCATAATACTCCTCCAGATTTTCAGATTTGGTAGCAGAAGCGAATGCTTCCTCATAGAGGAATTATATCATTGAATAGCAAAAAAGTCAATATAAGTGATAATGCACTATCAGTAGATATTGACATACTGATAGTTACACTGTATAATCATAGTAAGTAAAAGTGTAATAGCGATTTATGATTATTTTACCTCCAAACGAATTGGATTGATTACATTATCAATAGACCTGAATACGAAAGAAAACAAAAGATATCGCTATGAATAATTGCCTTAGGAGGGGATATCCATGAGCAGAAGTTATAAAAAGTATCCTATCTTTAAAGTTGATAAAGGTGGTTCAAAATGGGCAAAAGCCAAGGCAAACAGACATTTTCGCAGATGTTTCAATGATGATGAATTTTATGGAAAATCTGCCTTGTATCGCAGGCACTATGAGAGCAGGAATATTCACGATGATTTTTACAGATGGACGAAAAAAGAAGCTGAAAAGGACTGGGAGCGGGAAGATAGTTTGCTTAAACATGGCATTACTGATCCTTTCAGGATCTCTTATCATCGCCGGTTCAAAACGAAACGACGTTTTATGAGCTATTGGGAGAAGCGTGCAATACGAAAGTAAAAAACATTGGTTATTTACTATTTACGTGAATAATGGAAGCCTGAAAGTATCATTACACTATCAGGCTTCTTTCATTTTAACCTCAGCAATATAACGGTTATTGACTAAAAGGTGTATTCGGTGTATAATTTAAAGGGCTTTTCAGAAGCGTCAGCATAGAATCAATGCTATTATATATCATTTAAACGGAGGTTTTGGTATGAAAAAGAATCACAAAAAAATACTTGCAATTATTTCGTTTATTATTGGCTGTATCGGCGGTATAGTGTTTTCAAATAAATTATTATCAATGATTGAAAGAGTTTCAACAGACAGAAGTCCAGGATTTAAATTAGGATTATTGCTGACTATAATAATTTCACTTGTTGTTGCATCATTGATTTCGCTTATTATACACGAAGGCGGTCATCTCGTATTCGGATTATTATCCGGATATAAGTATCTTTTATTCAGAATTGGTTCGCTGACACTAATCAAAAGGAATAATAAGTATGAATTAAAAAAATTCTCTATAAAAGGCACTGGAGGACAGTGTATACTTATGCCTCCAGAGAGTGATGATCCTCAGAAGATTCCTTTTTTACTATATCATGCAGGCGGTGGTATTTTTAATTTGCTTACTGCTGCTATTGTGTTTCCGATAGCAGTTGCCGTTGAAAGCATTATTCTTAAGGTGTTTCTTCTGGTATTGGCATTTGTTTCGTTTATGCTTGGTTTAACTAATTTGATTCCTCTTATGGTACAAGTGCCGAATGACGGCTATAACATAATGATGATGTTACGACATCCAGCTGAAAGAACAGCAGTATATAAAATGCTAAAAGTCAATGGGCTTCTGTTCAATGGCTTGACTCCTTCTCAGATATCTCCTGAAGTTATTGAGCTTGGAAGTGAAGGTTTCTACAAATCAGCAGAAAACATTCTTAAAGGAAGTGCATTTTTAGACAAACTGAATTTTGAAGAGGCTGAGAAGCAATTTGATGAAGGTGCAAAAGATGATACGATTGCCTATTATCAGCTTGAAAATCGTTCTGAGTTATTGTTCTGCAAAATAATGAATAAAGCTCCTAATGAGGAAATAGATGCTTTATACGATAATGAGCTTGCGAAATACATAGCAAATGCAGGCAGGACTTTTATTTCTAAAAGAAGACAGATGTATGCTTATTATCTTCTGTATAAGCATGATGTGCAAGCTGCTGAAAAAGAATACCAGGCCGCTCTGAAGCTCAAGGATACATATCCAATTGAGGGAGAAGTAATTTCAGAACTTAAACTTATAGACTATATCAAGAATAGTGTGACTACAAATGCATAATTTATTTAGAGGTATATATGAAGGAAATGATGGTAAGAAACACTGTTAGAACTTGCTGTGCAATATTCATTGTTTTGATAGTTGTTCATGCTTTTGAAGCTATATTTCTAAGGATGGATGAGACATTTTTCGGAGAAAACTTTATAAATAAGCTTTTCGGTATTTTTGTCCTTTGGATTGTCTTGCGTATTCTGCGGTGGCAATGGAACGATATAGGATTTTCAAAGGTCAGATTACTTCAAAATATTGCTTTAGGATTATTACTTGCTTTAATGGCGTTTTTTGTAGCTTATACAATTGAATATTTGGTGCTAAAAAGCCAGGGAATTACTGTTAAATTCGGATTCTTTATGACTGGATTCTCTTTGAATGGCGAGTCTGAGGTTCACAGAGGAATTGGATTTATCCTGATGTGTGTATGTTTCAATGTAATAAACGTTATTATGGAAGAAGGCACATTCAGAGGGCTTTTTTACGGGATTATCAAAGCTGATCATTCTATGAAGGCTGCAATACTTATTCAGGCGCTGTTGTTCGGAATATGGCATATAGTTACACCGCTTCATAATCTTATTGATAGGGATATCAATTTAGGCGGTTTTGTTGGCCTTAGTATCGGATATGTTATTCTGGCAGGTATAATGGGAGTCAAATGGGCTTTGATGTATCGTCTGACAGGAAGTCTTTATGCTGGTATGGCAGATCATTTTTTTAATAACTGTATTGCTACAAATCTTCTGCATTTATCTACTGAAAACGGAACTGACGAAATTATGATCATACGAGTATTGATAGCGCAGCTTCTTTCATTCGCTGTTGTAGTATTAATCTGGAAAGTCTATTACCAAAAGAGACTTGGACAGAAGATAGATACTTAAATTGGTACATAAAGATCATGTACACATACTTTTCAAAGCACACCCAAACACAGAGATAAGTAAGTTTATAAATGCATATAAAAGCGCAAGCAGCAGGCTTTTGAAAAAGGAATTTCCGCAAATACGGGAAAATTATGGAAAGAAACATTCTGGAGTCAGAGTTTTTGCCTTATTACAACGGGTGGAGCGCCAATAGAAGTAATAAAGGAATACATAGAAAACCAGGGACAGATTGATAGAAGAAGGAAGCAGAATGGCAAACAAGGCATATAAATTCAGAATATACCCAAACGCAGAACAGCAAGTCATGTTTGCAAAAACATTCGGCTGTGTACGTTTTATCTATAATCGTATGCTATCTGATAAAATTGAGTATTACAATGAGACTGGAAAAAGGTTAATCAACACACCAGCACAGTATAAAGAAAAATATGAGTGGCTGAAAGAAGTGGACAGTCTTGCTTTAGCTAATACACAAATTAATTTGCAGACAGCATATAATAATTTTTTTAGAAATCCCAGAATTGGTTTTCCAAAGTTTAAATCCAGGAAATCTAATCA
>DBYI01000055.1:0-539 GCA_002310115.1 Ruminococcus flavefaciens
TTCTCGGAACCATATATCTGTTCTACCGCTGTTATTGCGGACTGTGCATAACCTTTGTTTCTGTATTCCTGCATAATCCAAATTGGAGATATCCGTTTTCTGCTCCCGTCTTTTTTATCAACCACCCTAATGGCACCGACAACTTCATCCTCAGCAACGATGAAATAGTATGTCGTCCATGGCTGACGATATCTTGCCATAACCTTATCAAAGGTCTCAGCGGCCGGACTCATTTCATAGTCCTGATACTTTTCCAGAATATCTGAAAAAGCTCTTACCTGCATCTTCCAAAGGGTTTGCAAATCATCTTCTGTCGCAGCTATTAAGATAACTTTATTTGAAGGCCGCAATTCACCTATGAACCTCTGCATCCGTTCTGTTACCAGTTCATCTTTCTTCATGGAAACCAGCTCATCTTTTGTAACCCACCTGAACGCTGAGGTCTCGCCTTCCTGAAGAGTAACCTGTTCTTTTTCACAGTCTGTAACACAGAGGAATTCAACGTAAAGTGTGTGATTATGATCATTGACGACACGACC
>DBYI01000055.1:638-2901 GCA_002310115.1 Ruminococcus flavefaciens
CCGCCGAAGTGCTTTCTGCTGTCTCTCTGCATTAAAAGATATGTGCCGTCTGCATGTCTGACGATAACGTCGCTTACGAGATGATAGACTCCGTCTGGAATCGCCTCTCCACGGATCAAAGTCATTCCTTCGATCTTCTCAAACTCTTTATTATATGCATCCCAGACTTCCATTTAATCCTCCTTATCCTCGGACATCAAAACGACAGTTACAGACCCATTTGACAACAGAACGAGGGTTTCAACCTCTCAATAATCCTCAAATGACAACAATCCGATAGTCTCAATCTGCATTTTTTGTCCCTGATAGCGAAAGTAGAGTTACAGCAGCGGATTCTGGTGATTTTGCCCTTTCAGTCAGTGGAAACTTATCCACGCTCCTTCTGACTACCAAATCCCCAAAATGCCCTGATTTCAAGCTATTTCCTCATACTCGCCCTCATTTCCTTGACAGCAGAACAACCGTCTCAACTGGATTCTGTTTGTACTACCTCAACTATCGCATATTTTGCGACAGTTAAATCTCATGCTTTACTCCGCATCCTCTTCGTTGCACATAAATCTCCTGAATTCCGCTTCTAATTGTTCACGATTCGGCAGATATAACTGGTAGCGACTTACAAAAACCTGATTGGTAATATTCTGCAGTGCGTAATGCATAACCAGTTTGTCCTGATATGCTCCGAGAATAATGCCGATAGGCTCGGTATCCCCTTCCGTATTCATCTCCTCGCGGTAGTAATTCAAATAGAAGTTCATCTGTCCGATATCCTCGTGCTGAACCTCTCCACGTTTTAAATCAATCAGAACAAAGCACTTCAGGATCCGATGGTAGAATACCAGATCGACCTTGTATGTCCTTCCTCCGATCACCATTTTCTGCTGTCTTCCCACATATGTGAAACCTTTTCCGAGTTCCAGGAAGAACATGCTCAGGTTGTTGACAAGAGCTTCTTCCAGGTCGCCTTCCTCATAAACAGGAAGCTGCGGCAATCCAGTGAACTCAAAAACATATGGTTCCTTCAGAATATCTTCGGGCTTTTCTATGATCTGTCCTTCTGATGCAAGTTTCAGTACTTCCCGCTTATCGGTGCTCAGTGCCAGCCGATGAAAAAGCATACTTTTCATCTGTCGCTTCAGTTCTCGGACGCCCCAGTGTTCCTCTTCACATTCCTTCTCATAAAAGGAACGTTCGAGCGGATCATTGATCTTCAGAAGTTCAACGTAATGGCTCCATGTCAATTTTGCAGACACTGTCTGCAAAATCGGATAGGTCAGGTACATTTTCCGCATTTTATTGATATTGCTCAGGCTGAATCCGCTGCCAAAACGAATGGTAAGGTCCTTTGAAAGCTGATTCAGCAATCCAGATCCATATTCAGCTTTTTCATTGCCATGCTGTTCATACTCCACGATCTGTCTGCCGATTTCCCAGTAGGTCTGGACCATCGCAGAGTTTACAGCATAGACTGCCTGTTGACGCCCCTGTTCAAGGGCTTCCCCGACATTCAGCAGCAGCTGATCATATTCGTGATTATTGTTTATCGTCATAATTTCTTTTTCGCTCATGTGGCTTCTCCTGTTTTATAAATCCAATTGCGACACTTATTTGTTAAGTCCGCATTCACAGTAATCGCTAAAGAGATTTAACAATTCAGCCATTCTTTCAGTCGGATAAACAATTCTTCCTTATCTTCAGCAGGTATTGCCCCACTTTTATTCAACGCATAATGATGACCAAACTCGCTATCAGTATAAGTGCTCCCATTAAGCATAACGGGCTTATCATATCTTGGTCTTACATGAATATGAAGATGAGGATCAGGCGCAGTCTCTTTATAGAAACTATTCATCAGGCAGCTCCAATTACATAGAGTTGCTCCTAAAACGGCCTTTAGACACGCTTCCATTTTACAAACCAGATTGTGAAGCTCGTCCCATTCATCATCTGTAAGCTCTGACAATGAATTGCAATGACGTTTTAATACCAAAATGCATCGTCCGATATAATCCTGTTCATCCGAAAGGAAAACAGACCATGATTTATTTTCATATACCTTGAATTGTTTGTCTTCTTCAGATAGGTTGCACCAATCACAAGTATCCATTTTTTCACCTGCAAATCCTGATTCCACACTGACATGTTATTTCAAATACTCTATACCTTTCGGCTCATACGGTACTGAGATGAAGTCTTTCTTTTGGTGGTACAAGCAGCATACAGTCTCGACATGGCACGAGGAAATGAAACTACTAATTCATAC
>DBYI01000062.1 GCA_002310115.1 Ruminococcus flavefaciens
GGCTGCTGTGCATTTGTGAGCCTGAGCCTCGGCAAAGGCGAACCTGACAAGGCAAAGAAAAGCGTCGGCAACTCCGTCCTAATGACGATCGTGAGCAGCCTGTTACTTTGTGTTGTATACCTGATATTCAGCGACGGCATCATCGCTATGTTCGGCGGTACGGTCAATGAGGAAACATTCCGCCACTCAAAAGAATATTTCTTCTATATCTCGCTTGGTATCCCGTTCTATATGTTCGGGCAGGCTATGAACCCTGTTATCCGTGCGGATGGGAACCCAAAATTCGCTATGATCTCGACACTTGCAGGTGCAGTTCTGAACATGATACTTGATCCAATCTTCATTTTCGCTTTCGAGTGGGGTATGATGGGAGCTGCGGTCGCAACTGTTATCGGACAGATAGTTACGGCAGGACTTGCTGTGTGGTATCTCTGCAGCATGAAACTCGTAAAACCTGCAAAGCCTGATTTCAAGCCCGAAAGCACCATTATCCGCAAAACGCTGACACTCGGTCTTACCAGCTTTCTCTCTCAGATTTCCCTTGTAGCGGCTATGGCGGCGATCAATAATATGATACGCAAATACGGTGCAATGGACAATATTTTCGGGCAGGAGCAGTATGCACAGATACCAATGGCGGTGGTCGGTATCGTCATGAAATTCTTCCAGATCGTTATTTCTATCGTAGTCGGTATGGCAGCTGGCTGTATCCCTATTGTAGGCTTCAACATGGGCGCAGGGCTTCGCCTGAGAGTGCGTGAGCTGTTCACCAAACTGCTGACAGCGGAAGCAACCGTCGGTGCTGTAGCTCTGATCTTCGTGGAGTTTTTTCCCCGTCAGCTTATCGGCATATTCGGTGCGGCGAACGAGAGCAGCTACTATACCGATTTCGCTGTACACGCTTTTCGCATTTATCTCTGTATGATGATATTTGCCTGCGTAAATAAGGCTTGCTTCATCTTTCTGCAAGCAATGGGCAAGGCGGTTGAATCTACTGCACTTTCGATGATAAGAGAGATCGTGTTCGGCGTAGGCTTTGCAGTAATTCTGCCCCTTTTCTTCGGTCTGGACGGTGTGCTGTACTCCATGCCCGTGTCGGATATTCTGACATTTGCTGTTGCCATGTTCCTTATCATCAGGACATACAAGCAGCTCGGAGCGGATAAGAAAGAACAGCACATAGGTGAACTTGCATCTGCAAGCTCTCATTAAAATCATTGCATTTACGCACAAAAACAATCAACAACTCACTTATTCCCGTGCGCTTAAAGGAGAATTTGTTCTTTGGCTCTTGAAATCACCAAAAATCTGGTGTATAATTTTAAAGTTAATAAAATACTATGCAATGGCACACGCAGTACTTCTGTACATAAGTCTGATCACGGAATGCAAATTTTGGATCGGTGTACAGAATACTGCGTGTTTCTGCGTATTCAGGAGGATTTTACTATGCCAAGAACACAATTACAGAGAATGATGTTTGCGCTGATGACCGTTATCGTTACCGTCCACGCCTATGTATTCTACAGCTTGTATGTTGTAAACGGTTCGACGCTTATGAACGTTACCGGAGCAGACAGCGTACTCGGAGCAGTCAACGCTATGGGCGGTGTTTATATGCTCGGAAGAAATCTGCCGATATGGGCAGTTGTCATTATTGAGTTTATTCTTGCCTACACCCTTGAGATCACAGTAGGCAGCCCGATGTCATTCAAACTCGCCTGCAAGGTATTTGATCCGAGAGAAACACATCCCGTACTCTTTGAGACAGCTATCATCTGTGCAACAGTCGGTATCATGTGTCCGTCCATGAGTTTCCTCGCGGCTGTCCTTTACTATCCATACTATGCAGGTTTCAATATCTTCACTCTCCTTGCAAACTGGATAAAGCTTGTCTGCTTCAATTTCCCGTTTGCGTTCTTCTCTCAGCTTTTCTTTATTCAGCCGCTTATCAGAACGGTGTTCAAGTTTGCTATGAGCAAAATCGGCAATAATGAAACTGCTGAAGCAAGAAAGGCTTCTGCATAAAATATTATAACAGCAAAGCGGTCAACCACTCTCGGCTGACCGCTTGATACGAAAAAAGGTCCCATACTCTGTGAGACTTATCGTTTCACATCGCTGGGAGCCTTTCTGTATTTTGAGTTGTTTAAATGCATCGAGGAAAAGTTCATGCCTGTCAAGTGCCGCAACTGTGGACGCTGGTTCATCATGAAGCATACAACGTTCTCTCACTACTGCAAGCGCTTGATAAGCAGTAACCCTCCGAAGTCCTGCCGCGACAACGCTATGCGTCACAACTTCACGGAGAAGATAAAGAACGATCCTGTATGGGAGATCTACAACCGCGCCTACAAGCAGCACTACGCTCGCTTTATGAAAAAGAAAATGAGCAAGTCCGAATTCGCTGAGTGGGGAGAGTATGCCATTCAGCTGCGGCAGAAGGCTGCGGACGGTGAGTTGGAAATGGGGGAGTATCAGAGATTGATTAGGATATAATCAATCCTACTATCTCCTGATAATTAAACGACCCGACATGGTACGCATAGCTTAGAGGCGTGTCGGGTTCTGTTAATTGTATTATACCCTATCTATGTAAAAAAGTCAATAAGAACCGATTTCCGATTTTATAAGCTATAACTGATAAAAATCTAAAAAATCTATTGATTATCAGTTATAACTGTGATTAGTGTTACGAAAAAGATGCTCGATAACTTTTCTAAGTATTTTGTTTCTACGTATGAAATTGATTTCGGCAGAAACGGGATAAAACATGTGAACATAAGGGTCTTTCTTTTGAATGGCGCTTGACAATTTTCGATTTCGTGGTAAAACCGCTTAAAACAATTTGCGAAAATGGCTGCTGACAAAATCCAATTATGTATTTGTTGAAAACCGCAGCGAGTTATCCGAAACTGTTTAAAATATAGCATAAAATTGTTTTAACAAAGCTCTTGATTAAATCGCTCTGTTGTGGTATAATAACTACACTAAACGAAAGGAGGCAGAGCCATGACTTACGAACTTAGACACTTTGATACTCCGCTGATGCGCTTCACAGCAACAGAAGATACAAGCTCACCCGAGATAGATATTCTCTGGGTAAATGAAGAAAAAAAGGCGTTGCTGCCTCTTGATATGACTATTGACGGAGACAGCGTTTCAAGTTGGCTGAGACACAGGACTATACCGAAGAATCGTGCATACGTCCACAGCTTTCTAAGTAAATGTGGACTAAATCTCAATCGCCCTATGAGCATACTCAACGTATCAAAAGGTTTGTCGCTGAACGAATGCTACTGGGTTGTTGAGGAAGGCTTTGAGGGCAGCTTCTCGCAGTATAATCTGTATGAGAACAGGTTCAGCCGAATGCTGGGACTTATCGCATTCACTGGCTATGGCAGCTCTGTGAGAACATCTCTTGCATCATGCCCAGAGTTCACAACTAATGGTATGCTGCCTAAGTGTTGGCGCAGAGAAAATGGTATTATACGACTTTACAAGGGCGGAACGAGCCGTATTCAGAATTCTATGCCGCTCAGATAGCAGATGCTCTTGGTATCAACGCTATCTCCTACGGACTGTCAAAATGGCAGGGAGAGCTGTGTTCCACCTGCGAACTGTTCACAAGCAAGGACTACTCGTTTATGCCGATAGGCAGACTTGTCAGCAAGGGCAGAATGAAAGCTGTCCGCGATTATTACAAGTCAATGGGCGAGGAGTTCATAGCCGCACTTGATGATATGCTGGTACTTGATGCGATAATATGCAACGTGGACAGACATTTCGGAAACTTCGGATTTCTGGTGGATAACCGCACAAACAAGATAGCTGCTCCTGCGCCGCTGTTCGACCACGGCAACTCACTGTTCAATCTTGCAGGCAGGAACGATATTGTCTCCGATAAGGCACTCAGTGATTATGCGGATACGCTTGTGCCGTGCGTGTATGTCGACTTCATCGGCACTGCTAAACATGTGCTAAGCAACAGACACAGAGAAGGACTTCGCCGCTTGCTCGACTTCCGCTTTAAGCGCCATTCAAGGTATAATCTCGACAGCAAACGCTTGAAACTCATCGAGGAGCAGATTCACAAACGAGCAAAGGAATTGCTGAAATAATCGTTTAATAAGTATAATAGCCGCAGGGAAAACTGCGGCTTGCTTTTTCATATTGCAAAATCTGCTTTCGTGTGCTATAACCCGAGTTTTACAGTTTCAGA
>DBYI01000077.1 GCA_002310115.1 Ruminococcus flavefaciens
TGCACATACTATAAAAACTCATGAGGTCTATCGCACTTTCAAACACAAAAGCTCTTACAACTTTAGCTTCTTTCACCGGCACAAATTTGAAGAAAGACTCTCCTGTACCTGCGACCATGCCCTTGTATCTTTTACGAATATCGAGTCCTTGTATCTCACCGCCGACAGCATTTCCATTATCATCTGTGTGAACAAAAACTGCATTTGCTTTCTTGAAAATCTGTTCTTTTCCTTGCAGTGTCCCTTTAATATCACGCTCGGTCTGATACAATAATTTTGCATCGACAAGCTCACGAATAACTTCATTTGGTATGTGTCTGCCTGAGTGTAGATAGCCAAACACTCTACGCTGAGTTGGTGCGTGTTCAGGCATTACCATTTCTTTTTTCTCTTTTGTTTCTTCATTTGACTTAACAGTTTGAGAAGTTTTCGACTTACTTTTTTTATCGTAAGTATTACTTGAATGAGTGCGAGAAACGTCTTGACCTGTTAGCTCATACACTGCTTCTTTAAATGTTTTATCAAGAATAATTGTAAGACAATCAATAGAATTATTTACACGCCCTACCTGATTATAGTGTGAGAACCAGCTGTTTGTTTCAGGATTTATTGTAAGTCCTTTTATTTCATTTATGTAAATTTCTCCGCTGATTTTTTTTAATGTATAACCACTTGTCCTGAAATAATCTACAAGGTCAGCGGTTCGGGCTTTATCAACTAACTCGTCAAATTCTTGTTCTTTCATTGCATATCCTCCTTACTGATTTTTTTATCAAGCACCATGTTTTGACATGGTGCTTGATAACTTTTTTCTTATAATGTGCTGTTGTATTCGTCCTGTATCAGATCTTCCTCATCGTAATTTACGTTACTGTCTATGCGGTCTGCTTCACAAGTTCCATAGTCATCTGCACCGCAGATTTCTTCACCGTTGTCGAGATAACCGCCCATCGTGAGTTCTGTTTCAAGTTCCTCAAATGTTTTCAATGTCTCTTGATATTCATTTTCACTTGGGAATTTTGTAGCAGCTCTCTCTATTGCCTGTTCAAGGTCTGTCTCATCTTTTTCTACTGACTGTGTATCAATTTCTATTATTTTTTCGATACCCTTATCAAAGAAATTCATGAGTCGCTGACAGTTATCTGTGTTCTCTCCAACGCCTACTCCTAATCTGTAAGCGGCAGTTCTTTCACCCTTGATTGCAAAATCTGGATGCGCTCTGTCTGAACTCATAGCCACTGTGATTTTAAAATTTCCTACCTTGAATGACGGAGTTTCATCATAAGGCTTTTCAATTCTGAGCTGTATCTGCTTTGCAAGATAACTATTGATATGCTTACGTTCTGTAAGTGTTCTGTTATCGTGAGTGATGAGTTTGAGTTCTTCAAGCTTACCATTGGTCTGCATTTTCTTAGCAGTTATCAAGTCATTTTTCGCAGCTGCTATCAATGACTTCTTAGCTTCTATTGTCTCAGGCAGCTCTTTAATTCTGCGCTCAACTCTTGTTGTTTCACGGTTATACTCAGCACGAACGACTTGTAATTCGTCTATCTTGTTCTTTAATTCTGAGTACTGTCTCAGCTTCGGATTGCCTTCCGCAGCTGCTTCAAGTTCACCGAATGTAAGAACCTTTTCGTCAATGTCCTCTGATGTTCTGCTGATACAAGTGTCGTTCCAGAGCTGTGCAATTCCTCTTGCCTTATCGGTAACACCCTGATACAAATAGCTGTCGAGAGTACCCTTTGTAACATAATTGAATATCTCAACTTCATCATTGAGGTTGCCCTGACGGACAATTCTTCCTTCACGCTGCTCAAAATCTGACGGACGCCACGGTATATCAAGGTGATGTAATGCATACAAATTTTTCTGTATGTTAGCTCCTGTTCCGAGCGTTCCTGTACTTGCAATGACTACACGATATTTCGCTTCATTGATGTCTCTGAATATATCAGCTCTGTTCTTTGCGTCGGATTTTGGAGCAAAAATTATTTCATCTTCTTTCACTCCTTTGTTTTTTAGCTCATCTCTGATGTACTCATAAGCTGAGAATTTTCCGTCATCGCTGTTGACTGCAATATCTGAAAAGATAATCTGAACTGCATTTTTGTCGTATCTGTTCTTGTAGATCTCCGCAACATTTTCGATGCACTTATCTATCTTTCCTGACTTATCATCAGCAACAAATCCGATAGGCGGCTCCCAATTATTTTTCTGATAAACCGAAAGAACAGCTTTGTTTCCAAGACCAACCAGACGAGCTTCTCCTGTTATCTTCAACAGGTTATCTTCATCAGGTCTGACGTTGCCGAGCTGTATTTCTCTGCCTCGTCTTGCAAAGTCCTTAACTATCTCTCGCTGCTCAGGTGTTGCTTCAACTTCAATTATCTGAGGTTTACCTGTCTTTACCTTTGGCACTACTATCGTAGGAGCATTACCGTCTTTGTCAGGTGCTGCTATTTTGTCTATCGTTATAAGGTCTGCAAAGTCCTTATACATTTTTATCAGCTCAGGTCTGTTCTTAAAGCCTGCGAAACAGGTCTTTAATTTGAGTTCTCCTGTTGCTGTTTTCTTGTTTTGTGTCTTTATCATACCGAATGTAGCCGCCCAATCATCGAAGCGAGCGCAACCACAGTCCTCCAGTAGACCAGGGCGAAGATAACGTGTCATGACATAAAGCTCTGTCATTGAATTTGAAACAGGCGTTCCTGTTGCAAATAAGATATGACCGTTGCCAAGTTCACTGTTGAAGTAATCACACTTCATCTGCATATCGCCGGCACGACCAGACTCTCTTGTATTAACGCCTGATACATCGCCCATCTTTGTTGAAACAAAACCGTTCTTATACGCATGAGCTTCATCAACTACAAGATAATCAAAGCCGAGTGACTCAAAGTTAAGCAGCGAGTCTTTACCTCTTGACTTTGATTTAGGATTTGAAATAGCTTCTATTCTTGCCTCTATCCTTTTAATCAAAGCTTCTATTTCTTTTATAGTAGGATCTCGTCTGCCATTTTCTTTTTTGTTATATGTAAGTAAGTCAAGCAGTTCATTTTTTTGCTTAAGCAGAAATTCAGCCTGATGTCGAGGTGACATTGGAAGCTTTTCGTACTGCTCCTGTGACATTATGATAGCATCATAATCGCCGGTAGCTACACGAGCTGTAAAGAGTTCTCTTTTCTTTTCGTCTGATAAATCCTTATTATCGACTACAAGGAGCTTTGCATCGGGGAAGCTTGTACGCCATTCTCTTTCCGTCTGTTCTGTCAGCGGCTTCGGAACTACAACACAAGCTTTGTGTATAAGACCAAGCTCTTTTTTCTTCATTACCGATGCTGCTATTACCGCAGACTTACCAGCACCAACGCAATGAGCCGCAAGTGTGTTACCACCGTATATGGTTCGTGCTACGCAATCGAGCTGATGAGGACGGAGCTTAAAGTCATTTGCCATTCCGGCAAAAGTAAGGTGTGAACCGTCATAAGAACGTCCCACAAGGTTGTTGAACTTCTCATTATAACGCTTTACATATTTTTCTTTGCGTTCCTCTGTAGCAAATATCCATTCGGCAAACTTTTCCTTAATAGCCTTTGCCTTAGACTGAGCAACTTGTGTTTTGTTTTTATTTAATATTGACTTTACCTTCTTGTTATCCATTGGATCAGGGAAATAATCAAATACCTGTATCTTTTTCTGGTTCAACAGATTTTCCAAGATATGGTACATATTCATATCTTCTGTTCCGTATGTAGATATTTCATTCGGATTTAAGGCAGATATGTTCTTTGTTTTGGAGTTTTCTATGCTGAATTTTCCTGTTATATCCGAGAAACGAATACTGAAATTCCTTGAGTCATATTCTGTTCTGCCACTCAGCATACGCATGAACTCCTCATAATCCGCTGTATCTATCCATGTGCAGCCGAGGTCAGCACTTATTTCCGCAGCTCCTATCTCCTCTGGAATTACCTCCTTCAGAGCTTCGACATTTCTGTTAAAGCTGCTATCCTGTTCTGCGAAAGTCTCTGCCATTACAAGCTTTCTGCGAACATTGCCGCAGAGGTACTCAGATTTGTCAACTATCTCAGCATAAGGCTTTCCTGTTGCTATCTTCTCTGGATCACGGAATATCATTCCCTTATCGAGAAGCTCATCAGTGATATATTCCATTATTTCTGAAAGTTCTGCGTTCTCATACTTATTTTGAAGCAGCGTTGCCATATAATATATATCAACTCTGCCTTTTTTATCAAGTGATACTTGCATAGCTTCCTCTGACGATGCAACTTCTGTAATATCCGCAACGGGACTTACAGTTCTTCTTGTGAATATGTCCGCCTTTGTAATTTTCTTCGTATCAGGATCAATATGCTCCAGTGCGTCCAGTATCGGATAATCGGCATCGAGACTGAAAAGCTTTTTAATACTCTTGCTGCTGAGTTCACCGTTTTCCTTTACAAAGCTATCATATTTTGCGTTAAGCTTGTTCCTGAGAGGAATAAGTTCTTCATCGAGAACATAGGACTGCTGCTTGTTAAGGAGCTCTCTTGTGATGTCACGCAGCTCACAAAGCGATTTCAGCTTTGCTATTGTCTTATCGCTGCCCTCAACTTCCTCCATTGCGTTTCCTAAATTGTAGTAAACCTTATCGTCCTTAATCTGATATGTGAAGCTCTTACCCCAAGGTTCAATATATCCTCTCTTTTCGAGATTTGAACGCTCACGGTTTTCTATTGTAATCTTAGCATTGAGCTGACGGAATGCTGTTTCAAGCTGTTCTTGCAGTGTTCTACCCTCATTCGGTTCACAGGTAAGCATATCAAAATGGGTTGTCTGCTTTATTGTACCGAGAACCATCTGCGGATTTTTTGCAAAATATGAGTTTATATA